>CALGII010000299.1 GCA_937915485.1 uncultured Ignavibacteriota bacterium | reverse complement strand
TATAAAAAAAGGCTGCAGAATACTGCAGCCTTTTTATTTTAGAATGTCTTTAATCTTATTTGATAAGCATCATTTTTCTTGTTTGGCTGAAGCCGTTCGCACTCGTAAGCGTATAGAAATAGATTCCGCTCGTAAGCGTCGAGCCGTTAAACGTAACTTCCTTCGTTCCCGCCGACAATTGCTCGTTATTAATTAATGTCTCGACTAATTGTCCGAGGATGTTGTAAACCTTTAAAGTCACGAACGAAGTTTTCGATACGTCAAACCTGATTTTTGTCTCCGGATTGAAAGGATTTGGATAATTCTGTTTCAGAGAGAATTTTTCAGGTACGTTAGTACCGATGTTTTGCACGCCGACATTCGCAGGATTGAATGTCTTATAAACCTGATAAACCCTGTATGTCGGGGCGTTATCAGTAAAGCTCTGGCTTCCCGGACCTCTTGTAGCCTGGAACTTTATCTTAAAGGATGTCGGAGTGTTTCCTGTCTGCGAGAGCACGGGATAGAGTTCGTCCCACGTCGGAGTATTCGTAAGTTTTACCGGATTTGCCCAGTTCGTTCCGCCGTTATCGGAATACGTCACGTATATCTCATTAAACGTGAAATTATCGAGCGTATCACCGGGTTGAAACGAAGAAAAGGCAACGCAGATTCTGGAACCATCGTCTGAAAAGGCTATGCTGGGATGCGATACGGGAGTAACGCCGACCTGCAATGCTAATCTATTAAAGAAAAGACCTGTATCAGAAATCGTATTCATATTAATTTTTCCAGCAACCTCAACCGGAAGACCGCCGTTTATTCCGGGTGAACTGAAGAGTATCTTACAAGCCTGATTGTCACCCGAGTTCTGTCCACCTTCGGGGCGTCTGTATAAGGTGCTCCAAACGGCAGCCCAGGTAGCTCCCGTTCCGGGTTTGAACGCGGCATCTATTCCGAACCAAGGGCTGCAAGAGTCACCGTTAACGATGCCTCCGAAACCGCGGGACATCTGCAAAGTTCCCAGAGTGCCCCAGGTCGTACCCGCGTCTGACGATGTTTTATATCTGATAGCGTAATCATTCGTGCCCGTGGTCGTATCGTTATCGTACCACATCGCGAAAAGATTATTATCCTTTGATGTCAGTCTGTATCTGACATTCCCTTCGATACCGTTACCGGGAGAAACAATTAATGTCTTCCCCGTCATATTATTAGTAACGATGTCGTACTTGCAGAAAAAGAGCGAATCAACGCTCGGTGTGGTTGTTTGAGGCGAACTGAAAAGCCCTCCGTATGTAGTACCGCCAATAAACGAACCGAAATAATCACGTCCCGGTTCGGGCACGTAAGCCATTGAAAATGCACCCGTTCCGAAGAATGTATCAGTCCACGCCCCTCCCCTGGCATTCGAGCCGTTATATCTTCTGCCCGATAAAACAACTCCAGGATTACCGCCATAAACGAAATAATACGCTTCAGGATATCCGCTTCTCGCGGGCAGATTTGTCAACGCTAATGGTGTTTCCCAGGTAACACCGCCGTTCGTGCTGAATGTATAAAACGCCAGCCGGGTTGACGTTCCTGTCGGATCCGTCGAATCGACTGAAGGATAAGCGATTACGACTGTGTCCCCTCTCACAAACAACTGATGCAGACAATTACCGTTCGTCTGATAATCCCAGAAATTCGATGCGAAAGTATTGCCTCCGGGATAAGTTTCCAGAATGGTTCTGCCGTAAGTTATACTAACTGGCGCCTGCCCTTTACCGTCTTCAAAGAAATACGGCAACGGCGCTGATTTTTTATACTGGGCAGAAAGAAGTGTGGAAACTGCCAATAACAGAAATGTGATAAATACCCTTTTCATTACTGCTCCTTTAGTAAATTAAGAAAAAGTTTGAATTACTTTATACCTAAAATACGGAACAACATCCGAAAAAGATACAATAATTTTTTAATTCAATCCGCACATCCCGTTAGAGCAGCCCCCGCCGTATGAAGGCAAGCCGCAGGAACCTCCTTCGCAGCCGCCTGAACCCGAGGATGATTTGATGCTCGATGAGAATGAAGAAATCAATTTGTCCTGTTTTTTTGAACTGCATTTAGGACAAACGACGTCATCCTTGCTTGTGTTTGATTTGTGCAGCACGTCGTAAACGGTACCGCAATCCCTGCATTTATATTCGAAAACCGGCATAATTTAATTAATTAGTTGCTATTAGCAAATATAATTTTTATAAATCAAAAATAAAATATCAAAAATCAAAAATATATATTAAAAATCAAAAATATATTTAAAAGAGTCTCTGAAAAACGATGTCCATCCTAACGTTCAGGGAAGGATTCCCGCTCTTTGGAGACGCCGTGCGGTTTTTAATATAAAATCCGAGAGTCCCCCTATAAAGCGGGGAGACTCCCGGATACATATTTGAGATTCTGATACTGACGAGGCAAAAAAAAGACCGGAGATTGTCCGGTCTTTATTCTAATAATCGTCGATGTATTTTTTAATAACTATTACTGTCCGAGATACGCTTTAAGCGTCTTGCTTCTCGAAGCCTGTCTGAGTCTGCGAATTGCTTTCTCCTTAATCTGACGAACGCGTTCGCGTGTTAACTTGTACTTATCGCCTATTTCCTCGAGCGTAAGGGGATTTTCCTTTTCGAGTCCGTAGTAAAGTTTCACGACTTCTTTTTCCCTCTGCGAAAGAGTATCGAGCGCTCTTTCAATTTCAATCCTGAGCGAATCTTTCAAGAGACCCTGGTCGGGCATCTTTTCAGCCTTGTCGGGCATAATATCGATGAGTTTGGTATCCTCGCCGTGAATGCTCGGAGCGTCCATAGATACGTGACCGCTTGAGTTCTTCAGGGTTTCCTGAACTTCATAAATGCTCATATCCAGTTGTTCGGCGATTTCCAGAACATTCGGAGCCCTTTCGTTCCGCTGTTCCAGTTCGCTGATAGTCTTAGAAATCTTGCTTTTCTGCTGAACGATGTTCAGAGGCAGTCTCACAACACGGGATTGCTCAGCAAGAGCCTGCAGTATGGACTGTCTAATCCACCAGACAGCGTAAGATATGAACTTGAATCCGCGCGTCTCGTCGAATTTTTTTGCCGCTTTAATCAAGCCAAGGTTGCCTTCATTAATCAGGTCATTCAGGGACAAGCCCTGATTCTGATACTGTTTGGCAACGCTGACGACAAACCTGAGGTTTGCTTTTACCAGAGTATCCAGCGCTTTCTTATCGCCTTTTTTTATTTTTTTCGCGCAGTCTATTTCATCTGCCACGCTTAAGGGCGTAGTTTTGCTGATTTCCTTCAGGTAAATATCAGTCGATTGATTTTCGCGGCTTGTGTATTGTTTGCCTAATTTCATATTTTTTCAAAGCAAGTAATTTAATATCTGCTTTTTATTAAACTACAAAAATAGGAACTTAGTTTCATTTGAAACCAAATCCCTATTTTTATTTAATTTTTTCGTGTTTATTCTTATTAATTCCCGAAATTTTATTCAGTAGGAGTTCCGCCGATGAAGTCAATCTTATCCTCTTTGTGCAAAGTCACAATGGCTTTCTTTCTGTCAGCCCTGTAGCCGGTGAATCTGCCCTTTTTAGTCATCAATGTCTTCTGCTTGCCTTTCATAATAACTGTTCTTACGCTTGTAACCCTTACGTTGAACTTTTTCTGGATAGCGTTCGTGATTTCAATCTTGTTTGCATCCAGACCAACCTCGAAAGCGTACTGGTTTCTTTCTTCCTGCAGAATAGTGTTCTTTTCGGTTATTAACGGTCTTATGATGATTCTTTTCATTTTATTAAATTCTGTTAAGATAATAACGGCTTACATAATTTCTCGACTGCCGATTTTTGTATCAACAGCATCTTATTGTTCAGCAGGTCATAAGTTGCAGCCTGATCTGAAATAAGAACGTTCAGTTTCGGAAGATTTCTACCCGATTTGTACAGGCCTTCGCTTTTTTCCGGAACAAGAAGAAGAGTCTTAGTCGCGTCAAGTTTAAGCGATTTCAGAATCTCGACCATATCTTTTGTTTTCGGTTTATCGAAAGAAAAATCCTCTATGACTGTAATCTCATTTTCCTTCGCTTTAAGGCTCAGCGCGCTTTTCCGCGCGAGTTTGGCAGCCTTTTTCGGAATATCGAGGTAATACCTGTGAGGTTTCGGTCCGAAAATGTTACCGCCGCCTACCATCACGGGTGAACGGCTGGTACCACGCCGGGCATTGCCTGTACCTTTTTGTCTGTAAGGCTTTTTGCCGCCGCCGCTGACTTCGCTTCTTTCCTTGGTCTTGTGCGTTCCCTGTCTTCTGTTCGAAAGGTAAGTCCTCACCGCCTGATAAATCAGGTGGGTATTCGGTTCAATTCCGAAGATTTCGTCGGGGAGATTGATTACTTCACCGCTGTCGTTACCGTTTATTTTTAATACTTTAAGTTCCATTTTTAATTTTTATAAATTTCCACTAAACCTGAATTTGCTCCCGGAATGGAGCCTTTTAAAAGAATAAGATTTGAGTCCGGGATAATCTTTACGACTTTAAGATTCGCTATAGTGACCTTATCACCGCCCATTCTTCCGGCCATTCTCTGGCCTTTAAGAACTCTTGACGGATAAGAAGAAGCGCCGATGGAACCCGGTGCTCTTTCCCTGTCGCTCTGACCGTGTGTGCGCACACCGCCGCCGAATCCGTGTCTTTTAACTACGCCCTGGAATCCTTTACCTTTTGACAAACCGGTAACCTTAACCTTATCTCCGACTTTAAATATGTTGTCTATTTTTAATTCGTCGCCCACTTTAAGGTCTGCAAACGGGAAATCCCTGAGTTCCTTAACGTATCGTGGGGGAGCAATTTTTAAATTCTGATAGACTTTTCTCTGAGGCTGGTTAACCTTCTTTTCCTTCTTAGTTCCGAAACCGACTTTCACCGCTTCATATCCGTCTTTTTCCTTCGTCTTAATCTGAGTTACAACGCACGGTCCTGCTTCAATGACTGTACACGGTATCGCGTTTCCGGAATCCTCAAAGAACGTAGTCATACCTATTTTTTTTCCTAATATACCTAACATTTGAGTATAATTAATTTTTAACAGATCTTACGATTAAACTTTTATTTCTATATCAACGCCACCCGGAGGATCCAGTTTTGTCAATGCATCGACAGTTTTATTCGAGGAATTGAGAATATCAATAAGTCTTTTATGAGACCTTGTTTCAAACTGCTCTCTCGACTTTTTATCGACGTGAGGCGATCTCAGAACGGTATAAATATTCTTCTTCGTAGGAAGAGGAATCGGTCCGCTGACGATTGCGCCCGTCTGCTTGATAGTCTTAATAATCCTCTCGGTCCACTTGTCCAGCAATGCGTGGTCGTAAGATTTTAATTTAATCCTGATTTTTTGTGTAGCCAATTTTTGTTTGTTTTATATTTTTTGCGGGCGGGAACGTTTCCGTTCCCGTCCGTAGTTAAAATGTATTATTCAACAATTTTTGTTACAACACCGGAACCGACAGTTCTGCCGCCTTCTCTGATGGCGAATCTGAGTTTCTCTTCCATCGCGATAGGAGCAATAAGGTCGATTTTCAAACCGTCAAGGTTGTCGCCCGGCATAACCATCTGAACGCCTTCGGGAAGTGTAACGACGCCCGTCACGTCAGTAGTTCTGAAATAGAACTGAGGCCTGTAGTTATTCGCGAAAGGAGTATGGCGTCCGCCTTCCTCTTTCGACAACACGTAAACCTGCGCTTCGAATTTCGTATGAGGAGTTACCGACGCGGGTTTCGCGAGCACCATTCCTCTTTCGATTTCCTTCTTGTCAACGCCTCTTAACAAGAGACCGCAGTTGAATCCCGCGACCGCTTCATTAAGTGTTTTGTTGAACATTTCCGCGCCTGTTACGACTGTTTTCTTGTGAGCGCCGAGACCTATCAATTCGACTTCGTCTCCGACTTTCACTTTTCCTCTTTCGACTCTTCCGGTCGCTACCGTACCGCGTCCCGTGATTGAGAACACGTCCTCAACCGACATAAGGAACGGCTTGTCAGTTTCGCGCGCCGGCTCGGGAATATACGCATCTACGGCGTCCATCAGTTCCCATACGCATTTTAATCTTTCGTCGTCGATACCGATAGATTCGTCAAGACCGGCTTCCATTGCCTTTAACGCCGAACCTCTGATGATGGGAATATCGTCGCCCGGGAAATCGTACTTTGTAAGGAGTTCCCTGATTTCCATTTCAACGAGTTCGAGCAGTTCGGGATCCGCCGCGTCGACCTTGTTAAGGAATACTACCATTGCGGGTACGCCTACCTGACGCGCGAGAAGAATGTGTTCTCTCGTCTGGGGCATGGGACCGTCTGTTGCCGCTACTACAAGAATGGCACCGTCCATCTGCGCAGCACCTGTAATCATATTCTTTACATAGTCGGCGTGTCCGGGACAGTCAACGTGAGCATAGTGTCTTTTTTCTGTCTGATACTCGACGTGGGCAGTCGCAATCGTGATACCTCTTGCCTTTTCTTCGGGTGCTTTATCAATTTCATCGAATTTTTTTACCTTAGCAGAACCTTTTCTTGCTAAGCACATAGTGATGGCAGCGGTTAACGTAGTTTTTCCATGGTCAACGTGCCCGATGGTTCCAATATTAACGTGCGGTTTAGACACGTCATATGTTTCTTTTGCCATTTTTTAAATCTCCTATAGAGTTATTTAAATTAGTAAATATACTTTTAAAACCAGTGGGTCAGGGAGGAATTGAACCTCCCACCTCGTGCTTATAAGGCACGCGCTCTAACCAACTGAGCTACTGACCCAATCTTGTCCTTTCGGACGGAAACCTTCACACAATCCGCGGAGTCGTGCTTAAGGTTTTATAGAGCGTTTTCGTGTCTGATTCACGAGTTCTGTCCCCGTTTAGAACGGGGCTGACCCAAACTTATTAAAGAACTATCTTCTCTTGCCTGTATAATTTTCGATTATCTTTTCCGATACCGATTTCGGCGCTTCATCATAATGCGAGAACTGCATCGTGTATATCGCGCGCCCCTGCGTCATCGAGCGAAGTTGCGTAGCGTAACCGAACATTTCGGATAAAGGCACCATCGACCTGATAACCTGCGCGTCGCTTCTCTGCAGCATTCCTTCTATTCTTCCGCGCCTCGAACTCAAGTCGCCCATCACGTCGCCCAT
>CALGII010000298.1 GCA_937915485.1 uncultured Ignavibacteriota bacterium | reverse complement strand
ACTAGCGGAAAGTAATAATATATTGAAAAGCCGCGTATCCCAAACGCGGCTTTTTGTTTTGATGCTTGTTTTAAAACCCGTGCTCTTTCAGCCAATCGTCATTATGGTATTTTGAAAGATATCTCTCCCCAGTGTCGCAAACTATGAATATCACTAAGTCGTTTTTTCCTAACTGCTTCGCCGTTTCAATCGCGGCGTGACACGCCGTTCCCGACGACGCGCCGCAAAAAATTCCTTCTTCTCCGGATAATCTTCTGCACATTCTTATTGAATCTGTATCGCTCACGCTCACAATCTCATCGACATATTTAAAATCCGTTATCGGAGGAATGATGTCCGTTCCGAGCCCTTCAATCTGATGAAGTGTCGTTTCGCCGGTTTTCCCCTCATCCTTGTAAAGTTTAAAGTTCGAGCCGACGGGGTCCGCTCCGATAACCCTGATACCCGGATTCTTCTCCTTTAAATATCTTGAAACCCCTGTTATCGTTCCTGCCGTACCGACCCCGCAAACGAAATGCGTTATCTTTCCTTCAGTGTCGTTCCAGATTTCCTTTCCCGTTGTCCTGTAATGCGCGTTCGGATTAGAACTGTTCGCGTATTGGTTCAGATTAACGGCTCCCGGTATTGAATCCGCGAGCGATTTTGCCTTGTTGCGGTAATAATCGGGCGAATCGGGTGTTGCTTCCTTCGGTACTATTATTACCTCCGCTCCGAGCGCCTTCAGATAATTCCTTTTTTCCTGTCCGATTTTATCCGTCATTACAAATATAACGCTGTAACCCTTTACGCGTCCGGCGAGCGCGAGACCGATACCGGTATTGCCGCTTGTCGCCTCCACGATGGTTCCGCCCGGTTTCAAAAGCCCCGACTCTTCCGCGTCCTCTATCATTGCGAGCCCGACCCTGTCCTTCACGCTTCCGCCGGGATTTGAAAATTCAATCTTAGCGAGCACTGTCGCTTCCAGCCCCTTCGTTATTCTGTTCAGTTTAACGAGAGGAGTGTTTCCTATAAGCCCTAAAATATTTTCATAATACATGATGCAATTTATTTATTCGGATAAAAAAGAATAATGCAAAACAAAAAACCCCTTATAAAAGGGGCTTTTGCTTTACTTATCAAATTAAATTATTTCACCAGTATCATTTTCCTGCTATCCGAAAATCTCTCCGTGACAATTCTCGCAAAGTAAATTCCGGAATTGAAATCGGAAGCGTTCCAGTCCGCTTCGTATGTCCCCGGCTGTAGTTTCTGACTTACAGGCGTTGCAACTTCCTTTCCGAGTATGTCATAAATTTTCAAAGTAACGAAAGCGTTCTTCGAAACGTCGAACTTAATTTTTGTCGTCGGATTGAACGGGTTCGGATAGTTCTGGTATAATTTAAAATTACCCGGTATCTCCGAACTTATGTTGTGAATTCCCGAATACATTATCCCGTGCGGCCCTGGAGCCGTAGGCGGCGTGCTGTGGCAAATCATGCAGTCGCGGAGCGCGCCTGCGTGTCCCTGCAGGTTTATGCTTTGTATGTTGTCGTTGGCTTCGCGCGACGGTGTTATGGCGTGCGGACTTCCGTGGCAGCCCGAACAAAAAACGCCGCCGTGTCCTTTCGAATTCCTGTAAAGTTTGTTCGGCTCTTCCGCATAGTTGCTTCCGTGGCAGGATGACGCGCCGCAGCTCGGTTCGTTCACCCACGGTTTGCGGCCCGCGAGAATTGATGACGCGACGGTTGACATAGTTCCGTGACAACTCTGACATATAAGCGGGTTTGCCTGATTCTGGCTCATGACGTCGCGAAGACACTGTGTATTCGGACCCGGATGGCATTTGTAACAGGTATTGATGTCATTTGCGGGCAGCATGTTTTTATGCTTGTTGTGAATTCTGTAAGAAAACCACTTCGCGTTAATCGTGTCTCCGGTTGTGCCGAGAGCGGGCGAACCGTGACAGGACGCGCAAAGAACGGGACCGTTAGTATTGAAACCCGGAACGGTCTCGTGCTCGTTGAGTATGTTTTGTTCCGAGGAATGACAGCCCGATGAAACGCAGCCGATTTCATTGCTTACGGGAATGACGCAATCGGTCGTTGATACGGTCGTACCGCTCGTGTTTTTCGCGATAAGATGTATAGTCTGAAACGGTTTTTCCTGCGTCAAATTTGTATCCTTGAACGGAGTTACCGGAATGCCTTCCGCCCTGAAAAATCCTGTATTCGGGTCAAGCACGCCTGTCAGACCCTTTCCCGTTAGACCGATGTTCGGAGGCAGAGGACTCGGAAGACCGAACAATTGCTGAGCGTAAGTCCAGAAATCTGTCTTTCCGACGGAATAAGTATTGTACGGAATCGAATACTCGATTGTAAACCCCGTCGTCATTATCTGCGGAGACATTCCGCTCTGCTTCTTTATTATCTGCCCGTATATGTTGTTATACGGAGGAAGCACCGCTACCTTTCCGAAATACTTGTTCGCGCAGTGCATGCCGAGGTCGTTCCACCCGATTAAAATATATTGCTGGGCTTGGGTTGAAACAGAGAGGAAAAAAATCAGTCCCGTAAGGACAGCCGAAATGAAAATTCTTTTTGCATTCATATTTTATACCCCTTTGATTTTACCCAATAATAGAAATATTAATTGTCAATAGCAAGTGTTGACAAAAAAATCTTTCTGCCGCTTTTTGTCTGGTCGTGCGCTGTCCCTGCCGGTTTAAAGGCCGAACGCTCGCTATTATATTGATTAATCCGAATTTCTGCTTCACCCTGCAACCATTAAGCGGCCTTTTCGTATAAAAGAGAAAGAAAAAATTTTTTGGAGGGACTATGAGTTTTATACGAAAAACAACATTTGCCGCTTTATTGCTCGCATTAATTTTCTCAGCCGCGGGCTTTTCTCAGGTATCTGTTACGGGCGCCGTAGTTAAGGGAACCGTTACCGATAAAACAACGGGAAATCCGCTCGAATCCGCGACTATACAGGTTTTCAAATCGGAAGATTCGTCGCTCGTTACGGGCGGCTCGAGTGAAAAAGACGGAAGTTTTCTCGTCTCGGGTGTGAGCGAAGGAGTTTATTACATAAAGGTAAGTTATGTCGGATACACCACCGCGGTTGCGAAAAACGTCAAGGTTAACAAAGAAAGAAAAGAGATCAACCTCGGCAACGTGCAACTTGAAACGAATTCGGAAATGACGCAGCAGATTGACGTGGTCGATGAAGCGCCCGCGATGACGTTTGAAGCGGGGAAAAAAATATATGACGTTAAAAAGGACCTGACCGCGAAAAACGGAAACGCTCTCGAAATGCTGAGAAACGTTCCGTCTGTCGAAGTCGATAACGACGGCAACGTCAGCCTCCGCGGAAGTTCTAACGTTAAGATTCTAATCGACGGCAAACCCTCCGCGCTCCTCAGCAACGGCACGCAGGTTCTGCAGAACATTCCCGCGTCTATGATTGATAAGGTCGAAGTAATAAACAATCCGTCCGCGAAGTATGAAGCGGAAGGCGTTTCGGGCATAATCAACATAATTATGAAGCCCAGCAATGAATTCGGATACAACGGCAACGTGAAAGTCAACGGCGGCACGGAAGATAAATATAATTTTTCAACGGGCGGCTCCGTGAAGAAAAATAAATGGACCGTTACGGGAAATTACAGTTACTGGAATTACAGCCTTCCGGGACGCTCAAGCATTCTCAGGGAAGTATTTAACTCAGGCGGCGTTTCTTACGTCAATACCGGCTTGACCTGGAATTACAAGGGTATATCCCATTACGGCTCTTTCGGAGCGGATTACGACATTGACAAGAAAAACACGCTGTCTTTCGTCGGCAACATATTTTATTACGACAGGGGAATCAAATCAAAAAACAACCTCGACGTTCTGAATCCCGGAAATAGTTCGGGGCTGATTGTTGACGTTGACGACGGCAGGAACGGTTACAATATTGACGCGACGCTTACTTACACCAAAAAATACGAACAGAAAGAAAAAGAATTCACGGCGTTCGCTAACTTCTCTACAAGAAAAGAAGAAAGTCCCGTGAGTTACGTTAACCATCTCGGCGGCTTGACAACTTACGAAGACAAGTTCTCAAAATTCTATTTTAATTTTCTCAACGGGCAGGCCGATTATGTTCACCCCCTCGGAGAGAAATCAAAAATCGAATCGGGCTTGAAGACGAACATAAGAGCCATAGAGGGAGATTACACTTTCAGGTACCTCGATACTTTGTCGGGCGGCTGGATGCCCGTTCCGGGAAAGGATAACGACGCGAGTTACAGAGACGCTATATCCGCGGCGTACCTCACTTATTCCGGAGCGTACAAGGACTTCACTTATCAGGCGGGATTGAGAGCGGAGCATACGTGGCTCGACTTCTCAATACTTCAGGGCGCGGAAAAGCACAACAGCAACTATGTTGACGTGTTTCCATCCTTGAGCATGTCGCAGAAAATCGGAAATGAAAATCAGTTTCAACTGAGTTACAGCCGCCGCATAAACCGCCCGAACCTGTTCCTGCTGAATCCGTTCACCGAACAGTTCGACGCTTACTCCAAACGCTCGGGCAATCCATATCTCGAACCCGAATACATAAACTCTGTGGAGGCGGGATACACGCGCTTCCTGAAATTCGGCTCGGTTACGGTTTCCGCGTACTACAGAAACCTGAACAATATGATTAACTTCGTATCGAATGTGGACTCCAACGGCGTCTCGATGTCTAAGCCCGAAAACGCCGGCAAGTCGAATACGATGGGAGCGGAAATGATTCTTCAGGGTTATCTCGCTAAGTGGTGGTCGCTTAACGGCAGTTTAAGTTATTTCAACACGAATATTTTCAACGATAACCCGAACAATAATTTCGACAAGACGTTTGACGCCTGGTCAACAAGATTCTCGACGAGCGCGTCCGTCCCGGACGTCGCGGATTTCACGCTCACGTATTTCTATTACGGCAAGCAGAAGAACTCTCAGGGCTCTATAGACCCGTTCCAGATGTTCAATTTCGCCGTCCAGAAAAGTTTCATGGATAAACTTCTCGTCGTGGGTTTCAGGATAAACGACCTGTTCAACCAGCAGAGATTCTATCTCGCTTCGTCCGGCAGTAACTTCAATCAGGTAATTACTCAAAAGACGAATTCGAGGTCGGCGTTCCTGACGTTGACCGTCAACTTCGGAAATCTAAGCAAGTCCGAATCGCAGAAAACCTCGCAGAGGAAACAAAGAGAAGTCGAAACCGAAATACAACAAACAGGAAATTAATTCATAATCCGAAAAGATAAAAAGGGGAACGCGCCTGTAAGCGTCCCCTTTTTTTATTGCTTGATTTGCTTCTCAAAATATGTTTATTCATAAATTGAATTGTGGTATTATTGTATAATGCATTATAATATCTTACGAATGAATACGAAAATCCGTTTTGCAATATTTCTTATATCCGCGGTGTTCTTTGTATCCGCGTCTGCTTATTCACAGTGCACCGTCTCGGGAACGGTTTTTGACTCGAAGGACGGAAGCGTTCTGAACGGCGTGACAATTAAAATCCTTAATATCAAAGATTCATCCCTTGTAAAAGGGACCGAAACCAACCCGAAAGGATTTTTCTCCGTTTTGGGCCTTCCTGTTAATTCTTACCTGCTATCCCTGTCATACACGGGTTACAAAACTAATTACAAAAAACTGAATTTTGACGCAGGCGCGTCTGAATTGAAATTCGATACGCTCAAACTAAGTCCCGACGGATACGTGACGGAAGAAATAAAAGTTGAAAGCGAAACGCCCGACATAAGGTTCGAGGACGAGAAAAAAATATTCGACGCCGAAAAACTTACTTCCACGAAAGGCGGAACAGCACTCGACGTGCTTAGGAAAGTTCCGATGGTGGATGTTGACGCGAATGATAACGTTACACTGCGCGGCAGTTCGAACGTCCTGATTCTTATAGACAACAAACCGATGAAGTTCGGCAGCCTGAAGCAGGTGCCCGCCGATGCTATTAAGAATGTCGAAATAATAACTAACCCGTCGGCTAAATATGAATCTGAAGGTGTCACGGGAATAATTAATATAGTGATGCAGCCTAAAACCGACGATATGCTCGGTTATAACGGCTACGTGTACTCCGGCATAAGAAGCAATCTCGATAGTTGGTACATAGGCGGGGGCCTGAATTTCAAGAAAAATAAATGGAGCCTCTTCGCCAGCGGAGGCGGCGGCTCGTTCAAATTTGAAAACAGCGGCACGTCGAAAACTATTTACGAAAATCCCGCTTCCGTATTCGATTCTTATTCCGACGGAAACGGTAAGAACAAATTCGGGTATTTATCGCTCGGCGCCGAATATGAAATCTCTAAAGGACATTCCACGGGAATGGATTTATACATAAACAGAAGCAACTTCATAAACTCTTCTAACGGAAAAAGCAGCAACTATAATCAGTTCGGCGCGCTGACCTCTTTCTATACGAACGGAATGTCATACGACGGAAACTACGGAAGCAACAGCGCAAGCCTTTATTACAACGGCAAGTTCGATAACAAAGGAAAGGAGTTAAGCGCTGAGTTTTCTTACGGATGGGACAATAACGCTAATGAAGGAGACGAATTCCAGCAATATTATGATTCTCTTGTCCTGCCCCTCCCGAATCCCCTTAGGCAGATAAGCAACACTGAAAATAAAAACAGCAACTTCAAGGCTCAGACAGACTATACCCACCCGTTCGGTGAAAACACTAAAATTGAAACGGGATACAAGGGAACGTTCAGATTCAACGATAATGATTATACCTACGACACGCTGAATTATTTCATTAACGGTTTTGTAAGAAACACCGACCTGACAAACAGGTTCAAACTCGACGAAAAAATAAACGCCGTTTACGGAACTTTCTCTCACAGGATTAAAGGATTCAAGTTTAAACTCGGTCTGCGCGTTGAGAACACCCATACGTACGGGGAACTCGTGACCGACGGAAGGAATTTTACTAAAGATTACACCGATTTCTTTCCGACCGCGAGCGTGTCGCAGAAAATCGGAATGACGAACGAAATACAACTGAGTTACAGCAGAAGAATTACCCGCCCGAATATATGGAGGCTTAATCCGTTCGTGAACAAATACAACAACCGGTATATTTCATACGGCAATCCCGAACTCCTGCCCGAATTCACGAACTCGTTCGAACTGAGTTATAACTTTTTCTCTAACATCGCGTCGGTTACCGCTTCTCTGTTCTACAGAAAGTCGTATGATGTGATTTCTACTTACAGTGTTCTCGCTGATTCCGTTACAACCGTTACTACATACAGGAACGGCGCGGGAGCGGAATCCTACGGCTCTGATTTAATGATAAGGTCCTCGGCTCTTAAATGGCTTACTCTTAACGGAACGCTCAGTCTCTACCAGACAAAATTTGAAGGAAGCGTTCTTAACGAGTTTCAGGGTGAGGAGGGTTTCACCTGGCGCGCCAATGTACGCTCGTCAATAATAGTCGGCGATTTGTTCAACATCGACCTTTACTACAATTTTTCCGGAAAAAGATTCACCGCGACGGGATTCAATGACCCGATGCAGAATTTTGACGTTGGCATTTCAAAGGAACTCTTCAAGAAAAAACTTAGCGTGAATATACGCGCCGAAGACGTGTTCAACACGAGAAGATGGTCGGGCGAAAACAACGGCGTCGGTTTCAGAAGCGTCAGAGACAACAGATGGCAGTCGAGAATGCTGATGCTGAACCTGACCTACAATTTCGGAAACACGGATAAGTATTACCAGAAATCCAAAAAAACAAAACAGAACGAACACGAAAATCAGGACGAAAACCAGAATAACAACAACAAATGAAATACGCCTGAAACATCCATAATGTATCCGGGAGTCTCTCCGTTCTATGGAGGACTCTCGGTGCGGCTTAAAACAAACATAATGTATCCGAGAGTCTCTCCGTTCTTTGGAGGACTCTCTGTGCGGCTTAAAACAAACATAATGTATCCGAGAGTCTCTCCGTTCTTTGGAGGACTCTCTGTGCGGCTTAGAAACATCCATAATGTATCCGAGAGTCTCTCCGTTTTTTGGAGGACTCTCGGTTTGGCTTAGAAATATCCATTATGTATCCGGGAGTCTCTCCGTTCTTTGGAGGACTCTCGGTTTGGCTAACATTAAAACACAAGAGCCCACTTTCAAAAGGGAAAATCTTCTAGTCCTCAAAGAAACTGCTGGCTAAACCCCATCCGGTGTTATCGGATGTTTTTGAAAAACTCCTATTGACTTTAAAATTTATTAATTATAAATTGTAGTGGTAATAGACTACAACAATATGAATAATGGATGAACTTGTATTAAAACTGCGGCTGCTGGGATTCACCGAGAACGAATCAAAGATTTTTTTAGCGCTGCTAAAAGGCAGGTTGATGTCCGCTACCGAAGTCTCGAAAGCCTCGCGCGTTACGCGCACTGACGTTTATTCAATACTCAAGTCGTTCGTCGATAAGGGCTACTGCAACGAAATAGAAACCAACTCAATCCTTAAATACGAAATGATTGAGCCCGAAGTGATACTCGGGAAAATTCAACTGAACCTTGAACGCGAAAAAGAAAAAAAGGCAAAAGCGTTCGACGACACTTTTAAGATTCTTAAACCACTGTACAGCACGAAAAGCGGAGGAGCGTCGAATTCAAACATCGAACTAATCAGGGGATACAACAAGCAGAGAGAAGTAAAATTTTACGAACTGCTGAAGAACGCTAAGAAGGAAATTCTCTTTATGATACGCCTCGAACTTTTCGTCGCGGATTACGTCGATGAAACGGCGGCAAGGTTTGTAAAGAACGGCGGCGTAATTAAGTCAATCTACGAGGTTCACGACGGACTGAAAATCAAACGCGGTGACAGGTGGAGCAAGGCGGGTCCTTCCGACCTCGTCGGAATATTTTCGAAATTCGAAAGTTACGGCGAAAAACTCCGCATTACCTCGGATATGATTCCGAACTATACAATAATAGACAGGGAAGTCGTATTTATGAACATAATAGATAAATCCGTGCCCCGCTATAACGAAGCCGATGTAATAATAAGAAATAAAAATTTCGCCGAAAGTCACGCGGCTGTCTTCAATGCCCTGTGGGAAAAAGCGAAAACACTTAAAGATTACAAGTGCAATAATAAAATAAAATAAAATTTTATGAAAACATTATTCGCATTAACCTTGGCGTTCTACCTGTCAATCAGCAATATTGTATTTGCTCAGATAACTCAAACATACGTTATTTTCGACCCGAATAATATTTCAACGCACATTGTCTCATCCGGTATATTTAATCAGGACATAAGAACGAGCAATACCCCCGCATTTCAATGGCCGCAGGGAAGTTCAAGATTTGCCATATATACAACAGGGCTGTGTATTGCCGCGAAAGTCAACGGAGTCATTAGATTAGCATCAGCCTCCCATCAAGGAGAATATTGTCCCGGTTATATTTTAAACGGTAATCCTGTTACTAACAGCGATTTTAAAATTTATAAAGTGAGTTACGGAGACGGACCCGCGAATCCTGACTGGGCAAACTGGTACAAAATGGTTCCGTTCGGTGCGCCGTATGTTGACGTTAACAACAACGGAACGTTTGAAACTAACATAGATACACCCGGCGTTAAAAACGCGTCTCAGACAATTTTTGTTTGTATGACAGACGGATTTCCATCGACCCATACTCAAAGCGAAGGATTCTCGGGCGGCACGGCGCCTCTTTTTGCAGAAACGCATTTTACAGCCTGGGGTTACCAAAAAACAGGATATAATGATTTTCAATTTCTGGAATGGGAGATATTAAACAAAGGACCAAATGTGTGGGAATCCGTGTATATGGGTTTATATTCTGACCCGGATCTTGGCTCGGCTGAAGATGATTATGTCGGTTGTGATACGGCAAGACAACTGGGCTTCTGCTACAGTGCGGATAATATGGATGGTAACGGCAATATACCGTCATACGGAGCTAACCCGCCCGCAGTGGGATTTATTTTGTTGAAAGGGTGTACCAATTACGCGGTTACACCTGCCGTAAATCTCAAAATGACGTCGTTTCATCCGACTTATTGTTCCGGTTGCGCTGCCCCTTACTGTGAATATGATCCGAGCACCCCTTCGGAAGCATATTTATTTCTTAAAGGATTTAAAAAATCAGGCGTTCATTTTATGAACCCGCTTACAAATCCTCCGACACCTGTTTCCTTTTGCTATACGGGCGATCCGGAAACAAATACGGGTTGGACGGAAGTGAAAGGATATGTTGCTAACTGCTTGTCAGATACGGGTGCGGTGTACCCGGTTACCCCGCCAATGGACCACCGCATGCTTATGAACACGGGTGCGGATAACTTATCAATCAGCCCCGGCGATACTCAGAATATTGTCGCCTGCCAGTTAATAGCGAGAGGAACAAGCAATCTCAATTCCGTTACGAAGTTAAAACAATTGAGCGATTTCGCGCGCGAGTTTTACTACTCTTCATTCGTGTATCATACGATTTCCGGAACAGTAAAATATCTGGACAATAATCAGCCCGTTACGTCCGGAATGATAAAAGCGATTAAACTCGACAGGTCAACGGGAAACATTGTTGTTCTGGATTCGACCTATATTCTGTCTAACGGCACTTATATGCTCACACACGTTCCGCAGGATTCCGTCGATATAGGCCTGTATCCTGTCGCGACACCGCCGCGTGATTATCTCCTTAGTTATTATCCCTCGACGATTTACTGGGAAGACGCGACAACGCTTTATCCTACGCAAAACCTGACAAACATTAATCTTCTGGCAATAAGAATATCGGAAACAACAGCCCCTAATTCGGTTAACGGAAAAGTGCGGGGTATGGGAGTGTTTTTTCCCGGAAACCTGAAGGACGCAAATATATACGCGAAGAACGGAAATACTTTCGTAAGATGCGCGGTTTCGGACGGTGACGGAGTGTATCATCTTACTTCTCTGCCCTCTTGCAATCTTAAGATTATTGCGACGCGCCTTGGATACAAAGCCGACAGCACAAACGTGACGGTTACATCGACAAGCATAATCGACTCCGTCAATTTCTACCTTAACAGAGTATTCGTCGGCGTGACGCAACAGGGAAATACGGTTCCTGAGAAATATTATCTCTCGCCAAATTATCCGAATCCCTTTAATCCCGTAACGAACATAAAATTCGACCTGCCCGAAAGCGGTCTCGTGAGAATAAAAATATATAACCTTCTCGGAAAGGAAGTAACATCTCTCGTTAACAGTTACCTGAGCGCGGGAAAATACACCGCCGCCTGGAACGCTTCGCAATTCCCGAGCGGAGTGTATTTCTACAGGATGGAAGTGATAACGAACGGCGGTTTCAAACGGAGTTTTGTTCAATCGGGGAAAATGATTCTTCTAAAATAACCTTATGGCGGTTATTGAATTGAGACCGTTTGCTCTTTAACGGTCTCTTTTTTTATATTAATTAGACTTCTGAAACATCCGTTATGTATCCGAGAGTCTCTCCGTTCTTTGGAGGACTCTCGGTGCGGTTTAGAAATAAAATCCAAGATTCTTCCTTAAAAAGGGGAGACACTCTCGTACGGTCGGAAAATGATTTCTACAAACCTTTTACCCTGCTCTCATGAGCTGGGTTAGTATCGCTCGTAGTATTTTCAAAGTGTGTTTACAAATGTCAAATTATGCATATAAAGCCTGTTTTTACTCCTGCTTTATGCTTACTATTATTGCATTTTAATCGTTAAATTATAGTTTACACTAAAAAGTATATTAATTTATTACTAATTGCATGAAAAAGTTCTTCTCCCTCAGTGCAGTCTGCATTATAATCCTTTCTCTCTTTCTGGCATCTAAACCTAAATCCGAAAAATTCGGAGACGGTCTCCTGAGAGCATTAAAAGGCGGCGATAATGCGACCTACACGGTTTATGTTTTTTTCAAGGACAAAGGTCCTGAAGCGGAAAAATATCTGCTTAACCAGACCGCTCTCGTTACGCAGCGCTCCCTCGAAAGACGCGCGAAAGTTCTTCCTCCCGATAAACTTGTCGGTTTCGAAGATATTCCTGTCTTTGGCGGTTATGTTGATAACGTCGCGGCGCATACACTTAGAATCAGACACGTGCTTAAATACGTGAATGCCGTAAGCGTGGAAGTTACTAAAGGGCAGATTTACGATATCGCGAATTATGACTTCGTGAAAAAAATCGACCTCGTGGAAAAAATGACGCGCAATCCCAACTGCGATGAAACAACCGTCGAGAATGACAATTCTCCCGTCATTCCGCAGTCCGATTATCCGCTCGTCGATTCACTGAACTATGGAACGGGTCTGACGCAGATGTCCCAGATTAACGTGAACATTGTTCACAACGAAGGAATCTACGGACAGGGCGTTATGGTCGCTAATTTCGATAACGGCCTGAGAAACAGGAATCACGAAGTGTTCACCACATATCCGATGAACATTTACAAGCAGTACGATTTTCAGTTGCACGATACCGTTGCGTGGAAAACGACCGCCTCTCACGGCACGAACACGCTTTCCCTCGTCGGCGGTTACAAGCCGGGAAAAATGATTGGCCCCGCTTTCGGCTCTATATATCTCGTCGCGAGAACGGAAGTCGATTCATTCGAAAGACCCATAGAAATGGATAACTGGGTCGCCGCTGCATACTGGGCTGACAGCCTCGGTGCCGACGTCGTTACGAGTTCTCTCGGTTACCTTGCTTTCGATACGGGATATCCCGACTGGACCTGGCAGGATATGAACGGACACACGCTCGTATCGACGCTTGCCGCCGTCTGGCTTCAAAGACACGGCGTTGTCGTCTGCAACTCGGCGGGTAACAACGGACAGAGTTCTACGCAGAACACGCTAAACAGTCCCGCTGACGCGGACAGCATTTTAACCGTCGGCGCGGTTACTTCGACAGGCACTGTCGCTTCGTTCAGTTCGAGCGGTCCGACAACAGACGTGCCGCCGCGAATCAAACCCGACGTTGACGCGATGGGAAGCGGAAACTATGTAGCGACAACCGGAACAACGAGTTCCTATTCCACGGGCTCGGGTACCTCTTACTCATGTCCGATTACGGCCGGCGTCTGCGCGCAGATGCTTTCTGCAAACCGAAATCTTACTCACATGCAGGTTATCGGCATTCTGAAAAAATTCGCGAGCAACTACAACTCGCCGAATAACAGCATCGGCTGGGGTATAATAAACGCGAAGACGTCCGTTGATTCCGCGAGAAAACTTGATAATCAGGCGCCGACAATTTTGCATACACAGCCGTTTACGAGCACGCTCGTTACTACCGCGATTACGATGAAAGCCGTGATGAAAGACAACGGAATTATCAGATATACACGCTCGGGCGAAGCGCCGAGACTTTATTACAGGAAAAATTCAGGAAGCGGTTGGAGCGCGTACACGGGCGTTACACAGACAAGCGTTAACCGCGATACGTTCTATTTCTCAATACCCGGAAGTTCACTCGGCACGCAGGTTCAGTACTATTTCGCCGTTCAGGATATCGCTCTTCCGACTGCGAAAATAACCACTCTGCCCGCGGGCGGAAGCGGCATTAATCCTCCGGGCGCGACGGCTCCTTCGTCGGCTTTCTCTTTCCTCGTAGGCACGCCGTCTTCCGTATCGGGAAATGAAATACCTGTAGAATACAGGTTGTTCGATAATTATCCCAATCCGTTCAATCCTTCAACGACGATTAAATTCTCCGTAAAGGAAAGCAATATTGTAACGCTGAAAATTTATGACATCAGCGGGAAAGAAGTCGCAAGTCTCGTGAACACGCGCCTTAACGCGGGTACGTATCAGATTAATTGGGACGCGGCGAATTTCTCGAGCGGAATTTACTTCTGCTCTATACAGTCGGGCAGTTTTAAGGATGTGAAAAGAATGACTCTGATAAAATAACTTATAAGAAATTTCAATTTTGCCGGTTACGGCGCCCGGATTGACTCAGGGCTTCGTAACCGGTCTTTTTAATCTACCGAACACACACTATATTAACACGCTCATCGAAAACATAAAAAAACAACTTGCTTCGCTTGTCCCGTCTATTATTCGCTCGTCGCCCTTTTTATTCGGCTGTCGCATTTTTGTTTGAATCCTTTGCAATGATAAATATTTTTGTATTGAATATTCATTTCTCACGGGCTGAGAATTCATTACTGTATAAACTGCTTTGAATATGTTCTTCTCGACCATAATAGGGGAAATTTCTCAGCCCATTTTTTTGAAAGGAATATTAAGGTTTAACGAATTTGTAATTAAAGTTTTTTCATAGCCAAATACCCTATATGAATACCGTTACGACTTCATAACGGTATTGTAAAATGCCATCAAACGATGGCATTTTTTTTATTACAGTTTTGTGATTTTCTTCCTGAGTTTCCTGCTGTACCTCTGGCTTATTATGAACGGGTCCTTCACGTTTTTTAGAAACAATTTGTGAGAGTAATTAAACCACTTCTCGACCTTTTCGATGTATTCCGTGTTTATTATCGTCGAGCGGTGAATCCGAAGAAAATATTCGCCGGGAAGCCTTGACTCCCACGCCTTCAACGGCTTTCGTATCGCAAAAGACCTGCCGTCCGTCGTGTATGCAATTGTATAGTCCCTCGCGGCGGAAAGGTATAGTATGCCGCTGATTTTGATGAATTCCGATTTGCCCCTGTCCGTAAGGAAAATATTCTCTTCATATTTCAAACTGCGGGTATCGTCCGGACCCGTCAACGCTTTGGTCTGAAGACTGCTCTTAATTTCCTCAAGAAGTTCTTTTCCGTCTTTCCGCTCTTTTATAAGCGTTTCTCTCTTTGAAAACTGCGCACTGATTGAATTGAGAATTTCTTCTCTCGTGAACGGCTTGGTCAGATAATCGTCGGCTCCGAGTTCCATCCCTTTCCGCATATCTGTTCTCTCCGTTTTTGCCGTCAGAAATATGAAAGGCGGCGGAAGTTTTTTCTTCACCTCTTTCATCGCCCTTAGCACGCCGTATCCGTCGAGTCCGGGTATCATTATGTCGCACAATATCATATCGAATTTTTTGCTCTTTATCTCGCGCACCGCTTTCGTACCGTCTGCCGCATACGTGATTTTATATCCTTCGCTCTCAAGAATTAAAGTGATGTTCTCCCTTAATAACTCGTCATCCTCAACCAATAGTATATGTTTTTTCATATAGTAAAATTAAGTCATTATTTCAATTTTATCAAACTCATTAATCGAAACTCTCTTCTGCGGGTTAGAAAAATAAAATCGTATAAAAATTATATTCTGCGAAAAAGAAAACCCGGGAAAAAAATTCCCGGGTTTTACAAATATTAAAAACGTTTCTATTTCAGAACCATCATTTTTCTTGTCTGCACGAAATCATTCACTACAATTCTGTAGAAATATACTCCCGAAGACAATTTTGACGCGTTGAACCCGACTATGTATTCGCCCGCCATGTAAGGATCGCTCACAAGCGTTGAAATCTCTTTGCCGAGTATATCGTAAATTTTTATTTCAACGTATCCGTTCTTCGGTATCGCGAACTTAATGTTCGTCGTTGGATTAAACGGATTCGGATAGTTCTGGCTCAGCGAATATTTTTCGGGAATGACCGCTCCGTTACCCGAAATGTTTGTCGCTATCGGACAGAATGTCATCGTGTCAAAACCCGCGGTGCCCATCGCCGTTCCGTTCCAGCCGCTGACTGAATCCACAAACGTGCTGTCGAAATGCCATTGCGCTTTCAGACCTGACGTGCTGTTCGGCACCCACTTGTTGCACATGTTCGCTAGAATTTCAGGACCCGTGCGCGCTACGCTCCATACGCGCATTTCATCTAGATTCCCCGAACCCGCGTCGTTGTTACCTCTTCCGATTCTCATTTCATTTGACGAACCGCCGAGCACGCAGGCTGCCGTTACAGGCGTTCCCGCGACTCCGTTAAGATAAAATGTTACGGTCGAGCCGTTTGAAACCGCCGCGAGATGCTGCCACACCCCCGCCTGTATCGGGAAAGGACAGGTCGCGATTGTCGAACCCGCTCTGAAGAAGGGAAGCATAGTTGACGAACTTACGCCGAGTTGATAGTCGAATGAAGAAACGCCCTTGTTGAGTATTGTCGCCGCGGTCGTCGTGCCGCCGGGCTTTACCCACGCTTCAATCGTTATGTTGTTGCCGAATCCGATCATGCTCGAAGCAAATGGAACCTGAACGTACGTCGTGTTCACTCCCGGCGTGGCGAGTTTCAAAGTGTAGTTCGGCGTTGTCGCTGCTCCGAGAGTAATACCGCAGTTGATTTCACGTTCCTGCTGTCCGCCGTATGCGAACGGACATCCCGCCGTGCTGTATGTCCTACGCATGAATCCCGTAACTACGGTCTGCGCGATACTGTAGCCGGTATATGTTCCTGTTACTCCGCAATGACCGATTTGAACAATCAGGCTCTGAGCAGGATTGTACGCGAACGGATGGTCAAGCACGAATTCAAGCCAGGAGCCGCCCGCCGCGGTTAAAGTAACGCTCGCTCTTGAATAAACGGTGTCCATCGCTCCCGGGTAAAATGAACCCGAAAATACCGTCATCGATGATTGAGCAAAAAGAATTTTAAAATCCGTATACGTCGCGGGACCTAACGGCCCTGTCGAAGCGATGCGGACGTAATACTTTGTAATGTTTCCCGCCGGAGCCGGTGTCGGATTTATAAGCGTGCCCGGAGGAATTATACCCTGTACCATCTTTCCGCCTGCAATGTTGAACGGAAACGAATTCGGAGTTCCGTCCGAACTGGAATTGTAATGCGACGGCTGGGCTTGAAGATTTAAGAAGATTCCTGATAGGATGATTATCAGCAGTAAATACAATTTTTTCATCACTTGCACCTTTCCTTTAAAAATTTTTAAAAAAGAAATTGACAGTAATAAAAACTATATTTTGAATAACATTCGAATATTTTGAATTAACTTCAAGTCATTTTCAAGATTATTTGTAACACCGCCGTTACAAAAAAATAATTAATGCACCGTCTTTTTTTCTTGCTGAATTATTCCTCCCCGAAACGTGCCGCTAAAAAATAAAGCAATCTTTGAGTACACCCCTCTTGTCGAATAACCGGCTCAAAGACAATAATTGTTAATAGCAACTATTATGGGCGTGCTTTGTACAGAAGAAGAAAATCCGTAAGACACTTCTTTGCTTTGAAAGATTCGGCAAAAACGCAATGTTTAGCGGTTTCTAAACGACAATTTTGTCGAAAACAGTAAGTTATAGTTCAAACCTCGCAAAAACCGGCCTGGTTTTTTGGCACATCATTTGTAATATATCCTACACGGACTTTATTGACAGAAACGAATTATGAAACAAATGCCCGTAATTTAGACGATACAATCTCTGGCGGTGAGAAAATTATGAGGAAATTTAATGCTAATTGTTGCTAATAACAACTTATATTATTTATATGGGATACTGCAAGCAAATTATCGGATCAAAGTGTTGTCTCTCGCCGCTGGAAACATCCGCCGCTGAAAAAGTGGCGGAGTGGCTGAATGACCTTAAAGTGCAGATGAACTTCGATGCCGTCTATAATCTTACTGCCGAAGAAGAGACATATTATATTCCGGAGGCAAGAAAAGTATCGAGAATTTTCGGAATCGTGGAAATTAAAACCGGTAAACTTATCGGAGTGACCGGCCTTCACGAGATTGACCATGTAAGCAGGCACGCCATGCTGGGGATTTACATCGGCGACCCTGATTACAGAAACAACGGCTATGGAACCGAAGCCGTTAAACTCATTCTGGATTTCGGATTTAATATGCTGAACCTGAATAATATTGCTCTGTTCGTAATTGAGTTTAATAAGAGAGCGATAAAAGTTTATGAAAAGTGCGGATTTAAACACACCGGCGTGAAACGAAAATCAAAAATATTCGGCGACGAAAAATATGACATGCTGATGATGGATATTCTGTATGATGAATTTAAAAGCGTTTACGTAAAAAAGGTTCTCAACGAACTAAAGGAAAATAACTGAGCGTTATTTCCCGTTTTGAATGTCAAACAGCATTGTGTTTTGACAAAAACTAACGGATCATAGTTTTATCAAAACGGTGAAAATCCGCAGTCGGGAAAGTAAAACTAAAAAAAATATATTTATGAAAGTAAACAAAAATATCGCCGTAAGCGAATCCGGTTTCCTGTTTGACTCGATGTCGGGAGATTCATACTCCTTGAATCCGATAGCAGCGGAAATTCTGCGGTTAATCCGGGACACGAAAAATCCGGAGGAGATTAAACAGGAACTACTGGAAAAGTACGATGTTTCTCAATCCGCACTCGATAAATCGTTTGACGAATATCTGTTCACGCTGAAAAAATTAAATATAATTAAATGAAAAAGAGGAAAATAACCGTTGCCGTGACAGGTCTTAATAATGTGGATAATCCCGGCCCGGGAATACCGGTTATCAGGGGATTGATGGAATCGGAGTATTTCGAACCCCGTATAATCGGCCTCGCCTACGAAAATCTTGAACCGGGAATTTACATGCACGATCACGTGTATAAGACTTATCAGATACCGTACCCCACGCTTGGTTCGGATACGCTTATTAAACGAATAGAGTACATTAACGAAAAAGAGAAAATTGACGTTCTGATTCCCAATTTCGATGCCGAACTCTTTACTTTTATGAAAGCAGCGGACAGGCTCGGTGAAATCGGAATTCACACGTATCTTCCCTCTCTTCGGCAATTTGAAGAACGCCATAAAACAGTTCTTCCGGAATTCGGCAGGAAATACGGTCTGAAAGTTCCTGACAGCAAGGCGATTTTCTCTGCCGACGATTTTAAACAATCCCGTAATGAAGATGATTTCGACTATCCCTTGCTGGTTAAAGGAAAATATTATGACGCCGTTGTTGCTTATAACGAAGATCAGGCAAAATCCGCGTTCCATAAAATTTCCTCCAAATGGGGACTGCCGATTATTGTCCAGCAATTCGTTAAAGGCACCGAAGTAAATGTCGTCGCCCTCGGAGACGGGAATGGAAATACAATCGGAGCCGTTCCCATGCGCAAACAGTACATCACCGATAAAGGCAAAGCCTGGGCAGGCATTGCCCTCGGCGATACAAACCTTCTGAAAATCACAAGAAATCTTATTAAGCGCACGAAATGGAGAGGCGGTATGGAATTGGAAATGATTAAGACGGAAAACAACGAGTACTTCCTGATTGAAATTAATCCGCGCCTTCCCGCCTGGGTCTATCTCGCTGTCGGTGCCGGACAGAATCTTCCTGAAGCGCTTGCTAAACTCGCTCTCGGATTGACGGTGAAGCCTTTTAATAAATATGAAGTCGGAAAGATTTTTATAAGATATTCCTACGACCTTATTGTGGATTTGTCCGAATTCGAAAAACTATCTCTTTATTCTGAATTATAAAAATCATTTTATGAATAAATTACCTTTTGAACGCCCGATAATCAAAAAACTCAATACCGGTATATCAAACAAATTCGGCCTGCGTACGGAACTCGAACCGATTTCAAACATAGACAGAGTGCCGGTATCGGGACTTATTAAAGATTTTGGTACGCCTCTTTTTGTGATATCCGAAAGCACGATACGTAACACGATTCACGAAGCAAAACGCGCCTTCGAAACGCGATATCCTAAAGTTCAGTTCGCATGGTCTTACAAAACAAACTATCTTGACGCTGTCTGCAGAATCTTTCATCAGGAAGGTTCCTGGGCAGAAGTCGTTTCCAGATACGAATATGATAAAGCCCTGTCGAATGGCGTCAGCGGAGAGAAAATTATTTTTAACGGTCCCGATAAGTCTGAAGACGATCTCGTTACCGCTTCAAATAACGGCTCGCTTATTCACATCGATCATTTTGACGAACTTTATACGCTGATAGAAATATCCGGCAAATTGAAAAAAAGACCGAAAGTCGCTATTCGGGTGAATATGGATACAGGGATTTTTCCGCAGTGGGACAGGTTTGGATTTAATTATGAAAACGGAGAGGCGATGGAGGCAATAAATAAAATAATGAATTCGAAAAAACTGGAATTTGTCGGTCTTCATGCGCACATCGGAACGTTCATGCTCTCTGCAGGAGCCTACGAGGTTGAAGCGTCTAAACTTGCAAAACTCGCATTTGAATTCAAAAAGAAATACGGCTCTAATATCGACTATATAGATATCGGCGGCGGATTCGCATCACGAAATACTCTGAAAGGAGCATATCAAACAGGACAAGACACTGCTCCGTCTTTTGACGATTACGCCGAGGCTATTACGAACGCCCTTATTAATTCTCAACTTGATACCGATGATATGCCTCTGCTTATTCTCGAAACGGGCAGGGCGCTGATTGACGAAGCGGGGTATCTTCTCGGAACCGTTATCGCGAATAAAAAACTCTCCGACGGAAGACGCTCAACCATTGTTAACTTCGGCGTCAATATTTTGTTTACGGCATTCTGGTACGAACACCGGATAAATCCCGAAAAAGAATATTCGGGACACAACGAAACAACCGCGCTCTACGGTCCGCTTTGTATGAACATCGATCAGATAAGGGATTCGATTCAACTTCCGCCGCTTAAAAAAGACGATAATCTCGTCGTCAGCTGCGTCGGAGCATACAACATGACTCAATGGATGCAGTTCATCACGCTCAGACCAAGTATAGTGCTTATTGACACAGAGGGCGAAGTCCATATTATAAGAAATAAAGAGTCAAATAAAGACATCACTGCATTAGAATACGTCCCAAATCATCTTGATAAAATATAAATGAATTTTTTGAGAACAGTTAAAAGCATATTGAATAGTTATTCGATTATCTTCTTCTCGGATAAACTTCTTTTTGCAGGCTTGCTGCTTCTTGCATCATTCTTGGATTATTTTGCCGGGCTTTGCGGACTTGTTTCCGTTTTAACCGCCAACGTTATTGCTGTAATCCTCGGTTTTGACAAATTCAAAATTGAAAAAGGATATTACGGGTTTAACAGTTTGCTTGCCGGCCTCGGAATCGGTCTTCAATATGACCCGAACTGGACTGTTCTCCTGATTGTGGTCTTGTCCTCGATTATTGCTTTTCTTGTCACAGTCTCTTTCGAGAATATTCTCGGTAAATATGCTCTTCCTTACCTGAGCCTTCCTTTCCTTGCCGCGTACTGGATAGTAACTCTCGTAAGCCGTGATTTGAATGTTCTCGGAATCAGCGGAAGAGGAGTATATCTGCTGAACGATATGTACTCTATCGGCGGCGACTGGCTTATAAATGCTTACAACTGGTGGAATACCGTAAATATTGCATCGTCGTTGAAAGTTTATTTTTTGTCCCTCGGTGCGATTATTTTTCAGTACAACGTTCCCGCAGGCATTCTGATTGCCGCAGGCATTTTATATTACTCAAGAATTGCTTTCTCATTGTCTCTGATTGGTTTCTTTTCGGCGTATTTATTCTATAATCTGCTTCAGATAAACATCACGGAGGCAACGTATGCGTATATCGGATTCAATTACATTCTGACTGCTATCGCGATAGGCGGATATTTTCTCGTTCCTTCTTGGCGTTCGTACCTGTGGACAATCGTGCTTATGCCCGTCACGGTGCTAATATCTTACGCTCTGAGCAGCGCGTTTGCCGTTTTTAATCTGCCTATTTATTCTCTTCCGTTTAATTTTGTCGTTATAATGTTTTTGTTTGCCGTGAAATCAAGGCTGAACAAAGGACGGGGTCTTTTCGAAGTTGTCATTCAACAAAACTCGCCGGAAAATAATCTGTATTCATTCCTGAATAACAACTTTCGCTTCCGCGATTATAAGTATTATCCCGTTCGACTGCCTTTCTTCGGAGAATGGAACGTATCGCAGGCGCATAACGGTGAAATTACGCATAAATACAAATGGAAACATGCGTGGGATTTTGTTATAAAAGACTCACTCGGCAATACATACCGGAACCTCGGAGCCGGACTCGAAGATTATTATTGCTATAATAAAGTTATTCTTTCACCTGCCGACGGTTATGTCGAAGAAATTCTGGATGGTGTCCCCGATAATGAAATCGGAGATGTTAACTTGCAGAATAACTGGGGCAATACAATAGTCATAAAACACGGTCAGGACTTCTTTTCGAAAATTTGCCATGTTAAGCCGGGTTCGTTTAAGGTGCGGACGGGTGAATTTGTAAAAGCGGGTCAGATTCTTGCCAATTGCGGAAACTCGGGCAGGTCTCCGGAACCGCACTTGCACTTCCAGTTTCAAGGCGTTCCCTTTGTAAACGGAGAAACAATAGATTATCCGATTTCCCAGTATATAATCAAAGCTCCCGCGGGTCCGGTTTATAAAGCAAATGCTAAACCCGGACTGAACGATATTATTTCAAACGTTGAAGTAAACCCCTTATTAAAAGCCGGTTTCCATTTCATTCCCGGACAGTCGCTAAAATTTGAAGTGAACAGAAATCATACTAAGGAAACGGTTGAGTGGGTGGTTTATACGGACATTTATAATCACTCATATCTCTACTGTGTAAAATCAAAATCAGCTGCATACTTTCATAATGACGGCCGCGTTTTTTATTTCTATGATTTTGCGGGCGATAAAAAATCCCTGCTTTATTATTTCTTCCTTGCAGCGTATAAAGTCCCTCTGGGATACTACCAGGGAATGAGCATAGAGGATACACCCGGCCTTCACCTCGTTTACAGCAAAACAGGCTTGTTTATTCAGGACTTCTTTGCTCCGTTCTTTACGTTCATGAAATCAAATTTCAGATTGACTTATCTGAAAACCGACAACCTGCTTCATTCCAACGAGTTAACGCTTCAGTCCGAAATCGTGAATTCATTTTTACGGTTCAATAGGGTTAAAGAGTTCTTTTTTATTACAATCACACGAGAAAAAATTTGCAAATTCGAAATTCACAGAAAAAATAAAACAATAATCGCAAATTGCATAAAAGAAGATTACTAATATTGCTGCTTTTTTTATTGTTGACCGCCGCGGTTTCGGCGCAGGTCGACGAAAAAACAAAAAAAATCGACTCATCGACATATAACCTTTACACTCTGGCAAGATGGAGCGATTTGATTGATGCCGGAACTGCAGCGCTCGACGAGGGAATCGATTTCTATTTCCTGAGAATGAGAATTGGAATCGCTTACTATAACAGGAAAAATTATATGTCTGCTATCGGTCATTTCGATCGGGCTCTTGAATATTCTCCACGCGAGCCTGCCGCCCTGGAATATCTTTATTGGAGTTATGTCTTCTCGGGACGCGAAAAAGAGGCCCGTTTCCTCGCTTCCGGAATGCCGGATGAATTGCGGAAAACTATTGGCGCGGGACGGGATAATTTTGTCGGCGGATTTTATACGGAAGGGGGTATAACGTTTAACGGTAATTCGAAGAATACGCTCGGAAATCAGGGTTCCGATACGACTATATATTCCGGTCAAAAATCCGGCGGCAAATCCGCGTACTTTAGTTTCAATCTTGAACTTTCACCCTGGAAAAGAATGACCGTATTTCTGGGATACAATTATCTGGACATGACAAGCGATAAGTTTTTCGGGTCAACAGGCAATTCTCAGGAGAGTTTTAAAGTGAGCACGAAGCAAAATGAATATTACCTGAATACGGGTATTTACGCGGGTGCCGGATTTACGGTGAACGGAATTTTCCATTATCTGAATATTAATGTTGGCGATGTATCCGCGGATGCGAATGCCGTAAACAGTAACACGGTTTTTAAAAAAACTTCTGCATCGCTGAATAATTACGTCGGAATGTTTTCAATCGGAAAATCAGCCGGTCGCTTTAATCTGATGCTGGGAAGTTCATACTCCAATCTCAATAAGGCTAAACAAATTCAAAACAACTTTACTGTAGTTTATTATCCTCTCGGCAATCTTGATTTGTATTCAGTAAGCGATTTTGTTGTTCACTCGGAAAAACAAGACGCCGCGGGAAAATCATCTTCAAAGTTTCTGACGCGGGGAATAGTAAACCAGAAAATCGGATTTAAGGTTTTGGACCGGCTCTGGCTTGAGGCGTTCTATATGTTCGGCAATGCCGTGAACTATCACGAAAATAATGCATTCGTTGTCTTTAATTCCTCTGACATAATGAGTGACCGGTTTGGAGTAAATCTTATTTCTCCCGTTTCATCAAACATTATGCTTTCTCTGAGATATCAGCAGTATAAACAGGATGTCCCTGAACTCGTTTACGGGACGCAGGCTTTATCCGCAACTAATTTTAAATCATACACCTTTCATAAATTAATAGGAACTCTAAAATGGACTTTTTAAAAATTAAGACCGCGTTCATTATGCTCATTGCGGCCTCTGTGTTTGCGACTCACTTGACTGCACAGACGAGTCCCGCCCCGGGAAACGAACTCAGATCTGCGTTCAGGGAAAGTTACAAGCACGAAAAAAACGGAAAAATTTCGAAAGCAATCGACGCGCTTGCAAAAGTTTACAGCGGCAAAAGTTATGAAATTAACGCCCGCCTCGGATATCTTAGCAATCTGAACAAGCAATACAATGAATCTATATATTATTATAAAACCGCTATCGAACTTATGCCGCTTTCGGTCGAAGCGCGTCTCGGTCTTTCAAATCCCGTCGCGGCAATCGAAGACTGGACAACGCTGGAAATAAATTATAACGATATATTGAAAATTGACCCGAACAACTCTCAGGCAAACTATAACCTCGGAATGATGTATTATTACCGCGCCGACTATACCGGGGCTCTGAAGTATATTGAAAAGACCGCGAATATGTATCCCTTCGATTATTACTCGGTTCTTATGCTTGCCTGGACAAACCTGAAACTCGGCAGGTCGCGTGAAGCGGAGGTCCTTTTCAATAAAGTTCTGCTGATTTCTCCGGACGATAAATCCGCTGAAGAAGGTCTCGGTTTGCTTGGCGCTAAAAAATAATCTTAATCTGAAATAAAAAAATCAAAGACATAAAAATAAAAAAAGTTAAGCCCCGTCGAGCCGAAGGGGCGCCGCGCCGATGCGACATCAAATAGGATACGAAACGAATATCATTTATAGTGGGCTAGCTCCGTAGGAGCGGCATCAAATAGGATATGCAAAACAAAAAGATGTGAGCCCCATCGGGGCGACATCTAATTGGACACTTCTTGTATTTACGTGATGTTCCTTTTTTTTGTAAACGGGATTAACATTGGCACTTCCTGCTGATATTTGAGATATTCTTCGCCGAATTCCAGCACAAGTTTCTTTTCTTCGAGTATTGTTCCGATAATAACATAAACAGTTAGCACTGTATTTGTAACTATATCGACTACCCTGAAAGTTTGACACCATAAATATATTATAAGAGCCAGATACATGGGATGACGTATTATTCCCAGCAGCCCGCTTCTTTTAATTCCTCCGGAAGCATTTGTTCCCTTAACCTTCCTGAAGTTTAATATCTGGCGGATTCCCCAAAACGATAAAGAATCATAGTCGAAGAAAAATGCCCAGAAGAACATTAACAAAGAACCCGAAATCAGTATATACCTGATAACAGAAAAAGGCGGCTCATAAACAAAAATTACCGTATCGTCTAATTGCGACGTATAATTAATTATCGGTATAATCAAAATCAATGATATCAGCACATAAAATAATCTGTAAAAGGCATAATAGTCTTTCAATAAACGGGTCATTAGATTTGTGAACCGGATACTGATAAGAAAACTATGAAGCGAAACATACCCGGTCCAAAATAATACAACTAATAAGTATCTCATATTAGATTATTTAAAATGCGTTACAATTCCGCTGAGGTCTCTTATTTGGTAATCATCTCATATCAACGACCAATATCCGCCGCCGCCGATAATTAATAGAATTCGTCTTTCAAATATTATAAATATGTTTGTTAAAACAAATACAGAATTGCTGAGTTTATTTTGTCTTCCGCTGTCAGGATTTTCTTTCCTGACTGAAGAACTTTTGCAGAACTTTTGCAGAAGAAATAGGATCAAAGGAATCTATCGCGGGAAAAATTCATTCGGGCATAAAAATCCCCCGATTCTGAATTGAATTTAAAAATTAATTCGGTTAAATTGAACCGCTTTCTTAGCTCAGTTGGTAGAGCAACTGACTCTTAAAAAGATAAAATCCCACAAAACAGCAAAAATAAACGACGTTTGCTGTTTTTTCTTCCCCAAGTTACCCCATGTTACCCCAGTTTGTCCCAAAATGGCAGACGGGGGTTAATCGAATTTGTATCAATTTACATAGCAATTCACTTGTTATTAATTGTAATATATTGTGAGTTCATTGATTTTAACTAATAAAAAAAGCCGTTCGATTAGGAACGGCTTACTTTCATTTTTATCGCAGGAAAATTATTTTGATATCAATTCTGATTTATAATATAAATGTCCAATAATTGAGGAGAAAAAAAGACGTTATATTTAATTGTATCATCTTTCCAAACAGTAGTTTTATCATCTATGTCATAAACAAATCTGCCTCTCCCACGAACATTATAAGTTGATTTTAAACACTTGAGTGTGTCATTTTTTACTAAATCTAATTTAACCACAGAATTCTCTTTTAATTTTTGATATTTCTCAATTGAATTATAAATGGTTTCTTTGTTCAACAATTTTTCAGTCAATAACCAAACTTTTTCTTTTCTGTTGTTTGACAATATTATAGAATTGTAATTAATAAAAAACGTACTGTCTAATCTTTCCACATAGAAATAACCGTTTTCACTAGGGAGGTTATTATTGACACAAGAGAACAACGATATGGAAATGGTGCACGTTAGTACAATAATAAAGATACTAATTGGCGTTGTAATCAGGGTAAACCTTTTCTGCTTTTCCATTTTCATCCTTTTTTATTTTATTATAATATAGTTTGCCTTCCGCATCTACACCGTAGTTTGGATCTCCTAATCCTTGAGGGTCAGTATGTGTTGTTAATAAATGAGATAACCCAAAGCCCCCTGTTCCAGAGATTAAAAAAGCACCGATAAAAGGTTCTTTTATTTCATGATAAGCAGAAACCGCCACGGAACTACCTCCCGCATCTCTATAAGCTATTGCTTGCAGAAGGTTAAAATATTGAACCGCAATTATCTTCCCATCCTTTTCGTAATTACCATTATACGCCCCAACGCTTATATAGCTATCTTTTTTATTGTTATCATTCAAATAATTTTTTCGAACAGTAAACAACCGAACTTCAATATCCTTCGAGTTGATTGCATTATATACTATTTTCGCGCTTTCAGTTAATGGTTTTCCCTCAACTGACAATTTGCCTTTTGCATCTATTGATATAGTCAATCCTGTTTTATCTTTTTCTTCATTCATGTATTCAACTGTTTTTTTTGAGTCTTGACCAAAAATATATACGTCCCTTCCATTCACATCTACCAATTTCATCGGATTCAACAGTCCATACTGATAAGGGGAATAAGAAATGTACTTCTCAAGCAGCGGCTCTACACCTCCCCATCTTCCAATCCTCGCGTCATAATACCTGGCGCCGAAGTAGTCGTATCCGGTTTCAGTGTCTCTTTGCTTGCCGGTGAATTTGTAGTTGATGTCATCGCTTTGGTAACTTCTGTTTTCCAGCGGATAACCCCAGCAATCATAATCATTCGCTGATACTATCTGGTTGTCAGAATTCAGCACCACTCTAACCGAGCCGAGATGGTCCTTTATGTAAAAGAACTTACTGCCGTTTGCATTACTTCAAATATTAATACTTCTAGCTTTGATTTCACACAGAAAATATAATAAAAAAACACTCGGCATTTAATATATTTCCGAGTGTTCAGTCATATTCTTTACTTTGATACTCTAAAACAGAATACTTACATCTTATTCTGAGAAGTCCCTAAATTTATTCGTAAAAATATTAATAGTTCACAAAATTATCAAAAACGCTAAAATTTATGTAAAAACACATTGTTGTTGTTTTTATATTCGTACCTTTTTCTGAAAAGACACCATAAATAATTATTTATCCCTTTTATTTTCGCCTCATTAGAGACGAAACAATCTTTGCAATCAATTACGTTGATTTTCTTAAATGAATTTAAAAGAAAGTTTTGTTCAAATATACCCGTATTATATAGATAATAAAAATTTTCACCAATCAAAAAACCTTCACTTTCTTTCCGATATATTGAATCGGGTTGATAATACTTGTAGTCATAATTACTGTCCAAAAATAAAAAAATATTTTTTCCATTTGAATAAAAAGTAACTAACAAACGGGTATCTTTATAATTGTAAGATTTAACATACGAATAAAGCTCTTTACTTTTATCCAGGATTATTTCCTTTCCACTATTATCTTCAAAACGAAGTTTTAATACAAAATATTCTTCCGTCGCTACTTGTAATAAAGTATAATCGATACCATTAAAACACGAGAATAAATATATACTCTCATCGGGAGATTTAGCTAAATTTTTCTTGCTAAACTTATTGTCAATTAATGTAAATACATCGTATCCATTTATATATACACCATCTTTCTTCAATAAGTATCTTATATGTAAAGCCGGAGAATTGTTTTTGTCAAATGTCATGTTGTCAATATTGTAATCACGGGAATATTCGCTGACGTAAACCTCATACTTATAAACGGTGTTTTTATTGATTTTATATATATATAAGCTATTTGGACTTACACTGGTATATTGAGGAACCGCCCACAAATCCTCATTATTACTGTACAAATTATACAAATCGGAAAATACAGTATCGTAAGTATTGGCGCTTATACTATTCGAATCCAATGGCCCGCCACTTTTTAAAAAAAAGTAACTGAAGGAAGTACCATCATACTTTATTAGCCCGTTACGTGTGCTTATCCAATACGAAGATGATTGAAAGGTAATATCGAAAACACCTAAACCGTGTTTTTCAATATATTCGACTATATTTTTTTCCAAACTAACTTGCGAGAAGGATAAATTAGCAAACATGGAAAAAATAATTGCAAAGAAAAGATAAATTTTCTTTTTCATTATTGTATTTTATCGTTATTGAATGAGAGCTCAACTCTTTTTACTAAATAACCAAATTTTGCAGCCTCAAAATTCTTCCTGATCTCTTTATATGTTTTTTCTTTTATATTATTCTTTGGGTTGGCTTTTAAATCATCGAGTTTTTTTATTGATTCTGTATACGCTGATATTTCATCTTCATAAAGCCCCTTAAGATTTTCATCTTTTTCAAAGTATTTATTGTACTCCGAAGATGTTTTTAATGAATTTTTAAGTGCTGAATAATATTCAGCGTGATGTAATTCGTGTTCAAAAATAATTGCCGCAATTTCTAAGTCTAGGTCAAAAAAGTCACTTCCTAACTGAATGTTTACGGCTGATTCACCTAAAGATACTTTTCCAAACTTAGGATTGAAAGCAATACTAGTATTAGCCAAAATATCATCGGAATAAAGTGTTTCGCTACCTCTGCCATCTCCATCAGAAATAATGAAATCATTACTAGTTGAGTTAAAAATATTAATCATATTATTATGATTGCTAAAAAATCCATTCTTTTCATTCTGCATATAGGAAATCACTTCCTGAACGAAATTATATTTTGCTCTGGGCAAATATATTTCACGACCATCTACATCAAACAAATTTATCGGATTCAACAGTCCATACTGATAAGGAGAATACGAAATATACTTCTCCAACAAAGGCTCAACGCCTCCCCATCTTCCAATCCTCGCGTCATAATACCTGGCGCCGAAGTAGTTCCCGATTAAGAGCATATCGGGACAGGCTCCTCCGGTTTCAGCGTCTCTCTGCTTGCCTGTGAATTTGTAGTCGATGTTATCGCTCTGGTAAGAACGGTTCTCAAGAGGATAACCCCAGCAATCATAATCAATCGCCGACACTATCTGGTTGTCTGAATTCAGCACTACCCTTACCGAGCCGAGGTGGTCCTTTATGTAAAAGAACTTATTGATCTTCCCCCGATATTTCGGACACAACGAAGAGTGTAATCGTGCAGTAAATTTAATTTAGTTAAAGTCATTTTTAGATTCAAATTCAAAGTGTTACTAGTATTTAACTAACAATAAAAATATGTTTTTTGGATACTTACCAAAACGGGGAGATACCGCGCCTAAATTTAATGTAACATTAGCCTGTTAATAAATCTATGCCAATCACCATTGACGTCCAAAAAGAAGGCGTTTTCATCTCCAAATATTTCAATAAATCTATTTTTATATGATGCTTTTGTTTCATCTAACGTAAGATACAAATAAAAGCAATTATTCATTTCGATTATTTCCTTATAATGTATGTATTTATCGCCAGCATTCTCGCCAAAAACACCTTTGGATTTAATTTCTACAAAGAATGTAATATTCTTAATATCTACTCGTAAATCTGCTTTTGCTCGAAAGTTTTTTTTCTCAGTATTTAGTTTGTTTAAAGGAAATTGCTCTATTAAATTATTTTCTATTCCCAATTTATCGAGTTCCTCTATTATACAATTTGCAATCGTTTGTTCACATACCCAGCCGGTTAACCCTCTGAATTCGACTTCTAAGTTACTAGCGAAATCTAGATTCTTCAGACTATTTTTCGCTTTGCTTAAATTCTCATTAAATATTCTAATTATATCAGTATTTTCATATAGCATATTAATAATCGTTAATTTTTCCAGAACAATAAATTTATTTTAAGGATTGAATCAGTTATATCCAATGCTATTTTGTAAACAATTACTATTCAAAAACAGGATTCCAGGTATTTATATTTATTATTGTTTTCATTTTTCCGTTCGTATTTCTTCGTTTAAGCACATAATGATACAAACAAGAATCTTCTTTGTTTTCCGCGACATCCTGCGACCTGTATTGCATCATATTTAATTTATCATTTCTATATCGGTATATAATTTCGACCCAACAGGCTCCGGCTGCGCTTCGGTTTAAAGAAACTATTTCTTTCGTTGTCTTTCTTAAATGAATTGATGTTAGATTACTGTATTCGTCGGCGAGTATAAATCTATTTTTATTCTTGTTATATAAGTAAACATAACCGAATTCATTTCCCGAAAGCATGCCATAAGATACGTAGAAATCCTTATATCCATCAAAATTGTAATCATCAAATTCAACATTATTGCCGGTTATAACATCTTCAGGCAATAATATACTTTGTTTTTGTTCGTTTGTGTTTTTATCAAAAACCCTTAAATTAATTCTTTCACCGTTACCGTCAGATACTTTTGACCACTGTTCAATTCTAAGTTCCGGAGAATTTTCGTTAACCGTTAAAACATAATCTGTATCCGAATAAACAAACACAGTATCGATTTGTTTATGCTTATTCACAACAGCATCTTTGGCTTTTATATGATTTATATTTTCCGTTATTATTTTATCCGTATTATTGTTATCGTTGCCCGGCTGATTTCTGTTCTGGCAGGATCTCAAAGGATATATAAAAAGCAAAACGAGAAATATATGTGCAATGTTCATGAAATAATTTTATGAGTGACTATATCAAAAACACTTTCGAACGCATAGTTAAGGCTAATTCCGTGTTTACCGTAAAACGTATGTGGTTTATTTTTTGAAACATTTACAGTAAATGGTTTGAGAAGAAATAACTCCCTATGAATAGCTTTTTCTGCAAAAAGAGCATTATTTTCTTTCACATTGACAAAGGGGTATTTATGTGTAAACCTTCCCCTTCGTACTAATTCAAAAAGTCTATAACCAAATCGTACATCTATGGAATATTTATCAAAATTAGACGGATAATTTTGAAAGATAAATCCTTCTACATCACTGTTATCATCTTTAATTAATTGAAAAGTTACGATGCTTCCATTTCTTGCTTCACATTCTTTGATTTTTTCTTGTGTTTTCTCATTCGCGGGGTTTGAATTAATAAAACCAAGATAATCGTAAATATTCATGTTGAAGTATAGATCAACAATATCGATAGATTTATAATAAAAATATTTAATTGCCTTTGCCGCTATCTCCCGTTGATCGATAATTAAGATTCTGTCATCTTTGTTCGTCTCAATAAGTTCTTGTATAATGTTTATAAATAGTTGCTCCGTAGATTTATAGGTTCCGGTTACAAAAGAACTGTTGCCTTTAATTTTATCAGCAGATTCATCAGGCTTGTTATCCTCATCAACGATAAAATAAAATTCATAGTGTGTATTTTGCCTGATCCCCTTTAAAATAACATTCAATTCTTCGATAGTAAATTTCCCTATGATATCTTTTAGCATATTTTCAATAAGAATAATGTGAAATAAAGAAAATATTTTCTAGAATAGCCCGACAACAGCATTTGTACAAAAATACAAAACGAAAGAGTCAGATTATGTCCCTGTATTAAGTTATAATTTGTTTTCGACTCTTATCAAAATCATTGTAATGTATTTAAATTAGTTTTATTTATAATTATGTTCAATCTACTATGAGCAATTAATTATGAGGGTTTATGGCAAAAAGTAAAAAAACATTAGTAAGTAAGTTATTGCTTAAAAGAATCGCCATTATTGACCGGGAAATCGGGCAAAAACGATATCCAAATAAGGAAAGGTTAGCCGACAGGCTCGGAGTTTCGACAAAAACTATTCAACGCGATATCGATTTTTTAAAATCAGAGTATCAGGCTCCTATAGAATTTAACAAGCAGCGATTGGGGTTTTATTATACCAATTCTGATTTCAGAATGAATCCTCTTAATATTGATGCCAGTGATTTTCTTGCTTTGGCGGTTACAGATAAAGTTCTAAAACAATATAAAGACACTCCTTATGCAAAATATTTCGACAATTTTTACGAAAAACTTTCTTATATCTTCGACGGTAAATTGTCTATAGATATTAAGGATTTGGACAATATTTTAAGTTTTTATGTAGGTCCTGTACGAAAGATAAAAGAAGGAGTTATGGATAATGTTGAAAGAGCGTTAAAAAACAATATTAGAGTAAATATATTTTATCGTACGGGCTATAGCGGTACTGAATCCGAACGATTGATTGACATATATCATCTGAAGAATCACAACGGTGATTGGTATATGATTGGCTATTGCCATAAAGCGAACCAGGTAAAAGTATTTGCCTTAAGCCGAATAATAAAAATTAAACTCACTAATCAACATTATATCGTACCGGATGGTTTTAGCATCGATATATATTTTGCCGACAGTTTCGGAATGTTTGAAAGCAAAAATATTTATAAAGTCAAACTAAAAGTAATGAATGAATCCGTGCGATACATTACCGAGCGTGAATGGCATAAATCCCAAAAAATAACTTATCTTAAAAATGGTTCAATAATTTTAGAATTTACAGTAAACAATTATACTGAAATATTATTCTGGGCTCTTTCAATGGGAAGCGACTGCGAAGTATTACAGCCAAAAGAACTTCGGAATATCATGATTTCGGAATTATCGAAGGCTTTGAATAACTATAAATAATTTCTCATTTCGCCTATCAGAAGTCTTATAAAATAAATTTAAACTATTCGTATTAGCCATTATCAGCTACTTTAAAATCATTTTACTTATTAGTAGGACAACCATTGTCCTTTTTCTTTGTATATATTTGTAAAAATCAATTACAAAATGGACAAAGAAGTAAAAAGCGAAACATTCATTAATGGTAACGGCAAAGTACACTTTTCAAACAGGACCATATATTCAACTAAAATGATTAATTATGAATTTAATAGGTTTTTCTATACCGACATAATTAAACTGTTATTGAATGTTTTTGAAGAAAGGCTGATAATTCCTGAACTTAAAGTAATGCAATTATATACTCTTACTTTTTCGGGCTTTCAAAATATCCGTTCCGCTATTGGAGAGAACGGATACCTGAATCCAGTTGCGGATAATATTGTTTGCGAGTTTGAATATAATAATGTTTTTTATTTGGCGGATTTCCATGTTGAAGTTGACAGGGTGAAACAAACTCATTATACTATGAATTTTTCATATCCCGATACCCAGACTGCCGACGAAAGAATCGGGCATAAATTATTAAGGATTGCTTTTGAACACACATCAGATTTTAAAAATGGTTGTTGTGAAATTAGTCTTCCTTTTGGGGAAAGAGAAGCGATTAGTTATCTCGATGTAAACTTTGTCAAACCTCATAAAAGCAGTTTGGAAAATATCTTCATAAGGGAGGATATTAAATCAGACATTAAAAGATTTATATATGCTTTTAAAAATTACGATAAGCATAAAATACCCCTGAGATATTTGCTTTCAGGAAAGCCGGGATTAGGTAAAACCGAAGTGATTCGTTCTATTATTGCCGAATGTTCCGATTTTGGTTGTGTGATAATTCCGAATGAAATGAGCGGCGCTGACTGGCTGGTATTTGAATTTGCAAAATTATTCAAGCCTGCTTTGGTTTGTATCGACGATATTGATTTAATTTTTGGCAGAAGAGAAAGTATCAATGGGAAAAAGTCTTTGAATCATTTCTTGACTATGCTTGACGGTATTTTGCAAAATAAGTTTTTTTTGATAGCAACGACTAATGACAAAAAACTTGTTGATATCGCCGCATCAAGACCCGGAAGATTTGACGAAGTGATTGATTTCGGAGAACTGGAGAAAAAGTACTATAAAAATTTAATTAGAGAAAGAACAAACAATAATCATATTGTCGAACTCTTCGAAGACGATATAATGGATTATATGGAAAGCAAGAAAGTCACCGGCGCATATATCGTGAATCTTGTAAAGCAGATTATCATTATAAAAGAAATGAATCCCGCGTTCTCTAAAGATGATTTACTAAAATATATAAACAGAAACCATAAAGGATTCTACACCTCGCAAATCGAAAGAGAAAAACAGTTCGGATTCAGTAAATGATTACTAAAAAATCTAATTAAAATATTATGGACAATTATACTGAAAAAATGGCTAAAAGAATGTATAAGGGGCAAAACTTTTTCTCGGGATGCCTTTTGGTATTGGCGCTGCTCGTTCTTTTTGCTCTTATGTTTTTGTGTCATAGCAGTAAATAGATTTGTTGTTTGTTTACAGTTTTTTATTGATCAGGGAAATATGTCATGAGATTAGACTTTAAGTGCCTATTGATAAAAAATCAGTAACCACAATATTTATTTACAAATAGTCCCTTAATAGCGACGTTTAACCGCTATAGAAACTTGATGACTAAAAGAATCAAAGTGAAACATTTAAATTTTAGCGGGTTTATTTTGAGTTTTCCCTGTGGTATTGCCACATTGCCAGGTCGATCTTCTGTGTACTTAATTCATGTTTCTTTGCCAGTTCCCTAATTTTTTTAAGGTATTCAATGTAGTTCTTAACTGTAAAGCTACTTTTTTCCGACCCGTACATTACCTCCCCGTTTCTAAAATCAATTACAGCAAATTCATAAGGATAAATAATTGTTAATATCGCTGAAGCTATGGGTACGGCAATTCCTCTTAGGCTTGTTAGAATTCCAATTTTTAATTCAATTTCATAATCTTTATCGGGATGTTCAATTTCAAAGGCTAATTTTGTTATCGATTTTGTAATATTATCGTTGTTCAAAGTCCTTATGGTTCGTTGTCTGCCATATTGAGTTTTCAATTTCCACATTAATATTTTTTCTAAATCATCTTTATTAAGAAAAAACGGGACCCTTTGTTTTTTGAGAGTGTCAAAATATTTGATCAACTTTACAGTATCACTGTCAATATCAGCACGTTTAATTAAATCAAGAATTTTTTCTTTGCTTAATGATTCGAATTCTGTCAATAATATTATTTTCTTTCCCATGTTTTATTACAATATACCGTATTTTGCTTAATAATTAAATTAGAACTTATATTCTTTTTACCCTACTTTTCAATAATTACTAGAAAGTCTATGCCGTTTTTCTGGTATAATATATACGTTAGCTAACTATTAAACCTGAAAGGACAATCCCATTATGTACTCTCCCAAAATCATTCCCGAGTTAATACCAAAACTCTACCGTAAGGCCAAAGAACGCGGTATTCCAATGACGCGCCTGGTCAATGAGATACTCTCAGACAACCTCAAAGACGAACCCGAGCCCGCCGTTGAGGCCCCAGGCACAGGAGTTTACAGCACGGAGGCGGTGTTAGAATTCGCATCGGAGGGCAAATGAACCGCTATAGCGTAAGAATACCCTACGACTATCCTCAATATGGCACACTCACATGCGAGGTATATGCCGAAAGCGAAGAGGAAGCCGAAGAACTTGCATCAGATTGTGATAGCAGGCACAACGAAGATTATAACGATAGTG
>CALGII010000297.1 GCA_937915485.1 uncultured Ignavibacteriota bacterium | reverse complement strand
CGAGAGAGCGTTTCACGCTTTCCCGGTTCCGCGACTGTTTCAGTTCGCCGAGTCTCTTCACCTGAAGTTCTTCGACAGATTTTGAAATCTGAAGTATGGGTATGTCAATCTTTTCGTTCTCCTCCACGAAATCGTTTACGCCGACAACAATTTTTTCCTTGTTGTCGAGTTCCTTCTGATATTTATAAGCCGCGTTCGCGATTTCCTTCTGGAAAAATCCGTTTTCGATGCAGGCAATTACACCGCCCTGCGCGTCAATCGATTCAAAATATCTTTCCGCTTCCGCTTCGATGTCGTCGGTTAGTTTCTCGATGTAATAACTTCCACCGAGCGGGTCCGCCGTATTTATGACTCCGTGCTCGTACGCGATTATCTGTTGAGTCCTCAAAGCGATTTTAACCGCCTTGTCGGAAGGAAGCGCGAGAGTTTCGTCCATCGAATTCGTATGCAGGCTCTGCGTTCCGCCGAGAACCGCGGCGAGCGCTTCGATTGCCGTTCTGACTATGTTGTTCTCGGGCTGCTGAGCCGTGAGCGAGCATCCCGCCGTCTGCGTGTGGAACCTTAGTATCCAACTTCGCGGATTCTTCGCTCCGTATTTGTCTTTCATACGTTTCGCGTAAATTCTTCTTGCCGCTCTGAACTTCGCAATCTCCTCGAAGAAGTCGAGATGCGAATTGAAGAAATGCGATATCCTCGGCGCGAACGCGTCAACGTCAAGACCGCGTTCGATGCAGGCTTCGACGTACGCGAATCCGTCAGCAAGCGTGAAAGCCAGTTCCTGCGCGGCGGTCGAGCCCGCCTCGCGTATGTGGTAACCGCTGACGCTTACGGGATTGAACTGCGGCACTTCGTTAGTGCAGTATTCAATCATATCGGTGATTATGCGCATCGATTCTTTCGGAGGATAAATAAACTCTTTCTGCGCAATGTATTCCTTTAAAATGTCATTCTGCAGAGTTCCGCGCAATTTAGAAAAAGGAACGTTCTGCTTTTCCGCGACCGCGAGATAGAAAGCGAAAACCATCGCGGCGGGGGAGTTGATTGTCATCGAAGTCGAAACCTTATCGAGCGGAATCCCGTCGAAAAGTATTTCCATATCCGCGAGAGAAGAAATCGAGACGCCGCATATACCGACTTCGCCTTCGGACAAAGGAGCGTCGGCGTCCCAGCCCATGAGCGTGGGCATATCGAAAGCGGTGGAAAGCCCCGTCTGTCCGTGCTCGAGCAGGTATTTGAATCTCGCGTTCGTGTCTTCGGGCGTGCCGAATCCCGCGAACTGCCTCATAGTCCAGATTTTTCCCCTGTACATATTGCTGTGAATTCCGCGCGTGTATGGGAATTCTCCCGGGTAACCGAGTTTCGCGTCATAATCAAAATCCTTGATGTCTTCGGGCGTGTAGCAAATGTCGAGGTCTTTGCCGCTGAGGGAGGTGAACTTCATTCCGTTTGTCGCGGCTTTGGAGGCTTGTTCAAGCCATTGCTTTTTGTTTCTGCTTTTCTTCATCTCCGAAAAATTTATTTAAAAATTAAAAGAGGTAATCGGGTGAACAGTTAATTGTCAGTTACCCCCGACACCTCTTTGCTTAGGAGGAATAAAACTTTAATATTATAACAACGGAAACCGCGATAAAAGTTCACTTTTAAATAAGCGCTTGAAAAATATTTTTCGGTGATGAACAGGCAAATAAAAAAGCGGATTACCCAAGCATCATCCGCTTAAATGAAAGGAGACTATATGAAAAAGTTATTTTACAAAACTCATTTTCTTCGTGATTATGTTGTCCCTGCCGTTTCCCGACGCGGTCATTCTGTAGAAATAAACGCCCGACGAAAGACCCGAGGGCTTGAAATCAATCGTGTAACTTCCCGCTTTTTTGTCTTCGTTGATAACGGTCGAAACTTCTCTTCCCGTCGCGTCATAGAGGACAATCCTGACCCTGCCGTCGTCCGGCAAATCGAAATCAATCTTTGTGGAAGGATTGAACGGATTGGGATAGTTCTGCGACAGGTTGTATTTCGAGGGGATTCCGATTTCAACCATGCCGCCGAGTTCGGAGTAAGCGTAATTGCCGTTGTTGTCCGTCTGTTTCAGCCTGTACTTATATTTTCCCGAACCGGGTTTTCTGTCTTCGTAAGAATAGTTCTTAACGGAATTCGTATTACCGCCGCCGTTGACGAAACCAATCGTCTTCCATTCCGCGCCGTTAATTTCTTTTCTTTCGATACCGAAGCCCTTGTTGTTAATTTCCTGTGTCGTCGTCCAGTTAAGAATCACGTTTCTTTCGCTTACCCTGTGCGTAAAAGAAGACAGCGAAACAGGAAGCGGGCTTTCGACGATGTTTACCGGAGGCGAAAGCGTCACGCTGCTGATTTCGAAAGTGTTCGGAAGATTGTTAGGGCTCGAGAAAAGACCGACCTGATTCGTTACGTCCTTTACGGTCAGCGTCGCGGACTTAGTGTTGTCGAGGATTATGAAATTCAGCCTTACGAAGGTCCTGTATTCCGTTTCGACGTCGTAACCGCTGATGTTGTTGTCGTTGTTAACGTTCGGGGCGGTGATGAAAATTCTCACCGCTTTTGTATTCCATTCATCGACGTAGTTTGAAGCCGCGTTCACGGAATAACCGTTCGAATCGGAAAGACCCGCGAGCCAGTTTGAGCCGCCCGTGAATCTCAAAGCGGTGGAATCGAAAACGACGTCGCAGTTAAGTCCCGCGAGGGTCTTAGCGGAAGGAAGTCCTGTTCCTTTGACCTGATAATCAACAACGAACTGACCGCCGTTCTGATACGAATTCTGAACGAGGGTCAGTTTCTGTTGTATCGATGCTGACTGAGCGAATACAAACTGAGCAGTCAGTAAAAGCACCGATGTTACTATTTGTCGTGAAGTAAACATCAATATAACTTACTAATCAAGATATGTGCCAATTATATAGGCAAAAGTGAATGAAAAACAGCGTTTTTTCACTAAATTATTGAATTTATGAGAAAAAATTCTCATAATGAGAACGGATTTTTTTTCTCTTTTCGGAATAATTCAGTTCTTCGGGAAATGTCTCAAATTGAGAAACAGAGTTTTAGGCAGTATAAAAAAAGCACCCCGAAGGGTGCTCGTTTGTCGTGAAGTTTGGATCGCTATTACTTCTTCCTGTACTTCCTGTCGTTAGAATTAATAACCGCCGAGACTCTGAGTTTGATGTTCGGCGCGAGTTTCATGAAATCTGATGACGTCGTGTAACCGTCAAGATTAAAATCGCAGGTGATATAACCGTGGCCCGCCTGCGAGCCTATAGTATTATATATATTGAAATCGCTGCTGTCAATGACCCCGTCGTAATTAGCGTCGCCGGAATACAATCCGTAAAGATTGTCCTTTAATTTTTTCTGATTGCTTCCGTAAACCATATCAGCGGAAGAGGAGAAATCGTAAAGGTCGGGAGCGGAGCAGGCGTAAATCTGATAGTTCGACAGCGCCGCTATATGATTTCTGTGTCTAACGATGACGTAATAAAAATCGGGGAGTATGCCCATATCGAGAGCGACATATTCGTTTCCTTCGCCGCTGACAATTTTACCGTCATTTCTCAGCAAAGCGGCGACCGTATCGACGGGAATAAAATTATAATCAAGAACTTCAATCGTTACCCAGTCCACGATGCCCGCGAGTCCCGTGTTATAAGCAAACGTTTTATGCGGTCTGAAATCGAACGGACTCACGGAATTGCTGTACAGCGCGGGCGGCGACTGGCTCAGGTAGTTCCTGAATTTCAAATCCGTTCTCATAGTATCTTTTCCGTCGGCATAAGCGCCGCTGAGGAAAAGTTTCAGGTTCAGATAAACGGGCGACACTTCCTGAAAGTCCTGATATTCATAGTTCTGCGCAATTGCGCTGTAACTTCTCGAAAGGGGATTGAAAAGCGTATCGCCTTTTTCAGGCTTTACCAGTCCCGTCCAGCCTGAATCGAGGAGATAAGAATAATAGCCGTATGAGTTAGTGTAAATCGTGTTCGGGAAGCCCGCAATCTTAACGCCTGTCAGCGGTCCGCCGTTTGCGTCGTAGAGATAGCCGCTCAGGTTGAAGCCCGCGGTTACCGGTACATTTTTATCGGTAACTACTTTGCTGTAATCGAACAGGTACGGCTGCAGATTCCATCCTTCTTTTACAAGATACGCGCTGCCTGACCATCCGTGATAGACATTTATTACAGCGGCGCCGTTTGAATTCGTGAACGGCTCGCCCGGCAAACCCGTGATTTGTACTCCGCCGACGGGATTCTGCTGTACGGGGGATTTAACGCTTACGCTGATATTGAAAGTCTTTTTTGACGCCGTGAAATTGTATTCCAGCGGAATCGACGCGTTGGTTACGGTGAATGACGACGGCGTGAAGTCAAAGCCTTCCCTGTACGGCGTAATTGTTCCGCTCCAGCCCGCGGGCACATAAGCGGCGAATCTGCCGTTACAATCAGAGACGAAATTTCCACCCGCACCCTGCATTGAGACTCCGCTTAAAAAGGCGTTCGATTGTGATGACGTTACAGCGCCCGAAATTCTGACAAAATCGGAACCTGCTACTGTAAGTTTAAATGCGTCTCTGTAACCTGTTGTGTTATTCTGAGAATTGTTATCGCCCTGAAGAATCGCGCCGACCCAGTATTCACCCGCCTGCAGAGCGGAAAGGTCAACGCCCGTCGATTTTACCAGAACCGAATTCTTCGCGGTAATGGTGCTGTTTACGGTCACGGTTTTTACGAGTTGGTCCTGTGCGGTAATTATCGAATCGGCCGAGACGTAAATGTTCGCCGTGATTTGCGAATTCGGGCAGTCTTGCGTAGAATAATTATGAACGACGAAAGTAACGGAATCGGGATTGTTTCCCTGTTTTAAAACACCGGGATAAACTTTTGCCGAAAGGGGCACGGCATCGTAAACAACCGGAGTGTTGTGTTCTATTATTTTATTTATAGCGTCGAACTTGTTCGCGTTTATCTTATTGAATTTAATTCCCGAAGCGACGATAATTCCGTATGTTACAGGCGTTCCGTTAACGTAAGTGGTAAGCCCGCTGCCGCTCATACCGACGATGCCGTTCCTGAATGAATATGCGAAGTCGTTTGTTATGTAATCCGCTTTGCCCTTCCAGTTGTATAGGTTGTTTCCGTCGAACAAACCCGCGGACGGATAAGACGGATTGAGAAAAATCTGCTGGGTGAGGTAAAAAGCCTGATTATTGTTGTATCCGTAACCCGTATATCCCGTGAGCGCGCCGATTGGCCTGTCCAGTTTAACGATAGCAAGGTCGGTCGCCGCGGTGGACGTATAGGCGGTGAACATATACACATATTCGGGATAAGCAAAACCGTACGGGGAATCGTCCTGAGAATACGCGGGAGTGAATTTCACGTTACCGAAAGCCTGATTCATCGAGACAGCGTGTCCCGCCGTAAGCACGTGATACGGGTCGATTAAAATTCCCGTAGTGTTGGAGAACTTAACCGTCATTCTCCAGGGCAGGGCATTCGGATCGTTTACAATATCGAGAGGAAGAAAGCCTCTTGATGTATCGGATGAATAATTCCCCGGAAAGAGACCCGAATTTCCCGCCGTGTATGAAGACGAAGCGGAAGATACAAGCGTGTAAGAAATCTGCGTGGTAGTATTCGTCGAAATCTGATATTGATTCCAGACGTATTGACCGAATACATTAACGGAAAATAAAAAAATTATTGATATTGTCGTGAAAGTTATTCTCATTCTCTTACCTACAAAAAGAAAATATTTGCAAATTACATGCCAGTAAATGAATGACATAAAACACTTAAAAAGGTCTGAAATCCCGCTTTTTTAGCGGATTTTTTTCTCATAATGAAAAAGATTCTTATAATGAAAAAGGAATTATTTTTTTCAGGCAGGTGTTTTAATTCAAAAGAAATCAATATAATAAATTAATAATACACAATATGTCAAAAAGGCTTTTTGTTTCAAACAGGGATGAATCAGTCCGCCTTTTTAAGAATCCGGTACTCGAATATTTTTCGCATATACATCCCGCGACGCCTGTAGTAATCTACATTCCCGTAGTACTCGCCTCGCTGTATTTCGGAGCGGGAAGGTCGGGTCTGCTGATATCTGTAATGTTATTCGCGGGAGGCGCGTTGTTGTGGACGTTATTTGAATATACATTTCACAGGTTTGTTTTTCATTTCAATCCGAAATCGGAAATCGGCAGGAAGATTCATTTTTTATCGCACGGAGTGCATCACGATTATCCGCGGGACAGGACGAGGCTTGTAATGCCTTTGCTGGTAAGCCTTCCGCTCGCCTTAATATTCTACTTTCTGTTTCAGGCAGCGCTGGGGCATACCGCTTACCTGCAGTTCTTCGCGGGATTTGTTTTCGGGTATGTCTGTTACGACACAATACATTACGCGACGCATCATTTTAAGATGAAGGGGAGAATAGGGAATTACCTGAAAGAGTATCATCTGAAGCATCATTACGTTAATCCCGATTCGGGTTACGGGGTATCGAATCCTCTGTGGGATTACGTATTCGCTACGGTTCCCGCGTACGAAGAAAAAGAGCGCAAGCAGATATCATTGTAGGACGGGCAGGTCAAGCGGGAAATAAAATCTCGTACCCTCGCCGGGCTTGCTTTCAATTTCAAGTTTCGAGTCCAGAATTTCGAGCATATCCATACAAATCATCAGTCCGAGACCTGAGCCTTTTTCATTTTTAGTGCCTCTCGTAGTAAACGACGAATTAGAGCGCAGGATTTGATTTTTAATTTCTTCGGACATTCCATTGCCGGTATCCTTCACGGACACTTCTATACGGTTGTCCTTCAATACAGAGTGAACGGCAATGCTGCCTCCTTCGCCCGTAAATTTAATCGCATTATCCACGAGGTTTGTAAGCACCGTATCGGCAAAACTCCTGTCGGTGTGAACGACGGTTCCCTTGAGTATGAGGTTATCGAGAGCGAGGTTTTTTCTTGTAGCGTTCGGCCTCTGAAGGTTCAGAACGTTTTCGACCGCTTCGGATAAATCGAAGTCTTCGCGATGCGCTTTTATGTTATGCGACTGAAGGCGCGACCAGGTAAGAACCTTGTCAATCACTTTAAACATCGATTCCGACGAATCCTTTATGTAGCCGATATATTCTTTTCTCACATCGTCGGTGTAATTGTCATAGTCGAGGCTCAGCAGGTGCGAGAATCCGTTGATGCCGTTAAGGGGATTTCTTAAGTCGTGGGACAGTATCGAGAAAAATCTGTTTCGAGTTCCGATAAGGTCTTCGAGGTCCGCCTTCTGCTTCGAAATTGTATCGTGCTGAAGGGCGAGGTTCTTATTCATCCTGTGAACGTCCCTGATTCGCACGAGTATCACAGCGCCGATTGCGGCTAAAATCAGAACCGAGACGATAATAACCGTCCACATTCTTGTATTCCTGACGGTCTGTTTCTGCTTCTCAATTTCGAGGTCATATTTCTTCTTGAACGTGTTCACGTTGCTTTCCATCTTCTCGTTGAATATGGTTTTCCACGATGTATAGAACAGCCATAAATAATCATACGCTTTTTCGTGATTATCCAGTCTGTGGTAAGTTTCCATCAATAATCGCAGGGCTTCGACCCTGTAGATTTTTATTCCCGAGGCGAGGGCGTCCTGTTCGCTTCGTTCGCAGTATTCAATTGTTTTTCCGTAGTTCCCGTCGAGGAAATATGAACCCGCGATGTTATTCAGAATGTTAGGCGCGTCCTGATAGCCGGGAATGGATTCGGCAATCTCCAGCGCGGAAAAAAGATATTCGCGGGCTTTTTCGGTCTGGTATTGGTTGTTGTAAATCGCTCCGAGTATGTTGTAATTGCTTATTGTCATTTCCTTAATGCCGGAAGGTATGGACAACTCAAGCGATTTATTCGCTTCTTCCTCCGCTTTTACGAGCATTGAAGAATCGAACCTGTTCACAGCGACTTCATAATAAACCGAAGCGAGGCGGTTATGAATGAGGCAAATACCGTTAATGTCATTTAGTTTTTTGAAAACGGCGTTGGCGCTGTTCAGGTATTGCATCGCGTCATCGTACTTTGAAACTGCCCTGAACGATTCACCGAGCAGAGCGAAAGTGTTTCCTAATTCGGAGTCTTCCTTGAATTTTTCCTGTTGTCTTATGTTGAGGCTTTTAAAAAAACACTCGAAGGCTTCGGGATAGTCCGCTTTTCTCAGGTAGAGTTTGCCGAGACTGTTGTACAGATCGGCTGACCGCCTGTGTTGGTCAAGATTTTCCGATTTGCCGATTGAGTCGAGCGTCTGCTCTATGTCATCGTCAATCCGGGTTTTGATGCTCAGGATTGAATCAGTCTGAGAAGCGCTTGGCAACTTCACCTGAACACGCGCCTGAGGCGCAAGAAGCAGCAGAGACAGTAAAGCGCCGAATATATGAAGAGCGAATCTGATAACTTTAAAATTAATTTTTATGAAATCCGGATGAATTGATACAATATGTATTTTTCATAACGGGTAAATATATTACATAGAACCGAATAAAAAAACGGAAGTTTTCGTTCACACGTCAGGAGCGCGAGAATCTCTTGTCGAGTTCTTCGGTTGTAAGCCTGATTACAGTAGGTCTGCCGTGCGGGCATACATAGGGCATGCTGCATTCGAACAATGAATCAATCAGATTAATCATTTCCTCCGTCTGGAGCGGTTCTCCCGCTTTTATCGCGCTTCTGCACGCGAATGATTTTGCGAGGTTGTCGCGCTTGTCGAGATTCAGTTGTATCTCGTATTCCTTGTACTGGTCGATAAGTTCCTGAAAGATTTTATTCTCGTTGCCGGGTTTAACGTCGGACGGAATTCCAGTCAGTTCGACAGTATCTGCGGGCGCGAATTTCAGAGCGAAGCCGAGATTGCTTATTTCCGATTCGAGTGATTTCGAAATCTGATAGTCAATCTTAGTAAGTTTTATGCTTATGGGAAGAAGCAGTTGCTGCGAGAATGAAGACTGCGAGTTCAGGCGCATCACCGCTTTTTCGTAGAGTATTCTTTCGTGAGCGGCGTGCTGGTCGATTATCATCAGACCCGTTTCCGTTTCGCACATTATGTATTTGTTATGGTACTGCCAGACGTTGAATCTCTCTTCATCTTTTTTCTTATGCTCGAAAATGCTGCGCTGCCTGAAGCCCGGCAGTTCCGCAGGCTCGTCATTTTCTTCGTTGAACTGTTTTTCGTAACTTTCAGGTGTTTCGCGTTTCGAAGCCTGAAAAATCGAATGAATGCCCGCGCTTTTTTCCGCGTCTGAATGCCTGAACCTGCCGAAATCAAAATCCGTTGATTTCCCTGAGGTCGTATGTTCGAGAATTTCGGTATCGTTCCGGGCGCCCGTTCCGAATGACATATCGAAAGTAATGCTGCTTTCTCTAAGCGCGTCTTTCACGGTTTTTCTA
>CALGII010000296.1 GCA_937915485.1 uncultured Ignavibacteriota bacterium | reverse complement strand
AAATCAGGGAAGACCAACATCATCGTGGGAACGCACGCCCTGATTCAGGAAAACGTCGATTTCGCGAATCTCGGTTTCGTAATTATAGACGAACAGCATAAATTCGGCGTTATGCAGCGCGCGAAACTGAAAGACAAGGGTTTCAATCCTGACGTGATGGTGATGACAGCGACGCCGATTCCGAGAACGCTCGCCCTCGCTTATTACGGCGACCTTGATACATCCGTAATAGATGAACTTCCCGCGAACAGAAGACCCGTCAGAACTTATCTGAAAAAGGACACCGCTCGCGGCGAAGTCTGGAGTTTCGTTAAGGAGAATCTGCGCAAAGGCAGACAGGCGTTCATTATATATCCCATTATAGACGAATCCGAAAAACTCGACCTGAAATCCGTGGAAATAAATTTCAAGAATCATAAGGAAAACATTTTTAAAGACTATAACGTAGGAATGGTTCACGGAAGAATGCTCTGGTATGAAATCGAAGATACGATGAAGGATTTCAAGGACGGAAAAATCGACGTGCTCGTTTCGACGACTGTTATCGAAGTCGGACTCGACATTCCAAACGCGACTGTTATGGTAATCGAGGAAGCCCAGCGTTTCGGGCTGTCGCAATTGCATCAACTACGCGGAAGAGTCGGCAGGGGAGCGGAACAGTCGCACTGCATTCTTGTCGCGAAATACATTGACGAAGTTTCGAAAAAAAGACTCGAGACTCTTTGCGAATCGACGGACGGTTTCAAAATATCCGAAGTCGATATGGAAATTCGCGGTCCCGGAGAATTCTTCGGAACGCGTCAGTCGGGGATTCTGTCATTCGCCGTTACCGACCTCATAAAAGATTCGGATGTACTGCTTCAGGCAAGAAAAATCGCATTCGAAATTATTAACGACGACCCGCAACTCAGGAAAAAGGAAAATGCCGTCATCAGGAACGTTCTTTTATCCGAGCACAAAGACTCAATCTACCTGATGAACATAGCCTGATTTCGTCCCATACAATTGTGTACGAAACTACCGTTGATTTCCATTTAGAATTTATCCCAAAAAGCATATTTTATTAATAATTTAATATTCCGATTTGCAGAAATCATCGAAGTTCGAAATATTACTGCCTCTACTTACAATCGTGCTGGATTCGGCTGCTGTCTTCGGAGCCTATCTGCTCGCGTATTATGTGAGATTCTTTACATCATTTGCTAATGTATTCCCGATTGACAAAGGTCTTCCTGAACTTCAGGGCTATACTTACTTCGCGCTGTTCACGATGCCTGTCTGGATTGTCACTTTTCAGAATTTTAAAATGTACAAGCCAAAGCGGAACGTGTTCATAGGCGATGAATTCGTGCAGATATTCAAGTGCACGGCTATCAGCATACTGCTGTCAATAGGCATTATTTTCTTCTTCAGGGATTTCCCGTATTCGCGTCTTGTGTTCGTACTGTTGTGGATGATCTCACTCGCGCTGATTACAATCGAGAGATACTTCATGCTTAAACTCGAGAAGACCATGTACAACAACCGTATCGGTCTTAAGAACGTCGCGATTGTCGGCTCAAACGTGATGTCGGAAAAAATTTACTCGACGTTCAGAAAAGACAGGCATACGGGTTTTGATGTGCTTGGTTTCTTTTCAATTGCCGAGCCCGATAAGGATTTTCTAAAAGATAAAAACCATATCGGCGGCATAGGAAGCATTCCTTCGAAAATACGCGAACTGAACATACAGAAACTGATTCTTTCTCTTTCTCCCGAAGAGGATAAATTTCTTTATGACATAATAAAATCCTGCGAAGGAATTAACGTCGAATTCATGCTCGTTCCCGATTTCAACGAACTGATTACGAGCCGTCTCAAGATATCCGAAATCGACGGCATTCCGTTCATGGTTATAAAATCTTTCCCGCTGAGCGTGTGGGACAGAATCGTAAAAAGAGTGTTCGACATAGCCGCGTCACTTTTCTTCATCATAGCGATTTCCCCGGTTCTGATTGCGTTATCGCTCCTCGTGAAATTTACGTCGAAGGGACCGCTGTTCTACAAGCAGGAAAGGGTCAGCCTCGACGGACGGAAATTCAACATGCTCAAGTTCCGCTCGATGCGCATCGACGCGGAGGCGGACGGGAAACCGAGATTCGCTTCTAAAGACGACAACAGATACACACCCATAGGGCTTTTCATAAGAAAATACTCTCTCGACGAACTGCCGCAGTTCCTAAACGTACTCAAAGGCGATATGAGCATCGTCGGTCCGCGTCCCGAGAGGGAATACTTCATAAACATAATGAAAGACTCAGTCGACAAGTATCTCGAAAGGCACAGGGTAAAGTGCGGCGTCACGGGCTGGGCGCAGGTCAACGGGCTCCGCGGCTCGGAAACGTCGATGCAGGCGCGCATCGACTACGATATTTATTACATCGAGAACTGGTCTCTCGTGTTCGACATAAAAATTATACTAAAGACTGTAAAGGAAATGTTCTTTTCAAAAAGCGCATTTTAAAATTTTTATATACGCTATATTATATTAATTTAATTAAGCAGATTTGATTCCCGTTATAATATTTTTCGGTCACGTGATTTTTCTCGCCTGGGCGTTTTCAAAATCATACCAGAACGACGGCCTCGTTCAGGCTTTCCTGAACGTATTCTTCATAGTAATACTTTTCACCGTCGGATGGACACTCTCCGACCTCGTCGTCGGGCTGTTCATAAACGCGGGCGGCTACGAAATCGCGATTCCCGACAGCAAGACGGCGCAGTTTTTCCTTAAAATTACCGGATTCGTTAGAATCTACGGAAACGGATTCGGCAAACTGATTCCCAAAGACTCTATTTCTCTTGTTGTTTTAACAATTATTGAATACTTTTTCTACAGGTTCTATTTCAGGCGAACTTCTTTGAAGTGATTTGAAAGTACTAAAGTATAAAATATTTTTCTTTATCGCTATTCTGATGACGGCGTCGCTTCTTTTCCCGAAGGAACTTTCGGTAAAGAGCAAGAGCAGCATAATGCTGCAGTTCGTCACGACAAACGGATTCGGAAACAACCTGTACATAGACAACGTTATGACGGGAAGGCGTCCCGCGCTTGATATCGCCGTAACTTCAATCGACAACATAAAGAAGGACACGACATTCATTCCCGGCATTCAGAGTATTTCTGTCGCCCCCGAGGTAAACGTCACGAACCTCGGAGTGAGCGAGTACCACACACGTTTCGCGCTGATTCTTAAGATTCCCGAACTGCAATATGAATCGGTGGATACGGCGGCGTCAGTTTCCGCCGGCGGAAACATTCTCTTTATTATGGATTCGGTAACAATTCCCGCGGGAATGAAAATTACTCTGCGCGCTTACGTTTCAGAGCAGTTGGATTCTTCGTATTCCGCGAATCATAACGACACTCTCGTCCAGAGTTCGGTTTTCCTGCAGGCGGCTCACAGGAACCTGTTCATCGAGGAATTCACATCGTCAACTTCGCCTTCCTGCGGAGCGAATAACCACGCGCTGGATACATTAATATACAACCATTTCAACAGTGTCTGCGCAATTAAGTATCACGTCGGCTTTCCGCCTCCGGGAATAGATTCGATGTACATTCAGGATTCGCTCGAAGTCAACCAGAGAAGAAATTATTATTTTGCCAACACCGTTCCTTACACGCTCCTGAACGGAAGGAGCAGGCTTCCTCTTCCTTACTCTTCGCTTGATTCGAGCATGTACAGGCGTTACTTCATTGATTCAATTTATAACGGCTCGCCCGTTTCCGTGACGGTGACGGATGTGCTGTTGCCCGGAGATACGATTCAATCGACAATAAACGTCAATGTTCTTTATCCGATAGCGGACGGAAAACTTCGTCTGAAAATCGCGGCAATTGAAAAACTCGTTTCGTATTCCGCTCCGATAGGCGCGAGCGGCGAAAAGGATTTCTATGACGTATTCAGAAAATTCATACCTGACTCCGCAGGCTACGCTCTGAGCGGCAATCCCGGCGCGAGCGAATTCGTGATTAAATACCACGTCGATTCTCTCTGGCAGGACACTTCAATGTACACCGTCGCGTTTATTCAGAACGACGAGAACAGGGAAGTCCTGAACTGCGGCAAAGGCTTAACGCTTACAAAAGCGAAACGCCCATTATCACGCTTTAATAGCGTTGTGTTCAGGCCCGATTATGACACAAAGAAATTCCGGCATCCCGGATTTCCTTCTGACGGCGCGATGAATATTCATTCGGACACGGTTTCATATTTCAGTTTCGAAAATTTCGAAGGCACGTTTCCGCCTCCGGGCTGGGTAATCACGAATCCCGACGGCTATCTTTCGTTCGAGAAGTTCACGGGCGTTAACGGAACAACTCTCGGCGGAATAAATTCGGTAAAGGTTCCGTTTTACGATTACGCGAACATCGGACAGAAGGACACGCTTTACAGCGCCGTTTTCGACAGCGTTTCTTCATCCGATACGCTGACATTCGATTACGCTTACGCGGTGTATCTATCAACGTTCTCCGACAGCCTGACGGTGAACCTTTCCACCGACGGCGGCTTGACCTGGTACGGCATTTTCAACAACGGCGGGTTCGGGCTGGCGACCGCGTTATCAACCACGCTTCCGTTCTATCCTTACAATTCGACGCAGTGGAAAACATTCGTGTATCCGCTTTCGGGCGTGCTTCCTCCCGAATATCCGTTCATCTCTGTTCCCGTGAAATACGAACTGCTGCAGAACTATCCGAATCCGTTCAATCCCGTCACGAAGATAACTTTCAGAATACCGAAGGACGGCTTCGTCACTCTGAAAGTTTATGACATACTCGGACGCCTCATGAAAACAATTGTTTCAAAGAACCTGAAGGCGGACTCATACACCGAAACATTCGACGCGTCAGGATTCGCGAGCGGCATTTACTTCTACCGCCTCGACGCATCCGATTTTACACAGACCAAAAAAATGGTATTTCTGAAGTAATTTACAGGATTTATCCGTCATATTTCGTTTTTTATAAAATAATTCTACACATATAAATTTATTTTTCGTATTTTTGAATAAAAGGACGAGGCAATTAATGATTGACGAATTCAATTTAGAGAAACTGAAAAAACAGTTTAGGCAGAAAAGTTTTAACGATAAGTTCGCGGATAAGTTTTCCGCTTTGGATTTCGGAAGCAGTCGAAAAGTTTGTGTCTCCTGCAACAATCTGGAAAAGGACAATACGGGATATTTTTCATTCGCCGATTACAGCAAACCTCCCGATTTTTTTTCACCGCCGCCGAAACGAAAGAAGAAAACCACCGTAAAGAAAAAATCCTCCAAGCGCTGAAATCTTTTTCATTCCGTTTTCAAGGCATAATTATTTGATGAAGAAGTATTTCGCTTCGGGATGGTGAACTACAATCGCGTTAGTCGTCTGCTCCGGCACCATCTGCCATTCCTCGGTCAGCGTAATACCGATTCTTTCAGGCTTCAGTAGTTCGAACAGTATCCTGTTGTCTTCGAGGTCGGGACAAGCGGCGTAGCCGAACGAGTAACGCGAGCCCCTGTAACCCTGCTGAAAAATTTTCTTCAGGTCGGGCGAGTCATCTCCGCCGATGCCGAGTTCTTTCCTGATTATCTTATGCCAGTACTCCGCGAGTCCTTCGGCCGTCTCGACGGAAAGCCCGTGGAAATAAAGGTAATCGGTGTACCTGTTATCTCTGTATAGTTCCTGCGCGTATTCGGTCGCCCTGCTTCCGACTGTAACAATCATAAATGCGACGACGTCCGTTTCGCCGCTGTCAACGGAGCGGAAGAAATCGCTTATGCAGTAACGCTTTCCCGAATCCTGACGCGGGAACGTGAATCTCCGCCACTCTTCGAGATTTTCTTTCTTCACGTCATCAAAATTCCACGCGCCATAAAGTTCTTCGCCTTTAAGATTTTTCGGCTTATAAACAATCAGGTCGTTCACGTCGGAATTGCACGGGAAGTATCCGTAAATTACTTTCGGGACGAGCAGGCTTTCGCGTTTTGCCTTTAATTTAAGTTCGTTGAATTTCGGGTAAATTTCTTCACGTAAAAGTTTTTCGTATTCCTCTTCCGGCTTGTTCTTATCCTTGTAAACATTCCAACTTCCTTTGAAGAGCGCGGTTTCATTTATGAACCCGAAAGCACTTTCAATCTGAATGTCTTCGACAATTCTGCTTCCGTAGAATGGCGGCGAGGGAACGGGCGTGTCAGTTCTCACGTCCGACCTCACGGTCGAAACAACTTTTTTCTTTTCGCGCTTTTCCTTGAACTCGTCCGACCTCGCGTCGCGGTAAACTTTAAGTTCGGGGCGCTCGCCTTTCTTCTTGTACTCCATTATCGTGTCCATAAACTTCAGTCCGTCGAAAGCGTCGTTCGCGTAATAAACGTCGCCCTCGTACATTTCCCTCAGTTCGCCCTCGACAAACCTTTTGTTGAGCGCTGCTCCGCCGAGTATGACGGGCACGCCGAGGCTCCTGTCGTTCATAATCTCAAGGTTCTCTTTCATTATCGCCGTTGACTTGACGAGCAGTCCGCTCATTCCGATAGCGTCCGCCTTTTCCGTCTTAAAGGACTCGAGCATTGTTTCGAGCGGGCACTTGATGCCGAGATTGATAACTTTGAATCCGTTGTTCGTTAGAATAATATCAACGAGGTTCTTTCCTATGTCGTGTACGTCGCCCTTCACGGTGGCGAGAACGAGTGTTCCCTTGGCGGAATCGGTTTCGGATTTTTCCATATACGGTTCCAGGTAAGAGACGCAGGCTTTCATGCACTCCGCCGACTGCAGGACGAAAGGCAATTGCATCTGTCCCGAGCCGAAAAGTTCGCCCACGGTTTTCATTCCGTCGAGAAGTATGTCGTTTATAATTGCAAGCGCTGGATATTTCTTAAGCGCCGCATCGAGGTCCTTCTCGACTCCGATTTTATCTCCGTCAATAATTCTTCCTTTGAGTTTTTCCTCAATTGAAAGTTTCTCCGTATCGACGGTCTTCTTCGCTTCGCCTTTTTCCTTCGCGTAGTAGGAAATCAGTTCCGAGAGCGGGTCATATGTGCATTTGTACTGCGGCATCATTCAGCCTTCACGTATCTTTCCCTGAATTTATGAGCGGCGGCAAGCAGCATGCCCGACACCGCGGTTATTACAAAAATAAATATCCAGTTTATTAAGTTTAAGTGTATTAATTCATAGAACGTTCTCAGTATGTTCAACAAATACAAATCAATATTAAATCCCGAGAGGAACACGAAGAGCGCTATGAGGAACGTGCCGTACGCGTGATAGATTCCTTTCGTCTCGCCCGATTCCGAAGCAACTATGAGGAAGTTCGTCACGGCGAGAATAATAAGTATGGTCATCAGAGCCATGTTCAGTTCAGGCTGGACTGTTCCCGCGAACCTCGAAATAATAAACTGCGAGATTACAGTGACGGCGGTCATCAGTACCGAAGACACGAAAACGAAAGAGAACACGTCTTTCGAAAAATTCCTGCATTTCGAAACGTTGTTGTTCTTGAGCGTTATTATGAACGCCGGAAGACCTATGCTGAAAAGGTTCAGCAGAGATACCCTCCGCGGCGTGAGCGGAAAATCTATTACGGGAATCAGGGAAACGAGCGTCAGGAATATCACGAGAAAATTTTTCGTTAGGAACAGTTTCGCGATGGCGCTCACTGAATTGACGATTTTATTTCCTTCGTCGAATATTTCAGGAAGGAGAGAGAACTTGTTTCTGAGCAGCACTATGTCAGCAACCTCTTTAGTTATCGCGCTTCCTTCCTCCATTGCGATTCCGATGTGCGCTGATTTTATCGCGGGCAGGTCGTTGACTCCGTCGCCTATCATCGCGGTGTGCTTCTTCTCGCGCCTGAACGTCTTTATGATTCTGAGTTTGTGCTCGGGCTTGAGGCGCGCGAAAACGGTCATTCCGAAAATCGCATCGGTGAACTCTTTATCGCTCATTGAATCGAGCGCGCTTCCCGTAATCGTTTTTTCATCGGGAACAATCCATCCGATTTCGTTGAGCACCGCCTTGACGGCTTCCGGCGAATCGCCCGTAAGTATCTTGAAATTAATTCCGTTTCTTCTGAACAGATTAATCGCGTCGTAAACGTCCTTCCTCACAGTGTCGGTTATCGAGACTATGCAGAGAGGCTCCACGGCGAGTCCCGTCAAACCCTTATCCCGCAGGGCTTCGAGAGAATCCGTGTTTTTAACTTCGCCGAAAAGAAGGTTCCTGTAAACACCGAGTTTCTCATTCCCGAATACCGTTGAGAGTTTTTCCTTCGCTTCTCCGGAATATTCCGCGAGAATATCGTATGCGCCAAAAACAAAAATCTTTTCTTCATCCGCGATGTTAAGTTCCAGGAAACTCATCTTCGTCGAGGAACTGAAAGGTATCTCGTTTATGTATTCGCCTTCCTTGTTTTCGAGATGTTCGAGCGCGCGTATTGTCGCGTTCTTTTCGGTAGAGTGATGAACGAACGCTCCGAGATAATTATTTACCTGCTCGTCGCCGAGCCCGCTTACGTTCAGCACGGAGCGCGTCCGAAGTTTGTTCTCCGTGAGCGTTCCCGTCTTGTCCATGCAGACGTACTCGACGTTAGAGAACGATTCAATCGCGTTAAGTTTCTGAACTATCGCTCCCGTTTTGCTGATTCTGTAAACTCCGAGCGCGAAAGTTATCGACGCCGTAAGCACGAGTCCCTGCGGAACGAGTGAAATAAGTATCGTCGCGATTTTTCTGATGTGGTCGGTTACGGGATATTCGGGTATCGCCGCCGTCTGATAAGAAATAATTTCAATCGCCGTGAGAAAGAGGGCGACGCCGAAAAGTATTTTGAGTATAAGGTTAATTCTTTTCTGAAGCGGAGTGAGAACGAACTTGTATTTTTTAGCAAGGCTCGTTACGCTGTTGGCGTGACTTTCCGCTCCGAGTTTCTCCGCTGTGTAATAACCGCTTCCCGAAACGCAGAAACTTCCCGAAAGCACGCGCGAACCTTCGTCCTTGACGACGGGAACGGACTCGCCCGTGAGAAGCGACTCGTCAACCTCGAGATGCCGCGACCTAATCACGCTGCCGTCAACTACCACCTGGTCGCCGCGCGCGAGTTCGATAACGTCGTCCTTCACGATATCCGCCCTGTCGATGCTCTTCTTCTCGCCGCCGCGAATAACGTACACCTCTTTCTTGAAAAGCAGGTTCACGCGGTCGAGCGCGCGCTTCGCCTTGAACTCCTGATAAACGGCGATTGACGTGTTGACGATTACTATCGTGAAAATTCCGATTGAGTCGAGAAGAAGACGCTCGTCCTTATACAACAGGAAGAATATTACGACGAGAGCGATTATTCCGAGCGTAATTATGTTGAACAGGGAAAACGTGTTTTCAATTATTATTTCCCCGTATGTCTTCGTCTTGTGGGAGGCGTACGCGTTCGTTAAACCTTTTTTCTGCCTGTCCCTGACCTCGTCGTATGTTAAGCCTTTTAACTCCATTATATTTTCGGGGATTAAAATCCCCGTGTTGTTGTCTCTTTGCCCCACGCTGAAGCGTGGGGTTAGTATAGAGCCTTTCTACCTGTAACGCTTATGTGTTATCAAAGCCTGTGTCCGAGAGTCTCCCCCGATGTTTTTTCGGGGGGACTCTCGGTTATCCCGATTCTCGAATCCGAGAGTCCCCGATAGAGCCGGGAGACTCTCGGTAACAAAATTACATCGTTTTTTCGGGGATTAAAATCCCCGTATTGTAGTCTCTTTACCCCACGCTGAAGCGTGGGGTTAGTATAGAGCATTTCTGCCTTTAACGCTTATGTGTTATCGCCTGTGTCCGAGAGTCTCCCCCGATGTTTTTTCGGGGGGACTCTCGGTTATCCCGATTCTCGAATCCGAGAGTCCCCGATAGAGCCGGGAGACTCTCGGTAACAAATAAGAGCCGAGAGACTCCCGGTAACAAATAAGGGTCGGTAGAGTCCCGGTCACACTGTTTGCTTTCGTGTACTCTTTAACCCTTGCAGGCGCGAATGAATTCCCTGAAAATCGGCTGCGGATTTATCACGCGCGATTTCAGTTCGGGATGGAACTGCGTAGCGATGAAGAACGGATGCGCCTTCTGCGGCAGTTCGATGATTTCAACGAGCGAGCCGTCGGGCGAAAGTCCCGACAGAATCATTTTTTTCTCCGAAAGTATCTTCCTGTAATTGTTGTTGACCTCGTATCTGTGCCTGTGCCTTTCGTTGATGAACTCGCGCTTGTAGCATTTGTACGCGAGCGAGTTCTTTTCAATTATGCAGGGATACGAACCGAGCCTCATCGACGCGCCCTTTAGCACGACGGATTTCTGGTATTCCATCAAATCAATAACGTTGTGCCGCGTTATCTTGAATTCGCTCGAGTTCGCGTTCTTCAATCCGCATACGTTCCGCGCGTATTCAATCACCGCGCACTGCAGTCCGAGGCAGATTCCGAAGAACGGAATTTTGTTTTCGCGCACGTATTTAACCGCCTGAATTTTTCCCTCAATTCCTCTTTCGCCGAAACCCGGACAAACGAGAAGCCCTTTTACGTCCCTGAAAATTTCTTTAACGCGCGCTGGATACTTTTCGATTTCCTCCGCGTCAATCCACTTCAGGTTTACCTTCACTTCGTTGAACGCTCCCGCGTGAACGAACGATTCGATTATGCTCTTGTAAGCGTCGGGCACCAGATTGTACTTCCCGCATATTCCGACCGTGATTTCCTTTTTCGGATTCACGATTTTATTCACCGCGAGATTCCATTTCGCGAGTTGCGGCTTGCCGCACTTTATGTTGAGTTTTTTTATTATGACCTCGTCGAAGCCCTCGTTGTGCAGGTTCAGAGGCACGCTGTAAATCGATTTCGCGTCCAGCGACTGCATTACGGAGCCCGGTTCGACGTTGCAGAACAGACCGATTTTTTTCTTCATCTCTTTCGAAATCGCCTGCTCGCTTCGGCAGAGAAGTATGTCCGGCTGAATCCCGATTTCGAGAAGAGTCTTTACCGAATGCTGCGTCGGTTTCGTCTTGAGTTCTCCCGCCGCCTTTATATAAGGAATGAGAGTCAGGTGAACGTACAGCGAATTCGATTTGCCGAGTTCGAGGTTCAACTGCCTTATGGCTTCGAGGAAGGGGAGCGATTCGATGTCTCCGACCGTTCCGCCGATTTCCGTAATAATCACGTCGTACTTTCCGTCCTTGCCGAGCCGCGTCAACCGCTTCTTAATCTCGTCCGTGATGTGCGGAATCACCTGCACCGTAGCGCCGAGATAATCGCCGCGCCGCTCTTTCGTAATCACCTCGTTGTAAACCTGTCCCGTCGTGGTGTTGTTGTCCTTCGACATGTTAACGTCGAGGAATCTTTCGTAATGCCCAAGGTCGAGGTCGGTCTCCGCTCCATCGTCCGTGACGAACACCTCGCCGTGCTGAAGCGGCGACATGGTGCCGGGGTCAACGTTTATGTACGGATCGAACTTCTGTATCGTGACGTTCAATCCCCGCGACCGCAGAAGCAGTCCGAGAGACGCGCTGGCAATGCCTTTGCCGAGCGATGACACGACACCGCCCGTGATAAAAACGTATTTTGTCTGTTTCATTTTTTCCCCGGTTTAAGATATTTTAAAATCCTTTTAATGTCTTCCTTTGTATCGACTGAAAGCGAGTCGCTCTTCGTTATTACAACTTTTATCTTTTCTCCCATCGCGAGAATCCGCAATTGTTCGAGACTCTCCGCCTTTTCGTAAACGGACTGAGGCTCTTTCGCGAACTTCAGCAGAAAGTTTTTTCTGTAAACGTAAAGCCCGAGATGCTTGTAATAAGGCGCGTCCTTTACGGATTTGAAATTCATCGGTATCACAGAGCGGCTGAAATACATCGCGTATCCTCCGCCGTCGATAACAACCTTCACCTTATTCGGGTCTTCGATGTCCGCTATGTCCCTGAACCTGCAGGCGAGTGTCGAGACGTTGAGATTCCTGTCTTTAAGAAGCGGGAGCACCGCATCGTCAATCGTCTTAGGATTTATGAACGGTTCGTCGCCCTGAATGTTAACGACAATGTCGGTCTTCAGCGCCCGCGCGGCTTCAGTGATTCTGTCGGTTCCCGATTTGTGTTTCGGCGAAGTGAACGTAACCGCGCCGCCGAATGAATCCACGAAATCGTAAATCCTCTCGTCGTCGGTCGCGACTACTACGGCGTCTATGTATTTCGCCTTCGACGCCTGCTCGTAAACGCGCTGAATCATTTTTTTGCCAGCGATGTCAGCGAGCGGCTTGCCCGGAAACCTCGTCGAATCGTACCTCGCGGGTATTATGCCTGTTACTGTCATTGTCCGGTCTGATTTAAGTTTCCCGTAATAACGTTTCTTATGTCGTTCAGAAACGACTTGTCTTTCGTGAACTTCATCGTTTCGCTCACGACGACTTTAACTTTTCCCGGCTTAATTTTGAACGAGTCGGGAGGAATAATTTTGTTCGTTCCCGAAATCGAAACGGGAATTATGTCAGCCTGCGTGTAATCGGCGAGAACGAAAACGCCTTTCTTGAAATCGCCTGTCTCGCCCGTTCTGCTGCGCGTGCCTTCGGGAAAAATCGCGACCGAAATGTCTTCGGTAAGTTTATCCGCCGCGTCGCGAAGCGACTGCATCGCGCTCCGCCCGTTCTCCCTGTTAATCGGAACGTAACCTCCCAGAAACATCGCCCATCCGAAAATCGGAACCTTCGTCAGCGACTTCTTGTAAATGAATCTTATGTTGCGTTTGAAAATCACCATCAGCACGGGAATGTCGAGAAGCGAAAGATGATTCGATATAATAAGATACTTTCTCTTCCTCTCGATTTCACCCTTCCATTCGACGTCAAGTTTCACTCCGCAGATAATCAGCACGCACCGCGCGAAAGACTTGTACGCGATGTACGTGCCCATCCCGCTCCA
>CALGII010000295.1 GCA_937915485.1 uncultured Ignavibacteriota bacterium | reverse complement strand
TTGCTCAGGAAATCTTTCAGGTCCTGTATTGTGCTTTCAAAAGTGAACGCCGTCAGAATTTTATAGTAGTTTTCCCTGTCAACTGTTTTCGAGTACGCGTTTTTCGCTATTTCGAGTTTTGTATTTTCGAAAGTGACGGACGATACGAGTTTTTTTACCTGTTCAGCCGAAACATAGTTCTTTTCAAGCGCCATCAGTATCATTTCCTTCTTATTGTCGTCGTATGTTAAAGCGTTTAAATTCGTCAGTAGTTCCGAAAACTCTTTATCGCTCATATAGCCGTTGTTTTCCTCATCGTTGTATCTTCTGCCTTCGTGGGTTTTGTGAACGCATTTTCTGCAGTATTCGCAATCGCATTCGCAAATCTGTCTTCTGTCGTTATGAAAATACTGCTTGTAAACCTCGTATTTGAAGTCGGAATTTATGAACGCGAACGTGCTCGATTTATAAGGGATTTCTATGTCTCCCTCGAACACTGGTTTAAGAGACGCTCTGACGCCGTCGAAAATCTTAATGTGATATTTCCCTCCGCCGAGTTCGGTGTAAAACTCTTCCTGAAAATAACCGTAATCTTTTCCGTCGAGGTCAACTGAAAACGGCCTGCCGTCGAAGAATGTGAGAGATACGATTGACTGGGAAAAAAGTGTTCCGCAGAATAAAGTCACCGCGATTAGCGGAATAAAAAATTTTGCTTTCATATTAATTGAGTTTAATGTTTTTACTCTATTGAAAATTTCTTTGTTCGAATCCGTTATCCATCATCAATTCAGACGCGATGAACCGCGTAAGAGTTTTCATCAAGCCATTTTTTCGCTTCCCTGAAACCCGGGCATAGTTCCGCAACGCGCGCCCAGTATGATTTCGAATGATTCATTATTTCCGTGTGAACGAGTTCGTGCACAATCAGATAATCGATGACGGATTCGGGACACAGAATCAACCTCCAGTTTAATGACAGATTTTTCTTCGTCGAGCACGTTCCCCATTTCGTCTTCTGACCGCGTATAAACAATCTGTTGTACGAGAATCCGTAAAGTTTCGCGGCTGTTTCCGTTTTGGCGGTCAGGTATTCAGTCGCGTATTTTTTATAAAAGTTATATCGTGCTGATGTATCTGAAATCAAATCGCCGCCTGATTCGACGGCTTTTTCTTCCCTGCTGACACGTATTTTTCTTTTCAAGCCCGGCTGTAAATTAAATGTGTACGCGGTTCCGAAGAGCAGGAGTTCGTTTTCCCGCAAGTCAAAGACTTTTCTTCTCCGCGCGAAAGTTTCGAGGTTCCTGTCAATCCACTTTTGTTTTTTTGAGATTATTTCGAGTATATGCTTTCCTGAAAAAATGAAAGGCACGGTTATACTCACGGTAAGGTCGTTTTGAATCTTTATTCTAACGCCGCGTGTCGCTTTTCGTTCGGCGCGGTAGTTACGCGGTATTTCGGATGTGCTGTTCAATTTGGTAAAATAAAAAAAGGCTGTAATAATTACAGCCTTAATATTTTTCTTCCGTAATCGTTTATTAAGAGCATCCGCTCGTCGAGCCGCAACTCATGCACTTGAGGCACGTGCCGTTTCTCACCATCGTGACCTGACCGCATTCCTGACATATGTCGCCCGTATATCCCTTCATAATAGCTTCTTCAATCTTCGCTTTATGTCCTCCGTTTCCGTTCGGCGCCGCTACGATGCTTACGGGTATCGAGTGGTCAACGGTCACCGAAGTCTCTTTCGGCGGTTTCACTTTTTCTTCTACGATTCTTTCGCTGTAAATTCTTTCCTCGTAATATTCAATGTCTTTATCCTTGTCAAGTTTCGCGAGGGAGTCAACAGGGCTAATTCTGATTTCCTCGTCGGGGATGTGTGCAAGGTCGGTTCTGCTCAAATACGTCACGGCGAGTTCGCGGAAAATATAGTCTATAATAGACGTTGCCATCTTTATATTCGGGTTACCGATTATTATACCGTTCGGCTCGAAGCGCGTATAAACGAAAGCATCGACGAATTCTTCAAGCGGGACGCCGTGCTGGAGTCCAAGCGAGACGGCAATCGCGAAGCAGTTCATCAGGCTCCTGAAAGCCGCGCCTTCGCGGTGCATGTCAACGAAGATTTCGCCCAACTGTCCGTTATCGTATTCGCCCGTTCTTATATAGACAGAATGGTTTCCGATTTTGGCTTTCTGAGTATATCCTTTTCTTCTGTAAGGAAGTTTTCTTCTCTTTGCAATGTACCTGTGAATAATTCTTTCGGCGACTTTAACTATATCGCTCGTCGCGGTAACAGTGATGTCGGATTTTTCCTCGAGTTCGAAATCGCCGAGGTCGTCCGCTATCCTGTTGAGCGGTTGCGAGAGTTTTGAGCCGTCCCTGTACAGGGCATTGGATTTCAGTCCGAGCGACCAGGACATCATATACGCTTTTTTCATATCCTCAACCGACGCCTGATTCGGCAGGTTGATTGTCTTTGAAATCGCGCCCGATATGAACGGCTGAGCAGCCGCCATTATTCTAATGTGGGCTTCGGGTGAAATGAATCTTGTTCCTTTCTTGCCGCATTTCGAAGCGCAGTCGAAAATCGAATAATGCTCCTCTTTAAGATGCGGCGCGCCTTCGATTGTCATCGTTCCGCAGATGTAGTCGTTCGCTTCTTCAATCTGCTCTTTAGTATATCCGAGTGCCTTGAGAATGTTGAAGTTGAAATCATCCAACTGCTCGTCGGTGAATCCGAGAACGTTCTTGCAGAAAGAAGCGCCGAGAGTGTACTTGTTGAATGCGAAACTTATATCGAAGACGCCGGGAAGTGATTTTTCAATCTGCTTAATCACCTCCATCGTAAAACCCTTATCGGAAAGGTTCTGCGGATTAATGTGAGGGCATCCGATTAAAGAGCCGTAACCCTTTGTGTATTTTATTATATCGTCAATTTCGCTGTCCGAGTAGCCGAGTTTCTTCAGAGCGGGAGGAACCGATTCGTTTATAATCTTAAAGTAACCGCCGCCTGCGAGTTTTTTGAATTTAACGAGAGCGAAATCAGGCTCCACGCCCGTTGTATCGCAGTCCATAAGCAGACCTATCGTGCCCGTGGGAGCGATAACGGTAACCTGAGCGTTTCTGTACCCGAATTTTTCACCGAGCGCGAGCGCTTCTTCGGCGTCTTTTCTTGCGGCGTCGAGAAGGTCGTCGTCAATACAGTATCTCTTGTTGATACCCATCGGATTAATCGAGAGACCTTCATACTCTTTCTTGTTCGAGTTGAATGCCGCGCGCTTATGATTGCGAATCACGCGAAGCATGTTTTCGCGGTTCTCCTCGAATTTCGAGAAAGGACCGAGTTCGCGCGCCATTTCGGCTGAAGTCGCGTACGCTTTCATGTGAAGAATCGCGGTTATGCATCCCGTAAGGGAAAGCGCTTCGGGGGAATCGTAAGGGATTCCGAGTATCATTAATAACGCTCCGAGATTCGCGTAACCGAGTCCGAGCGTTCTGTAATCGTAAGAAAGGCTTGCAATCCTGCTGCTCGGGAACTGCGCCATCAGGACGCTTATTTCGAGCACGACCGTCCAGAGTCTTGCCGCGTGCCTGAACGCATCCACGTTGAATTTCTCGGATTCGAAATCATAGAACTTCACGAGATTGAGCGAAGCGAGGTTGCACGCTGTATCGTCGAGGAACATATATTCGCTGCACGGGTTCGACGCCTTGATTTCGCCTCCCGCGGGGCAGGTATGCCATTCATTAATTGTCGTATGGAACTGAATACCCGGGTCAGCGCAGGCCCAGGCGGAATAAGAGATATCGTCCCAGAGTTTTCTTGCCTTTAAAACTTTCGCGGGTCCGGGCGCCCTGTTCTCCGCTTTCGATTTCTGTAATTCCGTTCTCCAGTAAAGGTTCCAGTCGCTGTCCATTTCGACGGCTTTCATAAAATCGTTCGTAGCGCGCACGCTGTTGTTAGAATTCTGTCCCGACACGGTAACATAAGATTCCGAATTCCAGTCGGTATCGTACGTCGGGATGAAAATTTCCTTGAACCCGAGTTTAGCGAGTTGAATAACTCTTTCGATGTAATTCTCGGGAATGTACGCCCTGCGCGCGTCCCTGACCGCCTGAGCGAGAACCTTGTTCGTCGCTTTGTTCGTGCCGTCGTTCTCGGGATGAACGCTGTCGCAGGCGGACAGTATTTTATTAAGATGATAGTTGAGGGTTTTTGAGCCCGCCACGAGCGCGGCTACTTTTTCCTCTTCAACAACTTTCCAGTTTATAAACTCTTCGATGTCGGGATGGTCGAGGTCGAGCACGACCATCTTCGCGGCTCTTCTCGTCGTGCCGCCTGATTTAATCGCTCCCGCGCTCCTGTCTCCTATTTTAAGGAAGGACATCAGGCCTGATGATTTTCCGCCGCCGCTAAGGTTTTCTCCCGAGCCTCTTATACCTGAGAAATTCGAGCCCGTACCCGAGCCGTACTTGAACAGTCTGGCTTCTCTCACCCACAAATCCATAATGCCGCCTTCGTTGACGAGGTCGTCGCTGACCGACTGAATGAAACAAGCGTGCGGCTGGCAGTGAGAGTACGCGTCAGTCGAGCGTGTAAGTTCACCCGAATCGGGGTCAACGTAAAAATGCCCCTGCGAGGGACCTGTAATACCGTAAGCCCAGTGAAGACCCGTATTGAACCATTGTGGCGAATTCGGGGCGGAAAACTGCATAGCGAGCATAAAAAACAGTTCATTATAGAAGTTTTTCGCGTCTTCTTCGGTGTCAAAATACTTGTATTTCCATCCCCAGTATGTCCAGCAGCCTGCGAGTCTGTTAAATACCTGTCGCGAATCGCACTCGCCCGAATACATTTCTTTTTCGTCAAGAACGTTCAGACGAACGGAATCGATTTCGCTTCTTTGAAGCCACTCGGGCACTCCTTCTTCAAAAACTTTTTTTAACGACTTCGGAACACCGGCTTTGCGGAAATATTTTTGCGCGATAATATCGGTAGCAACCTGCGACCAGTGTTTTGGAACAATAACATTGTTCATTTCGAAGACAACGGAACCGTCGGGGTTACGGATAATGGATGAGCGTTTATCGTATTCTAAATCGTTGATTGAGCGTGAAGTTGTAAAGTAATTTTTAATCCTCATTGTAATCTGTACCGGTTGTTTTCCCCTAGTAAAAAGTTTAAGTTATTTTAAAGAATGTTGTTTTGATTTGTTGATTGTAATTTAAAAGAAATAAAATTAAAATCAAACATCAGAAATAAATTTTTTTACGAATTTTATACTTGATTTTTAAAAAACTTTTCGAAAAAACCTCTGGCATAAAAATTTTCGGACTCACGCCGAAAAAATCGGCAAAATCGCGTTGTTTTTCTTTCCCGCG
>CALGII010000294.1 GCA_937915485.1 uncultured Ignavibacteriota bacterium | reverse complement strand
TTATAGGGGATATTCCCGAGGACTTTTATTTTCGCACCTTCCGCGCGCGCGAGGCTAGAGAAATCAAATTTCATCACGTCTCCGCAAACGATGCTGAGGTTTTCGCCGTATTTGTTTTTCAGTGTATCAACCGAAGATTCATCAATTTCGACCGCTGTATAATTGGGATATTCATTTACCAAAAACTTCGTCAGCGCACCCTGCCCGGGACCGATTTCGAGAAGAACATCGTCATGTTGAGCTCCGAGCGATTTTATAATTTTCCTTGAGATATTATCGTCAACGAGAAAGTTCTGACCGAATCTTTTCTTAGGTTTATAAATCTCATATTTATTTTTATTAGAAATCATTATTACATCCGGGGTAGAAGCGTTAGAGTCTTCGAATCGGAGTTGGCTCTGAAGTCCGATATATTCATGAATACCTTTTTGTATTCCGCATTAAGCCACGCTCTTGTCTGATCGGAATAATTCCTGTGCTGGGGTTGTCCCGACTGTCCGGATGGAATTATCGAGAGGTAATAACCCGGCTCGTTAAAATCAAAAATGAAGCGCAGAGACGGTCCGACATTGCATTCAAATTCCTGCTGTTCGATTGCCCTTCTGAATGAATATTCCGCGTTAGACACGGTAGTACCCGAACCTCCCGTCTCAAACGGTCCGATATTTAAAATTTTATCAAGGGTTTTGACCGAGCCGAGCGGATGTTTAATCATAACTCTGTGCATCATGCCCCATTCGCATTTATCCACGTCGGTTTCATTGAATTTTTGTTTTAAGAACTCCAGCGCTTCGCGGAAAGACTTCCTGACCAATTCATTTCTCAGGTCGTTTTTAAGAGAATCCTTCGGAACGCCGAGCAGCCAGGAATTATTCTGCTTTAATATTTTCGCCGTGTTCCTGACGGGAACGTTGTTCAGGTAAATATACTCATTGAAAAGCGCATTACCGAGTTTATCCCTGTACAGGTTAATGTAAAGACAGATTTCGAACTCTGCGAAAAGCGAGGCTAGTCCGCTCAGTTTATTGAAATCATAATTCCATTTTCTGATTTTTTGAATTACGGTTCTTTCTCCCGGCGTCAACTTAGAAGAGTCTTTGAACGCTTCCGTCAGGTAGTTGAAAAATTCCTTCGCCTGCGGGCTTGTAACATCATTCTGAAGGAGTCTGAACTCCTGGGACGTGATGTTATTTTTTGATTTCAGTACGTCCTCAATCCTAATTGCCCTGTAAGGCGGTTCATAAAGATTCGAGATATAATACTTATAATCTTTTAAGGGTTTGTTATTTGCCGTCACAATAAAATTTTCCTGCGGGTTGTAAACTTCGGGCAATTCCTCGGGCTTTATGAAGCCCGTCCATTCAACCTCGCCGTAACCCGGAGTAAACGCATCGACAGAAGAGTTTCCGGTATTTCGGAGAGGAACTTTACCTGCAGCCTTGCAGCCGATATTTCCGCCGGCATCGGCGTATGTGAAGTTAGAAGCGGGAAGCCCGAAAAAAGTCAAAGCATTTTTAAACTCCTCCCATTTCGCCGCGTGATAAATATCATAGAAGCATTTTATTTCGTCACTTGATTCAAAGCCTGTCCATCTGAAAGTGAGAATCTCATTCGGCGCCGTTCTGAAAGCATTATCAGACCCGAAACCTGTCTTATTCAAACCTGAGATAACAGGTCCGAGGTTTGTATTAAAAACAGAATAGGGGATTTCGTCTTTAATGTCTTTTACTTTTATATATTCCTGAGTGCTGTCAACGTTAACAACCGAGTTTCTGTAGGTATAGGAATTGGGATTAGCAGAATCCCGTTTTAAAATAAGGAAGTCGGAGTCATCGTTCATAAGGTTTGTAATTCCCCAGCATATTTTTCCGTTTGAACCGATCGCGATTCCGGGAGCGCCCGGTATCGAGAATCCGCAAACGAAAGAATTGTCCGCTGTGTTCTTCATCAGCACTTCGTACCATTTCGACGGAGCAGAAAGAACCAAATGCGGATCGTTGGCGAAAATTGGTTTTCCTTTATCGGTTTTCTTTCCGTTGACCGTCCAGGAATTGCTTCCGATATGAGTTCCTATTAATCCGAAGAAATTCCGGTAATCAACGTTTGTGCCGAAAAATTCCTTCCCGAGTTCCGCGATTTTTAAATAGTTAGTCTCCCGCAGCGAAGAAGAAAGTTTTGAATCCTGCTGCTGGGGTTTCTTATCACTCTTAATAATGTAAGGAGCGTCCTCGGGGTAATCCGGAAAAAAGTCTTTAGCGCGTTCAATGCCGAACTTCTTTACAATCTCGCCGAACATGTATTCAGTCATCCAGGAGAGGTTAAGTTCCCATCCCATCATTCTAATAACCATAAGTGAGTGTTCGGGCTTCCATTGTTCCGGTTTATAATTCAGCACGTCGAACTCGAGGGGAAGTCTGCTGTAATTTTCCTTGATGAACTCATTAACGCCTTTCGAATAGCCCGCGAGAATATCTTTGGATTTCGGAGAAATCTCGTTGTAAAGTTTATAAGAATATTTCCCGATGCCGATTGTCCTGAAAAGTTTGTCGTATTCGACTGTTTCTTTTCCGAGAATTTCAGACATTCTGCCTTCCGCGACGCGTCTGGTCAAGTCCATTTGCCAGAGCCTGTCTTTCGCATGCAGGTAGCCGAGGGCAAAAAAAAGGTCGGACTCGTTTTTCGCGGTAATGTATGGAACACCGTAGTTGTCCTTAACAATTTCAACCTCCGCAGTTATTCCGTTCACGTGACTGTTCCCCCGCTCCTCGTAGAAAGACTTACCCGTAAGTTTATTGAAGAAATAGAACAATGCAATACTGACTCCCGCGAGAAGAATCAGAATGCCCGCGATATTTAATATTAGCCTGTTCTTTAGCAAAGTTCAAAAGAACAAAATTCCTAATTCGTTTAAAAAAATAAAGTGAAAAAATTAACCTTCAAACGTTTCCGCGGTTCTTTTTGTCCGTAAGAAGGACAGTTACGAAACCGAGCGCCGCGGCGACTGATCCGAAAAGGAACGTATATCTAAAACCGTCAAGAATAATGCCGTCCGGAACGTCCGCCAGTACAGGATTTGTTTGAGGGACGAAATATGCAAACACGGCTCCGAAGAACACGACACCAAACGCGGAACCGAGTCTAACAGAGGTTGTCATGAAACTCGAGACGATGCCTTTTTGTTCGGCGGGAGCCGATGTCATAATTTTGTTCGTATTTGAGGGTATGAAAAAACCAATAGCAAAACCGTAGAATGATAGAATCAAAATTAAGAAATAAATATTCGTAGCGGAATTAATGAGAGTATAAGTTAACAGGGACAGAGCGATAAGGACAGAACCGACCGTGCAGATTATTTTCGAATGAAATTTATCCGAAAGATGTCCCGAAAGATAGCCGGAAAAAAATTGAAGCAAAGAAGGAACCGCCATAAGAAGACCTGTTTCTTTTTTCGGATAACCGCCGACCCATTGCAGGAAAAATGGAGTGATGTAAATCATTCCGTTTGTAATTATATAAACGAAAATGAAGGACAGAACAGAAAGCGAAATATCCCTGTTCCTGAGTATTCGCAGGTTGAATAGAGGATTTTCGATTTTCAACTGTCGTATAATGAACGCTGTTAGAAGCGCGAAAGCAGAAGAGAGCAGAGCGAGAATCCTGAAAGACAGCCAGCCGAATTCCCCGCCGTTGTTCACGGCGAAGAGGAAACAGAACAATCCTGAAAAGACAAGGACAGTGCCCGGAGCGTCAAATTTCTGATTTCCTTTTTCAGGTCTGTACTCGTCAAGATGCTTGTATGTTATGAATAGAGTTATGAGACCAATCGGAACGCTTAAAATAAAGACAGAGTTCCATCCGAAACTTTCAATTATGAATCCGCTTGCAGCCCTGCCGATAATTCCTCCGAGCGCAGTGAAAGAGTAGTTAATGCCATAAACCTTACCGCGCATTCCTTCGGGTATTCCGGCGGCTATAATTGCAGGAGTGAGTGCGAAAAGGACGGCGCTGCCGAGCGCCTGGATTATTCTGAAGAAAACGAGCAGATTGAAATCCGGCGCGAAAAAGCAAAGCGTCGTGCCGAGTATGAATACAACAATTCCCGAGAAGTAAATCTTTTTATAGCCCTTAATATCTCCAAGCCGCCCGAAAGCGAGCAGGAAACAGGTAAGCACGAGAAGATAGACCCATACGACTCTTGAAGCGACATTTCCCGCGATGCCGAAATGCGAAGCGATTGAAGGCAGCGTGACACTGACTATGTTGATATCCAACCCGAGCAGAAAATGTATCAGGCTGAGGTTGAGAATCAGGGCGAAATACTTTTTCATAAGTGAATAATACCGTGAAAAACGGAAGGATTAAAGTCAAAAGGATCATGGGAGGTCATTACCAGTCTTTCCGGGAAAGTAAACGATACGAGGCATTCACGGATATTTGAAATAATAAATTTAAATTTATCCGGGTTAACGAATATTGAACAAATCGCGGAATTATTCAACAAACAAAGGGTTATATACAATATAAAAACGTTTCAATATCCCCGCACCGTTATTAAGAATTTCAGAAATCACACGTGCAATAAAGAAAGCGGTCGGGATAACGACGAATTATTGGATTTATTTTTCTTTTTAAAAAGGATATTTTAGTACGATTTAAAATCAAAACAACACATGAAAAGAATTATTACGCTTTCGATACTCTTGCTAATTTCCGTTAAAATCATTGCGCAGACAGGAAACATACAGGGGTACATAACAGACCGTGAGACCGGTGTTCCGGTAACAGGAGCTGAAATTTTAATCGAGGAATCGGGATTGAAATCTGTTTCTGATGCATCGGGATTATTTCTCTTCGAAAAAGTCGCATCGGGCAAGCACAAACTCACATTTTTCCACGAAGGATATAAGACAGGTTCGGTTGACGTGGAAGTAACAGGCCCAATGACGACGAACGTCGACATAAAACTTCTTCCCTCGGATATTACGACAGGCGAGATAAAAGTTACGAGCACTAGGTATCAGACATTACAGAAAGACGTACCCATGCCGATGGAAATTCTTTCCGACGACGAAATATCGAAAAGACAATACAATACGATATCAGACGCGCTTGACAGCAAGCCCGGATTGTCGCTTGTCAGGGACGGCATATGGGCGACAGACATAAGCATAAGGGGTTTGAGCAAATCTAACATAGTAACTAACATTGACGGAAACAGAATTGAGACCGCCACTGACATATCGGCGAGACTTTCGATGATTGACCTTAACGATGTCGAACGAATCGAAGTGCTGAAAGGCGGTGTTTCATCATTATACGGTACGGGAGCGTTTGGAGGCGTCGTGAACATATACACTAAGAACGGCGATTTCAGCAACAAATTTATTTACGGCGGTTCATTAATAGGCGGATACAATACCGTTAATGAAAACTCAAACGGCTGGATGAGTATATACGCTTCATCGCAGAGTTTTTTCGCGAAAATCAGCGGGAGCATACGTGATGCAAGGAACGTTACAACACCGAAAGGCGAACTTCCGAACAGCCAGTTCAAAGACAACAACATAAGCGCGAATTTAGGTTACCGACCACTGAAGAATCACGAGTTCAGGCTTTCGTACCAGAGGTTTAGAGGTATAGACATAGGTGTTCCGGGAGCGGGAAGTTTGTTTCCGACAAACGCGGTGGTTACGTATCCGAAAGAAAACAGGGATATGATTTCGGGAGAGTATAAAATAAAAGACATCACCGCACCGCTTAAAGAATTTTCGGTCAAATATTATTATCAGTCAATACTCAGGGACGTAATCAACAATCCATTTACGATTCAATCTTTAAAAACAACATCGGGAAAACTGAAACAAAAAGTATATGTCGAGAGCATAACTCCGAACGCGAGGCACTATACAAACGGTCTTCAATTCAAAGCGGATTGGGAATTGGACAAAAGCAATTACCTGATAACGGGAGTAGATTTCTGGATGCGCGCGCTTGACAGCAAGCGTGAAAGGAATCAAAGGATAGAAAATTACGATACAACCTCCGGCGCGCTGCTCAGCACGATTTACAAGACAATCGGGGAGAAACCCATACCCGACGCGGATTACAGGAGCATAGGGGCATATGTACAGGACGAGATGAAACTTTTCTACGATAAACTTAGAATAAACGTTGGCGGCAGGGTTGACCAGATAAAAGTAACGAACTCATTGGCGTACCAGCCTGTATATGAAATTGTAAACGGAACGAGGAACAACTCACCCGCGGGACAGAAGATTATGTGGAACTCACGCGAAGCGAATGATATATCGTGGAGTACGAATCTGGGGATGATTTATTCCATTACAAAGAATTATGATGTTACATTCAACATATCGAGGTCGTTCCGTTCACCTGCGCTTGAGGAAAGATATCAGTATATAGACCTCGGAAGTTCACTGAGAGTAGGGAACCCCGAACTTGCACCCGAAAAGGGATTTTTCGCGGATCTGGGTTTCAGGGTTTGGAGAGACAGATTCACATTCAACGGGAATGTTTTTTATAATTACTTCGAAGACCTTGTGGCTGAAGTCCCGGGTACATACGAAAACAGAACGGCATTCATAAAAACGAACATCGGCAAGGCAAGATTATACGGATATGATTTAGAAGTGATGTATAACATTTACAAAACAATTGTTACTTACGGCTCGCTATCATACGTGAGGGGTGAAGATACTCAAAACCAGGTAAACCTGCCTCAGATATCGCCTATGAACGCAAGGCTGGGCGTCAAATTCTCGGTTTACAATTACGTCAGCGCGGATATTAGCAGCGAATTTTTCAACAAGCAGGAAAACACAGCGCCGGGTGAAGTTGACACTCCAGGATACGCGGTTTTCAACGCGGCATTATCATCCATGCCATTAAAAACGAAATTCGCTGTATTTCAGTGTTTCGCGGGTGTGGATAACATCTTCGATAAAGAGTACAGGAATCATCTTGCTTCCAACCGCGGACTTATAACAATTGAACCCAGCAGGAATTTTTACGCGAAATTAAAAGTAGATTTTTAGGAATTAAAACAAGATTCAGGTATAAAGCCGGTTAACACCGGCTTTTTTTTTACCGGACTGAATTAATTTGTCCGGGTAAGTGTTTAAGGAAATAGTAAACATTTCACAAATCAAGGAGAAAAATAGATGTCAGACAAAAAAATTATCGCCGTAATCGGCGCTACAGGAGCGCAGGGCGGCGGACTTGCGCGCGCGATTTTGAATGATGAAGGAAGCAATTTCAAAGCCCGCGCAATTACGCGGAATGCAAATTCCGAGAAGGCGCTTGCGCTTTCAAAATTCGGTGCTGAAGTAGTAACCGCGGATCTCGAAGACGCTGAAAGCCTGAAGAATGCATTCGACGGAGCATACGGGCTGTATGCAGTCACAAATTTTTGGGAGCATTTTTCTGCGGACAAGGAAATCGAGCAAATTAAGAATATAGCCGCGGCCGCGAAAGCAACAGGTGTGAAGCATGTAATTTGGTCGACGCTCGAAGACACGAGAAAATGGGTACCGCTCGATGATAACAGGATGCCTACTCTGGCGGGAAAATACAAGGTGCCGCATTTCGACGGGAAGGGAGAAGGAGACAGGTTCTTCAAAGAATATGGAATACCGACAACATTTCTACTCACGTCGTTTTACTGGGATAATTTAATATATTTCGGTCTTGGTCCGAAGAAGGGCGACGACGGAAAATATTATTTCACGATTCCAATGGGCGACAGGAAACTTCCGGGAATCGCGGCGGAAGACATCGGTAAATGCGCTTACGGAATATTCAAGAACGGAAACGGTTATATAGGAAAGACCGTGGGAATATCGGGTGAGCACATTACGGGAAAGCAGATGACAGAAACGCTCACCAATGCTCTCGGCATTGAAGTTAATTTCAGCAGCGTACCGTTCGATGTTTATAGAGGATTCGGATTTCCGGGGGCTGATGATATCGGCAACATGTTTCAGTTCAAGCACGACTTCAACGATTACTTTTGCGGAGTCCGGAATACCGAGGAAAGCAAGAGGTTGAATCCGGAACTTCAGTCGTTCAAGGCATGGGTGAGTAAGAACAAGGATATAATTCCGCTGGGATAAAAACAAAACGTGACCTTCCCGTCTCAAGTATGGGAAGGTCACGTTATTCAAAGACTAAATTAATTATTTCGTGAACGGCAGGTAAATCGTGAATGTTGAACCTTTCGTATATTCCGATTCGACTTCGATTCTACCCGAATATGATTCAGCGATTCTTTTTACTATAGACAGACCGAGGCCTGTTCCGCTTATGCTTCTTGTATATTCGTTCTTAACCCTGAAGAATTCCGAGAAGAGTTTTGCTTTATCTTCGGGTTTCATACCTATACCTGTATCCGCAATCCTTGTGACGATGTAATTCTTATTCGTATAAACTTCAACGTCAATCGAACCATTATCCTTATTATACTTAATGGCGTTTCCGATAATATTCGTGAACAGTCTTGTAACTTCGTTGTTATCCGCTTTGAAAACAGGCAGGTTTTCCTGATATTTTGAAGTAACGGAAATTCCTTTTTTCTTAAGTTCGAGTTCGAGGAAGTCCACGGTGCCTTTAACGATTTCGCCGATGTTAAGTTCTTTGAGTTCGCGCTGTTTCGTTTTCATTTCCATTCTGGAAATATCAAGCAGGTCGTTCACCATTTCGACGAGACCCTGCAGTCTGTTTCTCGAGCGGTTCAGGTAATCCGCCTGCTGCTGCGGTGTCGTTTTTAGTTCGGGATTAAGGATAATGTTCAGGAAACCGAGAACGGCAGCCATCGGGGTTTTCAATTCGTGCGCAACCATCGATACGAACTGTGATTTAACGTATTCAATTTTCTTAGTTTCCGTAATGTTGCTAAGTACAGCAACTACGCCCGCGAGCGAGCCGTCGGGATGGGGAACGGGCGAGCACTTTATTTCCACAACGAGTTCTCTGTCGGCTTTAAGTTCAACTTCCGCTGAAAGTGTTTTATTTTCGAACGCGGGGTTTCCGAGAATCTTTTCGATGAGTTCGCTGATTTTCGGCGGGAGAATGCCGAGAATTCTTTCACCGAGAATTATGTCGTTTAGTTCGATAAACTTGATAGCGGCGGGATTGAAGAGCACGAGTTCGCCGTCTTTGTTTACGACGAACACGCCGTCGGCAAGGGAGTTAACTATAGTATTAAGCCGTGATTTTTCGAAAGCGAGTTCAAGGAGCCTTTCTTCGCGTTCCCTTTTCAGGCGTTCGGATTCGAGTATCAAAAGTCTTCTTTCGTAACCCGCGTTCAGGTTACGAAGCAGTTCCTCGGGTGTGAAAGGTTTCGGAATATAAGTGAACGCGCCGAGTTTAGTTGCTTCTATAGCCGTATCATAACTCGCGTAAGCGGTCGCGATAAAGCAAACCGTATTCGGCCGGGCTTTTTTAATTTCTTTCAGAACCGAAATGCCGTCGATGTCGGGCATTTTCAAATCTATAATGGCGAGGTCATAATCAGTGTCCTTGGCCATCTGAATTCCTGTCAGACCGTTTTCCGCGGTGTCGACGTCGAAGTTTTCGCTTTGCAGAAGCCTTTGAGTGCCTATGCGGAGGCCTTTCTCGTCGTCGATAATTATTACTTTAGGTCTAATTTCTTCCATTTGGTTGTCAATTCATTTCTAAAATACAGAATCTTAATAAATACAAATCACATATTTCTTGTTTCGAAACACTCTTCGAGTTTTGTCGAAAGTTCGTCGATGTTGATTGGTTTGTTAAACCACGCATCACAGTTAATCCATTCTTTTTCTTCACCTGTCGTTACGCCGAATTTCATTCCTGTAACCATCGTTGCCGATGTAAGAAGGAAGACGGGGATTGTTTTTCCGTAAGCGTCTCTTTTGATTTTATGCGCGAGAATAAATCCGGAATCGTGTTCTTCCATGATGAGGTCGAGCACAGCGGCGTCGGGTTTTTCATCTTTAAAAGTTTTCCAGGCGCTCTCGACGCTGTCGGCAGTAACCACTGTATAGCCCTTTGATTCGAGCAGCATTCTGTTTTGTTCCAACAGGTCATAGTCATCGTCGACAAGCAGAATCTTCTTAGGCGTTTTTGTTGTGTCTGACATAATTTCTCCTTAAAATATTTAATCGTTTATGTTATTGTAAATTTAATGGTAATTTGATGTTAAAAGCAGTGCCTTTTCCCGTTTCACTTTCGGCTCTTATATCTCCCTTATGCATTTTAATGATTCCGTATGAGATTGCGAGACCGAGACCCGTGCCTTTACCCATCTTTTTTGTCGTGAAAAACGGAGTGAACAGTTTTCCCATATTTTCTTTCGGAATGCCGCTGCCCGTGTCCCTTATTTCGACATTAATGTAAGCGTCAATCTTAGAAATTCGAATATTTATTTTTTTCTGTTCGCTTTCTTCAAGCGCTTCGCAGGCATTATTGATAACATTCAGGAACACTTGTTTCAACTGGTCCGAATCTCCTTTTATTCCCGTGTCGTGAGTTTCGCACTCAACCGAGAACGATATACCCTTGAATTCGGGTTTTATTCTGACGGGTTTCAGTATCGTGTTTATAAGGTCGTAAATATCAACCTCGGAAATTTTCAGACGACCCTGTCTGGCGAAATTCAGAAGATTCGAAACTATGTTCTTGCATCTGTTTGTTTCCTCGGCAATGAGGTTAAGGTCTTCAATCGGCTGCGGTGATTCGAGTTTCTTCTGGAGGTCTTTCTTAAGAAGAGAAGTGTAAAGCAGAATCGTACCCAGCGGATTATTAATCTCGTGCGCTACGCCCGCGGCGAGTTGACCTATTGAAGCGAGTTTCTCCGCGGACTGAAGTTGTTCCTGTGTTTCCTGCAGTTCCTTGTATGCTTTTTCAAGTTTATCAATCATATACGGCAGGCACATATCGTTTTCGGCGAGTCCTTTCGCGATTGCAATCGCATAGTCGCGGCAGGTCGTATAACCGCAGGACCTGCAGTTAAGTTCGTCCTGTTTGGAAAACTTATTCGTCTGCGCGAGAATTTCTTTTATCTGTTCTTCGTCGGGAGTCGGAATGCGTTTATCCCTGTCTTCAAATTCTCTGGACAGGTCGATGTTTCTGGCGTTATAGATATTGCTTTTCCACACCTGCTTATCCGTAGCTTTCACTCTTTCGTTAATGTAGTTAATAACTTTTTCGCGTCTCGAATAGTAGTTCAGATTACTGTCGATAGCAGGACCTTTTATGCAGCCTTCGCAAAAAAGAACATCAATAAATCTGGCGTTGATTTTATTGTCGAGCAATTCGTTCAGAATTTCCTCGACTTTGCTTCTGCCTTCGACGACAATGATCTCCTTTTCGAGAATATCGCCCGGTATGTCGGCGGTTTTTATCAGACCTCCTGCCAAAGGGAACGATTTGCCGATGAGCCCCTCGGGCGGGTCAAAATTTGTTTCATCAAGCGCGGACATCTCAATCTGTTTGCCTTCGAGTATTTCCTTCAGTTCGGCGAACGTAAGGACCGCGTCGATGGCGCCTTCAACCTTTTCATCCTTGCATTCGCTTTTTTTGGCGATGCAAGGACCGATGAACACAACGCTGAAGTTTTTTCCGAAAGTTTCTTTTATATAACGTCCCATTGCTACCATCGGAGATACCACTTTAGCGAGGTTCGGAACGAGTTCCGAATAATACATCTCGATATAGTTATAAACGGCCGGGCAGGCGGAACTGATTATTGTCTGCTTGCCGTCCTTTTCAATCTCCGTGAGATATTCAGGGCTGATTAAATCCGCTCCGAAAGCGGCTTCACAGACTTTGTCGAAACCAAGTTTTCTCAAAGCGGACGGAAGTTTAGCATAGTCATCCGGAAAAGAAGCGGGAAAAGACGGAGCAACGACGGCAACGACATTTCCGCGCGGAAGTATCTCGGCGAGAACAAATCCAACTTCACTCTTTGTTCTTTTGGCATTCTGAGAGCATACCGTAACGCAGTGGCCGCACGCTATGCATCTTTCGGACATGACAACTGCCTGTCCGTGCTCAACACGTATGGCGATAGCGGGACACTCTCTGACGCAGGAATAACATCTCTTGCACAGATACGGTATTGTTTCAACGGTGCCGTACATACTTATTTCTTTCTGCTTTGGTAGTGCGTGTGCAAAATCTCGTGAGCCTTATGACTGTTCGGTTCTCCGAAAAATTCCTTATACAGCACTTTCACGGCTTCATTCTCGTGCGATTTCCTGTGAATCATTTTGGAATCGATTTCATAGAGAGCCTTCACTCGCTTAATTACCTTTTCGGGTTTCTGATGAATAGGCTGACCGCCTCCGTTTATGCATCCGCCCGGGCAAGCCATAACTTCGACAAAATGATACTTGCATGTTCCGTTTTCGACTTCGTCAAGAACTTTCGCGACGTTACCGATGCCGTTGACAACGGCAAAGTTGAGTTCGAGACCGTTCAAGTTAAGAGAGAGTTCCTTGATCCCGTCGAATCCGCGTATTTGTTCGAATTCAAGTTTTTCGAGTTCCTTTCCTGTTATCATGTTGTAAGCCGTTCTTATCGCGGCTTCCATGACTCCTCCTGAAGTACCGAAGATTACTGCTGCTCCTGTAGATTCTCCGAGAGGATTATCGAACTCGGAGCCCGGCAAATCGCAAAAATCAATACCCGCCATGTTAAAATATCTTACGAGTTCTCTCGTCGTGAGAACAGCGTCAACGTCCGGCATATAGTCTTCCGAAAGTTCGGGCCTGTGTGATTCGAATTTTTTCACTGTGCAAGGCATAATTGACACGACGACAATGTCTTTCGGGTCGATTCCAATTTTCTTGGCGTAATATGTCTTAAGAACGGCGCCTTCCATTTCGTGAGGCGATTTGCAAGTCGATACGTGCTTAAGGAGTTCGGGTCTTCTGTGCTCTATGTACTTGACCCAGCCCGGACAACAACTTGTAAACATCGGAAGCGGTTTCTTTGTAGTAACGCGGTTGACGAGTTCGGTCGCTTCCTCCATAATTGTAAGGTCGGCTGCGAAGTTCGTATCAAAAACCCTCTTGAAACCGAGTCTCTTAAGGCCTGTGACGAGTTGCCCCGTAACGTCCGTTCCGAGCGGCATGTTGTATTCTTCACCGAGCGACGCGCGTACTGCAGGCGCAATCTGAGCGACGACGAATTTATTTTTGTTGTTGAGAGCGTTGGCTACTTCTTTCAATTGTCCTTTCTCACGGAGCGCAGCAGTGGGACAGACCAGTATGCATTGTCCGCAGAGTATGCAGTCGCTAATATTAAGACCTTTATTGTAAGGTGTGGTGACGATACTCTGGAAACCCCTTTTCGTGAAATCAATGGCGCCAACCTGCTGAACCTCGTTGCAGACGCGTACGCATCTGCCGCAGAGAATGCACTTGGCGGGATCGCGTTCCATCGAAGGGCTCGAAATATCAATCGCGTGGTCTTTCGACTCGCCTGCGTACCTATGTTCGCGTATGCCGTACTGGGCAGATAAATCCTGCAGTTCGCAGTTTTTGTTCCTGACGCAAATAAGGCAATCCTGAGGATGGTTTTCTATGAGAAGTTCGACAATCGTCTTTCTCGCTTTTCTGACCCTCGGCGAATTTGTATCGACAACCATTCCGTCGTATACGGGATAAGCGCAGGAAGGAATTAGCCCTCTCTGACCTTCCACTTCGACGGAGCAAATTCTGCACGCGCCAGTAGGAAACAGGTTCTTTATGTGGCACAAAGTCGGGACGGCGATGCCTGCCGATTTCGCGGCATCGAGAATCGTCATACCTTCTTCGGCTTTAACTTTTATCTTATTTATTGTGAGTTCTACCATATTATTAAATTCAAAATTTTATTTTCAAAAATTACGAAACAAGAACCGCTTCAAATTTGCAGTTATCGATGCACATTCCGCATTTGATGCACTTGTCTTCAATTATGTAATGCGCCTGACCTTTTTCGCCGATGATTGCCTCAACCGGGCATCTGCGCGCGCAGAGACCGCATCCCTCGCACAAATCGTTATTTATAACGAAAGTGAGAAGTTCCTTGCAGACTCCCGCCGAGCATTTTCTGTCGTACAGGTGCTCTTCGTATTCGTCGCGGAAGTACATCAGACCCGAGAGAATCGGATTTGGCGCCGACTGACCGAGGCCGCATAGTGAGGTATCTTTAATCACGTCGGCAAGTCTTTGCAGGTGTATAATTCCTTTGAATCTCTGCAACTGGTCAACTTTATTTTTCGTGTTCTTGTAACTCTGCGGTATCTTCTCGATTATTTCAAGCATGCGTTTCGTTCCTTCGCGGCAGGGAACGCATTTACCGCAGGATTCGTTCTGAATGAAAGACAGGAAGAACTTCGCGACGTCAACCATACAGGTTGTTTCATCCATAACCACGAATCCTCCAGAGCCCATCATAGCGCCTACTTTTTTCAGAGATTCGTAATCCACTACTGTATCAAGCACCTGGTCGGGGAGGCATCCGCCCGAAGGTCCGCCAATCTGGACGGCTTTAAATTTCTTGTTATCGGGAATTCCGCCGCCGATTTTGAAGACAACTTCCCTGAGTGTAATGCCCATCGGCACTTCAACGAGTCCCGTATTTTTAACCTTTCCGCTGAGCGCGAAAACTTTCGTGCCCTTGCTTGACGCCGTGCCTATGGAGGCAAACCATTCCGAGCCTCTCTTGAAGACCTGTGGAATGTTTGCGAATGTTTCCACGTTATTGATTACCGTTGGTTTGTTCCATAAACCTGAAACGGCCGGATACGGCGGACGCGGCTTGGGCATTCCGCGCTTGCCTTCGATAGAAGCAATCAACGCGGTTTCTTCACCGCAGACGAAAGCGCCCGCGCCTTTTTTTATCTTTAGGTTGAAAGTAAATCCCGAACCGAGAATATTTTCTCCGAGGAGTCCGTATCTTTTACAGTCCTTAATCGTGTTCTCGAGTCTTTCGATTGCGAGAGGATATTCAGCGCGGCAGTAAATATAACCGAGCGATGCTCCGATAGCGTAACCGCCAATCAGCATTCCCTCAACTATTTTAAACGGGTCGCTTTCGAGCACCGACCTGTCCATAAACGCGCCCGGGTCGCCCTCGTCCGCGTTGCAGATTATGTACTTTGTTTCCGATTTTTGTTTGTGCGCGAATTCCCATTTCTTTCCTGTCGGGAAACCGCCGCCGCCCCTGCCTCTAAGTCCGCTTGCGAGAACGTCTTTCACGACTTCCTCTGGTTTCATGTGGCAGATAACTTTATCGAGAGCCTTGAAACCACCGTTAGAAATATAGGCGTCAATGGAAGTGGGGTTGACGACTCCGCAGTTTTCGAGGACAACTTTCATCTGATGTTCGAAGAACGGAGTCTTGTTTATATTCTTCACTTCACCGTTCGATTTTCCGTAAGTGCCGAGAAGGTTTTCCTTAAAAATATCTTTTTCAACAATTGTTTTCTTAATGAGTCTCGGAACGATTTTCGGTGATACCTGAGAATATGAAATCCTGTCGCCTCCGGGCATTTTAATATCGACAATCGGCTCCTGAGCACAACATCCTACGCAGCCCGTGGTTTCAATCTGAGCCTTTATGTTTAGTTTGCTGAGTTCGGCCCTAATAGCGTCTTCCACTTTCTGAGCGCCGGCGGCGAGTCCGCAGGTTCCTTTACCTATAATTATAATGGGGACGTCGTGTTCTTCATATTTTAACTTCCTGTTCAGGTCCTTGAATTTCTTTTCGCAGCCGGGATTATGGTGGCACAACGGTCCTTCAGTGCAGCATCTCACGAACTGGTCACAGGGTTTTTCGGGGGAATGCCAGCATTCATTGCAGCATACATCTATGAAAGTTTTCATTTGATACCTGCTTTCTGTTTATCGTTAACCGGTTTTGCGGCATTGTATTTTTTTAATATGTTCGGAATTTCCTTCACAGTCACTTTTCCGTGATATTCGTCGTTAACGGTGATGACCGGAGCGATACTGCAGGCGCCGATACAGGCAACGGTTTCAAGAGTGAATCTCTTGTCACGGGTTGTCTGTCCCGCGCTGATTCCTAAATTGGTTTCGAGTGTAAACAATATGTTCGCGGAATTGCAAACGTGGCAAGCCGTACCCCTGCATACCCGGATTACGTTTTCGCCGAGAGGGGTCAACCTGAACTGGTTGTAGAAAGTCGCCACGCCGTAAACACGGCTCAGTGGAAGGCCGACATAGTCGGCAACATCCTGAAGCGCTCCTTCGGGCAAATATCCGTAAATATCCTGTACGCCCTGTAGAAGAGCAATAAGGTTGCTCTTATCCTTGGCGGGATACTTTTCAAAAATTTGTTTGTGCATATGATTCTTTTAAGTTGTCTTTGCGAAGACTCGTGAGGTCTTCGGGGAAATAATTTATACTTTTAATTCTACTAACTTCGATGAAACTCCCTGAATCAGGGAAATCTTTCTTGACACTTCTTCTTTTTGTTCAGTTGATCCGTACAATTCGAGAATAATCAGTCCTTGTTCCGAACAGTTGTCGAGAATTCCGTCGTGAATGCCCAGTCTTGTTTTAATGAGGCAACCCCAGGCAGTCAGGACTTTCTGGACCTCGACCGCGGCATCTTTCCTGTTGCCGATGAGTATTAATAATACGGTTTTTGACATAATTTTGCCCCTTTCGGGTTAAAAACAGTTTTGTTTTTTTTCTTTAGTGAATTGTATTGATTTTAATATGAAGTTAATGGGAAACATCACAATCTCCAATACAAAATTACGCTTTATAAAATCATCTATCAATGACAATTCCCGAGGCCGGATAGGTGAAAAATTTTTGAATAGTAATTCAGCGCACTATTATTTATGTTTCATAAATCTTTAAAACATTTCCGGAGGAATAAATGGCACTCATAGCAGTCATCGACGATGATCCTGATATTCGTGAAGCCAGCGAACTGGTATTAACATCGAAAGGTTACAAGGTCATCACCGCAAGCAATCCCAAAGAAGGATATGAAATCATTACTAACCAAAAGCCCGATCTAATCATACTCGACGTCATGATGGATGAGCCGGACGACGGTTTTTTCCTTGCCCAAAAACTGCGCAAGGAAAACAACAAGACGCCGATAATAATGTACACTTCAATTTCCAAGGCAGTCGGAATGGATTTCGGAGCAAGCGACATGGTCCCCGTGGACGATTTCGTTGAAAAGCCGATATCGCCAGACATGTTAATCCAAAAAGTTGAAAACATTTTAAACAAAAAGTAAAGGCTTATGTTAGTATTAGAAAAAAATTCAATCACGGAAGAACTCGAAGCGCTTGTAAAGGAACACGGCACGGAACGTTCGGCTTTAATGCCGATTCTACAGGCAGTTCAGCGCAAGCACAGGTACATTCCCGATTTCGCGCAGCAGGAAATCGCGCGTCTGCTCGATATACATCCTGTCGAGGTTTACAGCGTAATTTCATTCTATTCCTTCCTGCATTCGGAACCGCAGGGAAGGAACATTGTCCGCCTTTGCAGGACTATCGTATGCGACCTCGCAGGCAAGGATGAAGTTGAAAATGCAATAAAGAGAGAATTGAAAATCAACGCGGGCGAAACAACGAAGGACAAGAAAATAACGCTGGAGCACACGAATTGTCTCGGGATGTGCGACCAGGGACCCGCGATGATGGTAAACGACAAAATATTCTGTAAACTCACTCCTGAAAAGGCAGTAGAAATTATAAAGAATATTAAGTAATCCAGATACGCTACAATTTTGAAGGCAAACAAACAGTAATTAATGTTTGTTTGCTTTTTTTGTAATTTTCCTTTAAGAACGGAATTTTGTATATAGCAAATATTATATAATTAGATTAATTTAATCAATTATACCTCATTTTCCCGATGAAAAATGGAATAACAGGCTTGGAATCCTCTCCGGGTGTTTCTATCGAAACGCTTTTCCGCGTTATTTCGATTCGGGTAATAAGGAAAGATGGAAAATCAAAATCATACAATAAATTTTATAATTCAAAATAAAAGCAATGAAAAATTTTACACGGATTTTATTTCTCGCTTTATGTATCGCATTAACGGCGTCAACCCTGTATTCGGGAACGGTTCCGAGAGGCGTTAAGATATCGGGAAACGGAAATGGTTACAGAGTTGACTTCAACCTTCCCGATTACAACAGGGATTACATTAAGGGAGGAAATCAGGAGTACATATTATTAAACGTTCCTGAATACGGAATCACTTCTGAAACGGGGCTTCCGCAGTTGCCGCAGATTTCTTTCTTTTTGCTCATCGGAAGAAACGAGCGAAGCGTGCAAATAAGCAGCATCAAGCAGGACAGGATTTCAAACATACTGAATTCGAGAATATATCCCAAGCAAATGCCCTGGGAAAAAAGCAAGAAACTCGATGACAGGCCATTCGTAATAAACGAGCAATATTATAATTCAAAGGGAAGTTCAGACGGACCTTTCGCAGTTGTTTCGGAACCGTTTGTAATGGGCGGAGCGAAGGGCGTAATGGTTACAATATATCCATTCGCGTACAATCCTTCGAGGAACGAACTTACCGAAACCCGTTCAGGCAGTTTCAATATCAACCTGAATCAGAACGCGGTACTTGATTTTTCTCCGAGACCCGCGATGGACGAATTTTTCGCCAGCACGTTCGTGAATTATGAATTCAAGAATTCAAAAGGCACGAACAATTATCTGATTATAACAGCAACAGATTATGAAAGCGGTCTTGCGCCTTTCGTGACGCACAAGCAGGGGCTCGGTTTTAACGTTACGGTAGTTAACACAGGGGTTACAGGCACGACGAACACGGCAATTAAAGCGTACATACAGAACCTTTACAATAACGTATCAACGAGACCCGAATTTATTCTTCTGGTCGGCGACATCGATAAGATTCCTGAATGGATAGGAGTCGGCGAAGGCACTCCTCATACTGACTGGAACTACGGACTTCTCGAAGGAAATGACCAGTACGTTGACGCGTTCGTTGGCAGGTTTCCGATTCAGAACCTGACGCAACTGTCGAATATAATAACGAAATCGATATACATGGAAAACGGCGTTAACAGCCTTTGGAAGAAGAATGTTTTTATGGCATCGACGGACAACCATAATATTACGGAAGCAACGCACAATTTTGTAATAGACTCATTCTTCATCCCGAATCAGTTCACGGTGAACACGAAACTTTACAGTTACTACGGCGCGACTACATCGCAGGTAACACAATCGATAGATTCAGGAAAAATATTCGCGATATATTCGGGACACGGTTCGGAGACATCCTGGGCTGACGGACCCGTATTTTCGCAGTCCAACGTAAACGCTCTCAACAACACGATTTTCCCGTTCGTATATTCATTTGCCTGCATAACGGGTTCATACCACATAAGCGGCGAGTGCTTTGCGGAAACCTGGATAAGAATCGCAAAAGGCGGCTCAGTGTTCTGGGGTTCGTCAGTAAATTCATACTGGGATGAAGATGACATACTCGAAAGAAGAATCGGAAGAGCGATGTTCACCGAAAACCTCAAACGAAACGCGGAAAATTTTGTAAGAGGAAAAGTGCTTTTAATACAGTATTACGGCAGCATAACTTCTACGATGCAGAGATATATTGAGATGTACAATTGCATGGGTGATCCTTCGATATATCAAAGGGCATACGGTCCCGCGATTTCTCACACTCCGCTTCCGAACACGGAAAACCTTTCAGGACCTTACGCGGTTAACTGCGTTGTAACACCGTCGGGAAGCGCTATAACGGGCACCAAACTTTTCTGGACGAGAACTACAGCATTCGACAGTCTGGCGATGACAAACACGAGCGGAAACAACTGGTCGTCAAGCATTCCGGGCAACGGCTCGACGGCGACTTACAAATACTACATCAGGACTCAGGACGCGATGGGAAGAGTGACATATCTTCCGGGCGGAGCGCCTGCAAATTATTTCACCTTCACGGCAAGTACGGACAACATAAAGCCTGTAATAACGCATACGACTCTTCCGGACGTGCCTAAAGTACAGTGGCCCGCAACGCTTTCAGCGAACGTAACTGACAACATCGGAGTAGATTCTGTGTGGGTGAGGTGGTACAAAAACAACACGTCGACAGGAATAAAGCATTTTAAACTGAACCTGACCGCGGGCACAAATTACGCGGCGGCATTTAATTCGCTGAACGGCGACGTTAACTACAATGACTCGGTATTCTACCGAATATTCGCGCGTGACATATCAAGCATGCATAATACGGATTCGACGGCGCTTATGAAATTCAAGATTATTAATCTCGTAAATTGTTGTATAGGAACAGGTACTACATCTTCCAACTACCCATTCACGACATACTGGATGGACGGCAGAACACAGATGCTTTTCACAGCGGCTGAATTAAACGCGGCTGGAGCAAGCGCGAACAGTTACATATCGAGAATCGGGTTTAACGTAATTACCGCGTCAAATCAGATTATGAGCGGTTTCAACGTGAGATTACAGCACACGACACAGACGACATTAACGGGATGGGTGACATCAGGATGGACGACGGTGTTTACCGGTTCTTATACGGTACCGGGAACTGGCTGGCAGTACATAGATTTTATATCACCTTATTTCATGTATAACGGTACGAGCAATTTGCTTGTCGAAATCTGCTACGACAATTCCGCTTACACTTCGTATTCGACAGTAAACTCAACCTCCGCTCCGAGCATGACCTGGGGATATTACACGGACAACAGCACGGGATGCACGATGACGAGCGGGTCCTCTCAGTCAAACAGACCGAACACCTGCATTACGATGACTGCGCTTGTCGGCACGGGTAATCAGACAACTGTAATACCCGATAAGTTCGAACTGAGCCAGAATTATCCGAATCCGTTCAATCCGATGACAAAAATCAATTTCGCTCTTCCGAAGCAGGGACTTGTAACTCTTAAGATTTACGACGTTCTCGGACGCGAAATCAAGACTCTTGTCAACGAGGTTAAACAGGCGGGTAGTTATTCGGTTGATTTCAACGGCGCTGAATTCTCGAGCGGCGTTTATTTCTACAAACTTACTTCGGGTGATTTCTCAGATATAAAGAGGATGATACTTGTAAAATAGTTAAGCAATAATGTTTATAAAAAGGCTGCCAAAGGGCAGCCTTTTTTTATTTCCGTACGGCGGGAGAGAAATCAGAATTCTTTCTGAATTGAAAGCGTTTTTCATAAGAGGTAAATTTATTTTTTGCTACGATTGGAAAACTGGAAGAAAAATTTATATGTAGTCTGGGTCGCGCAGTTCATAACTATGGCGGGTATGAGCATGGTAATTCCATTCCTGCCTTTTTACATACGCGAACTCGGAGTTACGGCGCAGGCTGAAGTGGAGAGGTGGAGCGGATATATTTTCGCGGGACCGTTCATCGTTTCGTTCTTCATAACGCCCGTTTGGGGCGTGCTCGGCGACAGATTCGGCAAGAAGAAGATGGTATTGAGGGCTGTGCTCGGGCTTGCCGTGTCGCAGGTGCTGATAGGATTTTCGGGCGACGTATATCAGTTATTTCTTTTCAGAATGTTTCAGGGATTCGCGAGCGGATTCATACCGGCGTCGCTCGCGTTAGTTTCGTCGAGTTCACCGAAAGAGAAATCGGGTTATGCAATAGGAGTGCTTCAGACATCTATTGCGGCGGGCGGAATAATCGGACCGCTGATGGGAGGTGTAATAGCGGATTTCACGTCGCACAGGGTTGTATTTTTCATAACCGCAGCGCTTTGCATAATCAGCAGTGTTTTCGTAATGTATTACATAAAGGAGCCCGAGCGGATTAAAAACGGAAACAGTTCGTTCGGAGTTATTGAAAATCTGAAGTTTTCAATCAGGCACGATGTATTGGCGGTCGCGCTAATATCGATAATGATAGCACAGATGTCGATATCAATCACGCAGCCTGGATTCGCGCTTTTCATAGAGACGCTCACTGAAAACAAGGCATATCTTTCGACGATATCAGGATTGTTGTTTGGAATAACGGGAATTGCAATGGCTGCAGCGTCGCCGTGGTGGGGCAAGAAGAACGACAGGAAAAATTCGTCGAAATATCTTAACATAGCGATGATTGGAGGAATAGCGGCTTTGTGCGCGCATTCGTTCATATTTTCATACTATCTGCTTTTCCCGGTTAGAATATTACTGGGTATATGCACGGGCGGTATGGTGCCCGCTTTTTATTCTATAATAAATAAGAATATTCCTGACGATAGGAAGAGCGGGTTGATGGGAATCGCGTCGAGTTCTACGATACTCGGTAACATACTCGGACCGTTAATGTATTCGTCTCTTGTTTCTTATATCGGATTAAGGTATGTTTTTTCGGCGGCGGGAATACTATTATTCGCTAATTTATTGTTCATAAGGTATAAACATCTATAACATGGAAAACACATATCCGACACAGATTAAGAGACAGGAAAACGAGACTCTCCGCATACAATGGAACGACGGCAAGGTATCGGAGATTTCGTTTACGAAACTAAGAGACGAATGCCCCTGCGTTCATTGCAA
>CALGII010000293.1 GCA_937915485.1 uncultured Ignavibacteriota bacterium | reverse complement strand
GTTGATTTCAACGGAGACGGTGTTTCCAGAGAGGGTTCGATTCTTCGCTACATAGAAATGAAGAACAATACGTACAACATTCTGAAAACGGACAAGGAAAACTTTAATCCCGACATGGATTTTCTTTATGTTGACGCGAACGGAAACGGCAAGAGGGATTTCGGCGAAAACGACGGATTTACGGAAAGCGACCCGACGTACGGCGAGCAGTTTTTTATAGCGATAGACGCGGATAAAAACGGAACACTCGATGCGGGAGAAAAAATCATCGCGCTTAAGACCTCCAAGGTCCGCGCCGTGAGAGAAAAAAACGGAACTGTCAGAAGAAGAGGAATTGACCTTATAAAAACCGAACCCGACACGATAAGGCACGGCACGAGCGTTTCCGGTATAGTTCTCGGCGGACACGCCGGCGTTCAGAAGATGCACGGCTTCGCGCCCGACGCCGAACTCGTGATGGCTAACATAGAATACGCGTACACTCCCCGCTTCGTCAGGACATTCCCCGCGCTGCTGAAATTCCTGCGCGACGAAAAAGTAAACATACTTCTTTTTGAAGACGGCGAATGGATGTGGGAATTCATGGACGGCTCAACCGAAGAAGAACTTCTCACGAATGAAATCGCCCGCTCGGGCATTACCGTGATTGGCGGCGGCGGCAACCTCGCTTCAGGAAATATGATAATCAGAGATAAACTTAAAAAAGACCAACTCGCGACATATAAGTTCTCAAGCCCTTCCACGGGAGAGGGCAAGAAAAATGACGCCTCATTCGTTTCGCTTTTGTGGAAAGGGAAAGACAAAAAACCCATAATACAGGTACGCACCCCCGACGGATTCCTTTCGCCCGAACTTAAAGACGGCTCGGGATTCATCAGGGTCGGCAGTTACAACGTTTATTACGCGAGAGAAGTATCGCCGAGAAATACCGTGATGTTCAAATTCCAGTTTTCGGAAAAAGACTCGAACACGGTTAAGGGCGACTGGCAGATAAGGGTTCACGCGAAGAGCGAACTCGACCTGTGGGGGTTCATTGTTGATATAACGCAGTCCTGGGGCGGCACGACAAAATGGGAAGACAAGGATAAGATTACGCCCGAAGGCTCTGTAACGTTTCCCTGCACGGCAGACAGCTGCATAGCGGTCGGAGCGTACACGGTGAATTTTTCCTGGGGTCCCGAGGATAAATTGGGCGGGCTCTGCAATTACAGCGG
>CALGII010000292.1 GCA_937915485.1 uncultured Ignavibacteriota bacterium | reverse complement strand
TTGCTGAAATTAGCCTTTAAAACGCTCCAGGTAGTATCGGAGTTCATGGACTGAAAATCAATCCATTTGTGAATTGACCAGAGATTCCTCGAATCCGCGGATAATATTAGTCTTATCTTTCCCTTCAGTGTTTTTGCCACATTTGTTTTCTGATGGTCAGCCCTGAGCAGATAGTCCGCGTCATAGACAGCGGTATCGGACAGCGTGTTCAGAACGGGATTTGAAAAGAATACGTTAGAAGTCGAGCTCTCGTTCATCAGGGACAGTAGGCTTGTGAAATACGTCTTTTCGTTGGACAACTTCCAGTTTTGAAAAATCGGATACTGTATCTGCGATATCACGTCGGGAACATAACTGTAACTTCTCGTCGAGTAATTGGAATCCACGAAACAGGACATGTAATTGTTAACGTCTTTTTCGATGACGGAGAACTGAAGGTTCACCATTACAAGGTCGGGAGACGTCGGAGGAACAAAAGTATTCCTTGATATCGTCGGCGTCTCGTCATCCCTTAGAGCGCAGGAATTCAGTAATGCGGCAATCGCGATTAGAATTAATATTAAATATGATTTATTCAAATTTTCCTGCTGAATATTATTAAGCGCTTAAAATTTGTACCTCTGAATCTGCTTCCCGTATAATCGCCGAAATAATTCACAATCCTGAATCCCGACTTTTTAAGCATGCTCCTTATTTCTTCAACCGAATAAAGCCTTATTCTTTCCGTGTAAATCTTTTTCCCGATTATAATATCCTTCGCGACAAAACCTTTCGTCACTTGTCTTTTCAGCACAATCTTTATCCCGTCGTGTATTTCCTCGGAATAAGGCACGAGCGCTTTCCGCACGTATTTTTCGTTTAAAAAATCAAACACAAAGCATCCGTCTTTTTTCAGAGACGAAGAGATGTTTTCAAATACTTTAAGATTATCGCTGTCCTTGTCGAAATATCCAAAACTGGAAAACACGTTTATCGCTGCGTCGAACTTGCTTCCGAAAGAAAAATTTTTCATATCACGAATTAAAAATCTTGCCTTCAATCCGGTTTCCTCGGCTTTTTTAAGCGTTTTTTTTGCTTCAGAAATCAAGTACCGCGAAAGGTCGATTCCCGTTACATCGTATCCCCGTCTTGCCATTTCAATAGAATGCCTTCCTGCGCCGCAGCACACGTCAAGCACCGATGAACCCGATTCAATGCTCGTGTTTCTCTGAATCAAGTTGATAAGGTCGCGCGCTTCCTTTCCGTTCCTGTGGCTGTACAGTTCGAGATAATGTTTATTTGAAAACCATTCTTCGTACCAGTTCTTTTTCATCTTTAAACCGCCACTCTTCCTTCAAGCGCTTTCGCAAGAGTAACTTCGTCCGTGAGTTCAATGTCGGAACCTATCGGAATGCCTCTTGCGATTCTTGTTATTTTTATGTCAAGCGGTTTTATAATCTTGCCGAGATATAATATTGTGGTTTCCCCCTCGACAGTCGGATTAAGCGCGAGTATTATTTCGTTTATTTCGTGATTGTCTTCAAGCCTGTACAGAAGTTCCTTTATCTTGATGTCATTAGGACCGACTCCGTCAAGAGGGGATATTCTGCCGTGCAGTACGTGATAAAGTCCTCTGTATTCGTTGGTCTTTTCGATGGCGTAAACGTCCTGCGGCTCTTCAACGACGCAAATTACCGAGCGGTTTCTTTTCTCCGAGCCGCAAATCCGGCATACCTCATCTTCCGTGATATTGCAGCAGACGCTGCAGAATTTAATCTTGTCCTTTATCTCAACAAGCGCCTTCGAAAGTTTTTCTACGTCCGAACGCTGCTGCTTGATTATGAACATTGCAAGCCTTTGAGCAGTTTTTCTCCCGATTGAAGGAAGTTTCGTAAGTTCCGTAACGAGAGTCTCGAGTGTTCCTGAAATATTAACCATTGTTAAAATCCGAGATTTAATCCGGGGATGTTAGGAATCATACCCGCGGTCGCTTTTGACATTTCCTCATTAGATAATTTCTGCGATGCTTCAAACGCCTTGTTGCACGCGGCGATCAAAAGGTCCTCAAGCATTTCCGAATCTTCGGATTTAAGTATTTCTTTTTCGATTTCAATTTTCTGAATCACGCTTTTTCCGTTTATCGTCACCTTTACCATGCCGCCGCCCGATTCTTCAGTCAGAAGTTTGTTCTCGAGTTCCGCCTGTATCTGGTCCATTCTATCCTGCATCTTTTTCACCTGTTTCAGCATTCCCTGCATTTGATTTGGTTTCATTTGTTTTTACTCCTTTAATTATTAAAATCTAAATATTTGTTCCACAGGTTAAAGAGATTTCCAGTCGCGACAACATCGCCGAAACAGTAATCCGCTATCTTCTGTGTCTCGTTATTTCTGAAAAGTTCGTTTACCATGTCTCCCGTAACGCCGTCCGCTTTCGGACTGGGAATTCCCAGTTGCTTGCAGTAAAAGTCCAGAGAGAATTTTCTTCTCGCGCCTGTCGGAGCGTGCTTGTTGAACGTGAGTTCCTTCATCATGTCGATGTGATATCCGCGTATGTTGAAATCCGTGCCGCTCATAAGGTTGTAAGAAGGGCGTATTCCCATGAAAAGCGAGCGAAGCATAATGAACGGACAGTCAAACTCGCGTCCGTTGAAGGTAACGAACAGGTTGTATCCTTCGTTCTTAATCTTCTTCCAGAAGAGTTCGAGCATTTCTTTCTCACTCCTGCAAAGATAAGTAAGTTTGCTCAGTTTTTCCTCTTTGTACGGCAGTTTGCTCTCTTCGCCCTCTGCGGGCTCAACGTCGTAATCAAGCATCGTCTCGGACTCGAGTTTAGACGAAGGGTCGAGTTCTTCTGCGCTTTCGCCGTTGACTATAACTGCGCCTTCCTTCTTGTTGTAATCAAGCATTCCTATGGCTACCAACTGTGAAGTGAAAGGTGTGAATACAAGATTCTCAATCGCTGCCTTGCGCTCTTCGTCGTTCTTCGCGTACTTGATAAGGTATTCCTTTGTTTCCTCGTCATAGTGAGTATCGAAGTCATAAGCGGCAACTTCGAGGTCAAAGACGAGGATTTTCTTTTTTTTCAAATCAATCATTATATTGTGAATAAGTTGTTTACATTGATGTTAAGGTCTTCATAACAGAAGAACGGCTCGCCGAATTCGGCTCCGATTTTAAACCCGAAAAATCTTCCGCGCGTCTCGATGTCCTTCCAGAAAAGTTTCGTGCTGATGTACGTTTCGGGCTCGTCCGCGGATGATTCGTTTCCCCTGAAGAACTGTGAGCCGTAGCAGGAAATCGCTTCTATCTTTCTCGCGAAAGTATCCGAAATATCGACGATAAAACTAATAGGAAAATCATACGCGTGCCTGTAGTAAAAAACCTTATCAGGTCTGTGAGCCTTTAGTTTTCCGGTTTTAATCTTTTCGAGTCCCGACAGGAACGCTGATTCGCGGATAAACTTGCTCGCGTTAATGTGGTCGGTATGCCTGTCCGAAGGATACGGAGCAAACAATATCGACGGTTTCGTTTCCCTGATTATCTTTATTAGTTTAATTCTGTTGGGAAGCGTGTTCTCTATGCATCCGTCTTTCAGTCCGAGGTTTGAACGGTAGTGGATTCCCATCGCTTTCGAAGCGTCTTCAGTTTCCTTCTTTCTCGTTTTAAGATTTCCTCTCGTGCTTAGTTCGCCTCTTGTAAGGTCCAGTATTCCTACTTTTCTTCCTTCGTCAACGAGTTTTATCGCGGTTCCGGCGCAGGTAATCTCAATGTCGTCGGGATGCGAGGCTATGAATAATGCGTCTAATTTCAAATTTGTCTTTTATATTGGTACAATCAATAAATATATATAATATCAAACACTGAATAAATTTAAAAATTCTTAGTTCGTGTACCCAATTGTCTGCGCGAGTATTATCGCCTTGTTTTCGTCAAGGTTCAATTCCTTCGCGAGCGGTTCTTTGTCAACGTAGGCGCGAATCACGGCGCCGAGTCCAGCCGAAGCGCAGTACAGATAAACGTTCTCGCCTATAAAGCCGGCGTGTGAGCCCGCGTAAATTTCCCTGTCGCCGCCGCTTTTAAATTTCGAATAATCCGCGACAATTATCAGGTTAAGCGGAGCAGTTGAAACGAAGTCCTGTTTTCCCGCCAGCACGCGTATATCCTTGTTTACAATCGGTTCGAGAGAATGCTCTTCGGCATTGTACCTGTACGCTCCGGATTCCATTACCGCGTATAGTTCCACGGCGCGTGTATCGTTTGCCGTCGGCGCGGTTCTCTTGCCCGTTTCCTTTCTGTTTATTCCGAAAGCCGCCCACATTATGTTCGACAGCGTCTGCTCGGATAAATTCTGAGAAGTGAAATTTCTTGACGAATGACGCTTTGACAGCGCCTCCATCAAAGGCATACCTCCTGTCGTTTCGGGCGGTGGTAACTTTATTGTTCCGGTGCTGCCCGCAGGCGTTTTTATATTTTCCTTTGAACAGATTGCCGCGAATGAAGCGGTCAGTATTAAAACGGCAAGCGCCGTTATTATGTATTTGTTCATATGTGTTCTAATGTTTAAGGTTGATTACTTAAATTAGTTCATTTAATCAATATTTTAACTGACATAATTCGCATTATTCTTAATCTTCTTTACGGTTTATGTTTGAAATATTTACTATTTTAATCAAAATATAACTGCTCATGGATTGCATATTCTGCTCTATTATCGAGAAAATAGTGGAATCGAGTTTCGTGTACGAAGACGAACTCGTTATCGGAATAATGGATTTATTCCCCGCGACTAAGGGGCATTTGCTCGTAATTCCCAAAAAACATTCTGAATTAATTACGGACCTGGATGATGAGTATGCGGAAAGAATGTTCAGAGTCGGAAAGTTAATCAGCCGGGGGATGAGAAAGACTTCCTTGAAACTTGAAGCGATAAGTTTTGTACTATCCGACGGAAAGTCGGCGGGTCAGGAAATCCCCCATGCACATTTGCATTTGATTCCGAGGTATTCAGGCGACGGTATAGGTTTTCGTTTCGGAAGCAAAATGAAATTTTCGAGGGCGCAACTGGACGCGGTTGCGGATGAAATCAAATCGAAATTTGAATAGCATAGCGAGAATACTGACATCCTGCCTGCTCATGTTCTTCATCTGCTCGTGCAATGAAAAGGAAGAAAATGATTCGGCCGGTTCATTCGATTCCCTCCTTCAGAATACTAAAGGGAACGAAGATGTAATTGCGGTTCTTGATTCCGTGAAATATGACGAACTTATTAGTTCTTTCTCAGAGAAGTACAACGCAATTTCTGACTGGAGCAAATACGGAAAGAACGAAAAAACATCGATAGGTAAAATACTCGTAAACAGAAACGCGATAGTTCCTGTCACAAGAGAACAAATCAAGAATATTGAAGAGGCTGATTTTTCCGATACATCCCTCGTATATATCGGAGAGTTCGATAATGCATTCGTATTCAGTATAGAAGCTGGTGAGAAAAACATAAGCAAACTGGCAGCGGATAAGAACGGGCTTCTTATTGTAAAGATAACGGGAGTATCCGGAGCGCAAAAACTTTATCTTGAAAAAAAGAGCACGGATTTTCTTCACAGGGAAAAAAAGGTAACGGAGTTCACGGTTATCGCGGAATTAATCGACGCTGTCAGCATAAGCGCGCCTGATGGTTTTCTCTTCGGAAGATTCAAGGTCAAATGAAAGGAATTGATGTTTCCCGTTCACGCGCGGATAAAACTAATTATTGTTTCCGTTTGTTTTAAACTTTTATATCGGAGTGTTGAGTAAACGTATTGTGAGCCGCCGGTCCCTGTATCGTAAAAAGATATTAAATCATTACTTTAATGTTTTGAAAAAAAATAATAACTTATCCCGATAAAACAACGCCATGTTAAAGAAATTCGGAGCAGACCTAAAAAAAATAAGAGAAAAGCGAGGCATCACTCTTCACGATATTGCCAACAAGACGCGAATACACGTCACGCTGCTCGAGAAAATGGAGCACGGCGATTTTTCTTTTTATTCGTCAACGTACATAAGGGCGTTTCTGAAACAGTATTCAAAGATAACAGGTCTCAATCCGGATGAAGTATTATTCAACTACGAAATGGCAAGGAGCGGCAAGTATTCGGGAATGCAGGAAGCATCGGATGACGAAGAAATCAAGACGCGAGATTTAATACCCGAGCCGCCAAAAACAAAACCTGAAACAGAACTCTCCGACAAATCTAAATTTGACGACAAATCCAAACTTGACGATATATTCGAAGTACCACCTGTTAAAAGACATACAATTACTTCAAATCTCACGGAGCCTGATAAAAACGAATCCGAAGAATCATATCCCGAAAAAAAAGCGTTTTCGAAATCTAAACGAATTAAGATAGAGGGAGACAGGGGAGAGTTCAACGGAAAGTATTATGAGGACAAGGGATTCAAGATGCCTGTTGCCTTTTTAAAAAACCTCGGTATAGTTCTGCTCATACTCGCGTTGCTTTTCGGTATATATCTTCTCGTTGACGTGGTATTCCTAAGCGGAAAAGGTACCAAGACCGAAATTATAAGGCAGAACTTCGACGATATCGTAAAAGAAACCGAGAAAAAGGTGCTTGGAAAAAGAACGGAAGAAGAGATACAGGATTCTATAAGAAAAGCGAACATTATCGCGGATTCGCTACGAAAAGTAAGAGAGGACTCGCTCAGCCTTAGGATTGAGGCGCTTCAAAACGGTTCGTTAACCGTTTTCGTGGACACACTCACGGAAAAAACAATGTACAGGGAAAATTTCGCGAAAGATGAAAAGGGCGAATGGAAGGCGAAGAATTACTTTTTAATATCATCTAACAACACCGAATCGTTCACCGCATTTCTTAACGGCAAGCCCCTGAAATTCGACGACAGGAGGATCAGGCTTTTGAAGATTACAAAACAGGGAATTGTAAAAAAAGAAAAGTAGCATTTCGTAAATGGAAAACCCCGTAAAAAGAATCGCCGAACTTCGTGATAAAATTCTTGACGCGGATTATAAGTATTATGTGCTTGCCGAACCTGACATTGACGACTATGAGTATGATATGATGATGAAGGAACTGGAGCGGCTCGAAAAAGAAAATCCTTCCCTTGTCACGCCTGATTCACCTTCACAAAGAGTCTCAGGCAAAACGGCTGGAAAATTTGCCGAGGTATTTCACAAAGTGCCGATGCTCTCGCTCTCCAACTCGTACAATTTCGAAGACCTTCTCGACTTTGACAACAGAGTGAAATCAATTCTCGGCAATAATAAGTTCGAGTACGTTTGCGAATTGAAATTTGATGGACTGGCTGTTTCTTTGATTTATGAGAACGGGTATTTTGTCAAAGGAGCCACGCGCGGGGACGGCTTCAAGGGCGATGACGTCACGAACAACCTTAAAACAATTAAATCCATTCCGCTTCGCGTAAATTCAGAGAAATTTAAAAACATAGAAGTTCGCGGAGAAGTGTTCATAAAGAAAGACGACTTTCTCAGAATCAACGAGGAGCAGGAGAATCTCGGGGAAAAACTTTTTTCCAATCCCAGAAACACCGCAGCGGGAACGCTTAAACTTAAAGACAGCGGAAAGGTAGCATCAAGACCTCTGAATCTTTTCGCTTATTACCTTAGGAGCGATGATGTTCCTCTTGAGTCGCACAGCGAAAATCTCGGAACACTCAGGACTCTTCGTTTTCCCGTAAATGCGCAATGGAAAAAAGTTAAGAGCATCGACGAAGTAAAGAAATTCTGCGACGCTACGGATGAACTTCGGGACAAACTTCCGTATGAAATTGACGGCGTCGTGATAAAAGTCAATCTTCTTTCCCAGCAGGAACTTTTAGGCAGCGCCGGAAAATCGCCGAGATGGGCTATCGCGTATAAGTTCAAAGCGAAAGAAAAGATAACGCGAATTAACGGCATTACGCTGCAGGTAGGCAGGACAGGCGCAATAACTCCCGTCGCGGAACTCGAACCCGTTTTCCTCGCAGGCTCTACGATATCGCGCGCCACGCTTCACAACTTCGAGGAAATTAAACGAAAGGACATTCGCGAAAAGGATTTTGTAAAAATAGAAAAAGGCGGAGACGTGATTCCGAAAGTCACTGAAGTCGTGCTTTCCGAAAGACCGAAAGAATCCGTACCGTTTCCCGAGCCTGTAAAATGCCCCGTCTGTAGCACCCGGCTCGAGAAGCCTGAGGAAGAAATTTATATTTACTGCCCGAATTATTTCTGTCCCGCGCAGGTACAGGGACGCATAGAGCATTTCGTCAGACGCGACGCGATGGACATCGAAGGGCTCGGAAGCAGCATTATCTCGGTGCTTCTGGAAAAGGAATTCATAATAGATTTTACTGATATTTATTCGCTCAAAAACAAGCGCGCCGAACTCGTCAAACTCGAAAGGTTCGGTGCGAGAAGCGTTGACAATATTCTTAAAGCAATAGAGAATTCGAAAGAGAAACCATTCGATAAAGTTCTTTTCGCGATTGGAATAAAACATATCGGTGAAAGGACTGCGAAACTTATTGCTGGTCATTTCGGGAATATTGAAAGGCTTGCCGAAGCGACCGAAGAGGAAATCGACGATATTTATGAAATTGGTCCCGCTATCGCGAAGAGCATCCGCTCTTTCTTCAGTGACGCGAAAAGCAAGGAACTGATAAAGAAACTCCGAAAGGCCGGGCTCAGATTCGAGATTGACGAAAGCAGTAAAGCGGAGTTGAATGAAAATTTTAACGGCAAAATTTTCGTGCTAACGGGCACGCTCGAAAAATATACACGCGGCAAAGCGGAAGAAATAATAGAGAGATTAGGCGGAAGAACCACGTCATCGGTCAGCAAAAAAACCGATTATGTCCTCGCAGGAGCGGAAGCGGGAAGCAAACTTGATAAGGCGAAAAAACTCGGAGTCAGGATTTTGTCTGAATCTGATTTCGAAAATATGATGACATAAATTCTTCTTAATGCAGGAACAGGAAATTAAACGTTAATTGTATTCCGCCGAGATTCTTCATCGGTTTGTCCTGCAGGCTCAGAATTTCCCTCCCGATTACGGGCAGATAATAATAGTCCGCCGATATGCTTAAACCTATTGAATTGGATTCCTGATACTCAATTCCGATGCCCGCATAACCTCCGAACGCGAAACCGGGCTGCGCGTATCCGAATGCTTTGAAGAAACTTCTGTCGTAAGGAGTTGTCAGCACGAACGCGGGAGCAATACCAGTCTTTACAAATGGTTTGAAGTTGCCCTCGATGTCGTCGTAAAATACATTCTTCTTAATGCCGATGCTAAGCGAAGTGAGATAAACCCTGTTCACTTTTCCGGCAGTGTATGAGTTCCCGTAAAAGTCGTAATATTCGACTTCCGAAGGGTCTGTTACTCCTGATATTGCGAGTTTGAAAGTTAAATCCGTCGTTCTTCCAATATTTTTGAAGTATGTTCCCGATACCCCGAATCCGTTATCGGTGTACATGAACCCAATGCCCCAGTGATTTCTTTTTTCGGTGGTGTTCGTGTTCACCTGCGCGCCTGTAACAAGAGGTATAATCGTAAGTATCAGTATCAAAACCGCCTTTTTGCCTGTTCTCATTATTTTAAATTGTTTTACGAAACATATTTGATTAATTTTTAAAAATCAAATCATATTAGCAATATATAATCCTTGACAGAAAAAAGATTAAATAAGTTCAAAGAAGTCGTTTCAAAAAGGCAGAGATATCTGACTGTCGTTATCGAAAATGTTCACGACCCGCATAACGTCAGCGCTATTCTTAGAAGCGCCGAATCGGTCGGAATAGATAAGGTTTATCTGATATACAACGAAGAAAAATTCCCGAAGATAAGCCGTGTGTCGTCGGCAAGCGCGAAAAAATGGGTGGAACTGATTAAGTTCACGAATGTCGATGACTGCTTTAAAGAATTGAAAAAGCATAAGTATAGAATATATTCCACTCATATGGAAGAAGACGGAGAAAATGAATCGCTTTACGGATTGGAACTCACGAAACGCGTCGCGCTCGTATTCGGGAATGAGCACCGCGGCGTTTCGGACGAAATCAAGAAAAAGGCTGACGGGAATTTTCTGATACCGATGCAGGGAATGGTTCAGTCATTAAATGTATCAGTTTCAGTCGCGGTCTGCCTCTTCGAGGCTATGCGCCAGCGTCTTGAAAAAGGAATGTACAATAAATCTCTTTACAATAAGAAAGAGTTAAAATCAAAATTGGACGAATATCTCTGGAAATAGTTTTTTCAATTTGCAATTAATATCGGTAAATTTGCTGTAGGTTCGTTTTCTAACGTAACGAACAGCGGAAAATATTTTAATATGACATTTAGAATTTTAATTTAACATTTGAAAAATATGCTTCCAAAATACTTTAAACCGGTTCTTGGTCTGAATAACCTGAACAACTTTCTGCTGATATCGGGTCCCTGCGTGGTCGAGAGCAAATCGGTTGTGTTTAAAACCTGCGATACCTTGAAAAGAATTACGGGCAAAATGAAGATACCGTTTATTTTCAAGGCGTCGTACACCAAGGCTAACAGAACTTCGGGCGATTCATTCCGCGGCATAGGTTTCGATAAGGCGCTCCAGATTCTCGAAGACGTCCGCAGGGAATTCGACGTGCCGGTTCTGACGGACATTCATTCGGAACTGGAAGCCGAGGTCGTCGGTGAAGTGGTTGACGTTCTGCAGATACCGGCATTCCTTTGCAGGCAGTCGGATATACTCGAGGCTGCCGGTGAAACGGGAAAGGTTGTCAACATCAAAAAAGGACAATTCCTTGCTCCGCAGGATATGATTTATCAGGCGAAGAAAGTGGAAAAAACCGGAAACAAGAAAATACTTCTGACGGAACGCGGTACGACTTTCGGATACCAGAATCTTGTAGTCGATTTCAGGAGTTTTCCGGTGATGAAAAAGTTCGGGTATCCCGTGATATTCGATGCGACGCATTCAGTCCAGATGCCGTCAAAAGATAACGGAGTGAGCGGAGGTAATCCCGAGTTCATTGAGCCGCTTGCACGCGCGGCCGCCGCAATAGGCATTGACGGATTTTTCTTCGAGACTCATCCGAATCCCGCAAGGGCGCTCAGCGACGGGAGCAACATGATTAAACTCAATAAGATGGAAGCATTATTAAAAAATCTTTTAAAAATATATAATTCATAGGGAAAAAAAGATGAAATCACTAACGTTAGTGTTTTGTTTTCTTGTTTCTGCATTATCGTGTTTTTCACAACCGGCTCAGACACAGAATATTATAGTGAATCCTTTCTGGGATTTTTTCGCTGAAAACAGATTGGCTGCCGTGAACGCCGGGAAGGGCTACACGGGCGTAGCCTCGATGAACGACATTAACGGCGTCTCGCTTAATCCTGCGAGCCTTGTGCTGCTGGAAAAATTTCAGGTGTCGGGTTCATACGAGATTAAATCAAGAGTGAAGTGGCTTCCTACAATTACGGATGACTTGTATCTCAAACAGATTCATCCGGAAATGTCCGTCGGGATAGGATGGAAAGCGGGAGATAATCTGTTCACGGGAATTTCGTACCGCAACGACAACAGTTTCAAACTTGATTACGGCGAGGTTATCAGAACAAATGAATTCGGACAGATAATCGGTTCGTATCAGGGCGTCGAAAAATACACGACCCATACGATATCTGTGCCGATTGCTTACAGGACTAAAAGGTTCAGAGCGGGCGTCGAACTCGCGG
>CALGII010000291.1 GCA_937915485.1 uncultured Ignavibacteriota bacterium | reverse complement strand
CTGAACCGCCGACGTCCTCCGCTGAACCGCCGACGTCCTCCGCTGAACCGCCGACAACCCGCGCTGCGTCGCCCGTGATTTCCGGCGAACATTCGGAACCCGAAAATATTTCCCCGAAGGCGTCAGATAATTATTTCCGGACTCGGATGTTTCCCCGCGGTTCCCGGGGAATTATCCGTAGTTCCCGGGGAGTTACCTGCGACTGAGAAACATTTCCCGCCGGTTCGGAAATATTCCCCCGCGTCGGGAAACATTTACCCGCGACCTTCGGCGGTATTGCCCGCGACCTCGGGCGTGGAGTGTGTTTTGAACGCTGTATGTTTCAGGGTTGAAGCGATTAAGTTAATGATGTGCGCGGATTCTGACGGGAGCGCGGATACAGGGAATCTGACTTGCAAACTGAAAAATTATTCAATGGTTTAATAAATTTGTAAGATGTATCTTTATTTTTTATTCAATGAAAAAACGCTTATTATAAGTCAATTTTAAAGGAATTTATGCAGGAAGTTCTCAACCAACTGAAAGAATTATCAAACAATCTGTACTGGACGTGGAACAACGATTTCATAGCGATTATGGAGGAAATAAACAGGGATTTCTGGAAATGGTCGTCAAAAAATCCGGTTAAATTTTTCGAAGCGATAGACAGGCAATACCTTTTCGATACAATTGAAAAAAGAAATTTACGCTACAGGATACACAATCTCTACAGAGACTACAGGAAATACCTCACGTCGAAGGAAACATATTTCGAGAAGAAATATTACAAGACCGACAAGCCGGAGATATGTTATCTTTCAGCCGAGTACGGTCTGGCGAAAAGCCTGAAGTTTTATTCCGGCGGGCTCGGGACATTGTCGGGCGACCATTTAAAGTCGGCATCCGACCTCGGAATTCCGCTCGTTGCCGTAGGGCTTGCTTATTCGCACGGATATTTCCGCCAGATTATCGGCGACGACAACAGGCAGTCGGAACTTTTCGAGCAGAGCGATTTCAATTCGATGCCGATGCGTCTTGTTCTCGACGAAGAATACAGACCGGTAAAGATTACAATAGACCTGCCGGGAAGAAAACTTCACGCGCAGATTTGGCAGTTGAACGTCGGACGCGTGAAATTATTCCTGCTCGACACGTTCGTCGACGAGAATACGGTTGACGACAAGCGCATAACGGACATTCTTTACGGCGGCGACGTCGAGAAAAGAATTTTGCAGGAAATACTTCTCGGCATAGGCGGGATGAGGGTTCTGGACGCTCTCGGTCTGGAGCCGAAGGCATTTCACATAAACGAAGGACATTCCGCATTCCTCGTTTTCGAGAGAATAAAGAACAAGATGAGCAGGGAAAAACTGAAGTATAAAGAGGCGAGAGAACTTTGCTATTACTCGAACATATTCACGACTCACACTCCCGTTCCCGCGGGTATTGACATTTTCCCGAGGTGGATGGCGGAAAAATATTTCGGCGAATACGCCGCCGAAGAACTTAACACAGATTTCGAAACGCTCTTCCGCGAAGGAAGCAACCTGTACGGGCAATCGGCGGGCGATAATTTCAACATGGCTTATCTCGCGATAAACAACTCGCATTTCATAAACGGCGTAAGCAAACTTCACGGAGAGATTTCAAGAAAAATGTGGAAACTTCCCGAGACGCGCTCGCAGATAGATTCAATCACGAACGGAGTCCACACGAAGACGTATCTTTCCTGGGTTTCTGAAAAAATCTATTCAAAGAATTTCGGAAAGGACTGGATTGACGTTGAGAATATCTGGCAGAAAATTTCCGAACTTCCCGACGAGGAATTATGGAGTCTGAGAAATCAGAACAGGAAGAAACTCGTCGAGTTCGTCCGCGAAAGAATTATCGACAAGGAAATACTCCTGCACGAAAACGACAGCAAGGTTGCCGAAGCGAAAAAACTTCTCGATGAAAACGCGCTTACGATTGGATTCGCCAGAAGGTTCGCGACTTACAAGAGAGGCACGCTGATTCTCAGCGACATCGCGAGGCTTCAGAAAATTCTCGAAGACAGCGGCAGAAAAGTGCAGTTGATATTTTCGGGCAAGGCGCACCCGAAGGACGAAGGCGGCAAGAGTTACATTTCGGAAATATTAAAGTTCGCGAGGACAAACGGTTTCAAGAAGAACATAGTGTTCCTCGATAATTACGATATGGAAGTCGCGAAGCGGCTTGTAAGCGGCTGCGACGTATGGCTCAACAATCCGCGCAGACCCCTCGAAGCGTCGGGAACGAGCGGAATGAAGACGATTGCCAACGGAGGTTTGAATTTCTCGATTCTCGACGGATGGTGGGTCGAGGGCTGCGCCGAAGATACGGGATGGAAGATACAGAGTCTGGAAAACGAGGAGGGTTATTCGGACGGACAGGTAAATGAATTCGAGAGCAAATCGCTTTACGACTCGCTCGAGAAAGAAATCATTCCGATGTTCTACGAAAGAAACGAAGCGGGAATTCCCGTCAACTGGATTAAGAAAATAAGGGGTTCGATATCCAAACTCGCGCCTGTATTCAACACGGGCAGAATGGTAAAGGAATATCACAAAAAATTTTATTCAAAGGTAAAATAAAAATGAAAAAACACATCAGGATTGCTTCAGGACAGGGCTTTTGGGGGGATTTAATAACCGCTCCGCTCGACCAGGCATCGGCGGGTCCGATAGACTATCTCGTTATGGATTACCTTGCCGAGGTTACAATGTCTATACTTCAGAAACAGAAAATGAAAAATCCCGCGCTCGGTTACGCGAGAGACATTCCCGTCCTGATGGAAAAACTTCTGCCTTTGATGAAAGAAAAAGGTTTTAAGGTTATAACGAACGGCGGAGGAGTGAATCCTTCGGCGTGCAAGGACGCGATTTTCGAAACGGCGAAGAAACTCGGAATAAAGAACCTGAAGATTGGAATAGTAACGGGAGACAACATACTCGACGATGTCGGGAAATTTTTAGAGAAGGGCATTGAACTTAAGAATATGGAAACGGGCGAAACCGCGGCGGGAATAAAGGACAATCTTCTGAGCGCGAACGTGTATTTCGGAGCGGAGCCCGTTGTCGAGTGCTTAAGGCAGGGCGCCGATATAGTAATCACGGGACGGGTAACCGATACGGGACTGACTCTGGCTCCGATGATTTACGAGTTCGGTTGGGATTTCAAGAATCACGACCTGATGTCCGCGGGAACAATCGCGGGACACATACTCGAATGCGGTGCGCAGGCGAGCGGCGGGAATTTTCTCGGCGACTGGAGAAGCGTGCCCGATATGGCGAACATCGGCTTCCCTATCGCTGAAGCGTATCCCGACGGAACTTATTACATAACGAAACACGAAAAACTCGGCGGACTCGTGAGCGTTGATACGGTCTCGGAGCAGTTGGTTTACGAAATCGGAAATCCGAAGGAATACATTACGCCCGACTGCGTCGCCGATTTCACTTCCATTCAACTCGAAGACGCGGGTAAAGACAGGGTAAAGGTTTTCGGAATCAAGGGAAGCGGAGCGACGCCGTACTACAAGGTATCGATGTCTTACTTCGACGGATATTCCGCTTTCGGAAGCCTTACTTATTCCTGGCCCGACGCGCTGGAGAAAGCGCAGTACGCGGATAAAATATTAAGGCAGCGTCTCGAAAAACTCGGTTTGAAGTTCGACGAAATCAGAACGGAGTTTCAGGGATACAACGCCTGCCACGGCGGCATAGCGGAGAAATACGAGCCGAACGAAGTCGTGATGAGAATCGGCGTACGCTCGAAGGACAGGCGCTCCGTCGAGAGATTCGGGATGGAAATAGCGCCGCTGATTCTGACCGGTCCCCCGGGAGTAACGGGTTTCGCGGGCGGAAGACCTAAACCGTCCGACGTTGTCGCGTTCTGGCCCGCTTTGATTCCCAAGACGGCGGTAACCCCAAAAGTTTTGATAGAAGAACTCTGATACAATCAGGGCATTATAATAATATAATTTAACTCATTTATATGGATAAGATACTCGTAATCGGATGCGCCGGTCAAATCGGCTCCGAACTAACGCTTGCATTAAGAAAAATTTACGGCGGTGAAAATGTTTTCGCAACCGACATCAAGCAGGCTCCTCAGGATGTGGTTGAGAGCGGACCTTTTCAGACACTCGATGTAATGGACGCAAAGAATCTGGCTCACTTTGTAATAAGAAACAAAATCACTCAGGTATTTCACCTCGCCGCGGTGCTTTCGGGCAACGCGGAAAAACTTCCTTTGCAGGCGTGGGAGATAAACATGCACAGTCTCCTGAACGTGCTTGATCTCGGCAAGGAAAACGGCATAAGAAAAATATTCTGGCCTTCGTCGATAGCAGTGTTCGGACCGACGACGCCGAGGGTGAACACGCCGCAGTTAACGGTAATGGAGCCGACGACAGTTTACGGCATTTCGAAACTCGCGGGCGAGAGATGGTGCGAATATTATTTCAGAAAATACGGTCTTGACGTCAGAAGCATAAGATACCCCGGGCTTATAAGTTACAAAACGGAAGCGGGAGGCGGAACGACGGATTACGCGGTCGAAATTTTCTACGAAGCGGTTAAGAACAGGAGTTACGAATGCTTCCTCAAGGATGACGCGAGGCTGCCGATGATGTTCATGCCCGACGCGATAGATTCGACGATTAAACTGATGGAAGCGGACGCCGCGAACATAAACATACGTTCGAGTTACAATCTCGGCGGAATTGATTTCGACCCGAAAGAAATAGCGGCGGAAGTGAAGAAACACATACCCGATTTCAAGATTACTTACAATCCCGACTTCAGGCAGAAGATTGCCGAATCCTGGCCGGCGAGCATTGATGATTCGGTCGCGAGAAAAGACTGGGGATGCAGATATGAATACGACCTGCCGAAGATGACGGAAGTTATGCTGAGGGAGATTGGGAAGAAACTGGGAAAGT
>CALGII010000290.1 GCA_937915485.1 uncultured Ignavibacteriota bacterium | reverse complement strand
AAGCAATAACCCGCTCGCAGAGAGAGAGGGATTCGAACCCCCGGTGACGTTGCCGCCACAACGGTTTTCAAGACCGCCGCTTTCGACCGCTCAGCCATCTCTCTGTAAAAATTTAACTGTAAATATATCAATTTCCACTTTTTTTTACAATGTTATTAATTATATCGGATATTGAGGAAACGCGGCCGTCTTCAACTCGCAGGTTTCATTAATGAAATTCTTTAACTTTTATCCGATTTACATTACATTTCCTTATCAAATCGGATATTTTTGTGAATGGAATCCGAAAACAAATTCGACAATAAGGTTATTCTTGTTGACAAGCCTCTTGACTGGACTTCGGCTAAGGTTATAAACAAACTCAAGAAGGTTTATAATATCAGAAAAGCCGGACACTCGGGAACGCTCGACCCGCGCGCTACAGGACTCCTCATCGTTTGCACGGGGAAGAAAACAAAAATCATTACCGATATTATCGGAGCCGATAAGGATTACACGGGCACTTTCAGAATCGGCGCGACCACGCCTACTTATGATACCGAATCCGCCGAGGAGAATGCAATCGACGCTTCATCGGTAACGGAGGAAATCATCGAATCAGCCCGTAAAAAATTTACCGGGGAAATTCTCCAGACGCCTCCGATTCACTCCGCAATCAAGCAAAACGGAAAGCCCGTTTACAAACTCGCAAGAAAAGGAAGAGAGGTAATTCTCGAGCCGAGAAAAGTTCTGATAAACGATTTCAGGGTAAACCAAATTTCAGAGACCGAAGTCGAATTTTTCGTATCCGTCTCGAAGGGAACTTACATACGCTCGCTCGCGAATGATTTCGGCAAGGAAATCGGCGTTGGCGCTTACCTTAAGACGCTGCGCCGCACGCGCATAGGCCGTTTCGATATTAAATCTATAGATAATGATTTCGAAGAACTCGACGGAATGAGATTCAAAATTCTTGAAGATTTCTGATTTATTTACTGTCCTTCGCCTTGTTGTATTCCTCAATCAGAGAGTTAATAAGTTCTTTCACGGAAACAATGTCAATCGTCCTGTAAACATTTTCTCCGGCAAACGCGAAACCGTGTTCAAGGTTTCCGGTCGACGCGTGAAGCAGAGCATAAGCGATGCAGTACGGCGTTGTCTTGTAATCGCAGGTAATTATGCAGTGATACGGACACCTGAACGGATGCTTGTTTCCCTTTTCCACCTCTTCGAGAAATTTGTTCCTTATCGCTCTTCCCGGCATGCCCACAGGACTTTTTATAATCATCACGTCTTCCTTTTTCGAGTCGACGTACATCTGCTTGAATTTCAAAGAAGCGTCGCATTCGTGAGTCGCCACGAATCTCGTGCCCATCTGCACGCCTGACGCTCCCAGTTCAATGAATTTCTTAATATCTTCTCCGGTGTAGATTCCCCCGGCCGCTATCACGGGTATCCGCTTGTCATGTTTCTTTTCGATTGGTTTCAGAGCATCGATAACTTCGGGTATTAGTTTTTCAAGCGCGTAATCCGCATTGCCGATATTCTCGGATTTGAAACCGAGGTGTCCGCCCGCGAGCGGTCCTTCGACCACAACGGCGTCCGGAGGATAATCGTATTTATCGCTCCACGCTTTCGCTATTATACCCGCTGCCCTGCCTGAAGAGACAATTGGAACAAGTTTTGTCATCCTGCTTCCTTTCAAAAACGACGGCAAATCAAGCGGAAGTCCGGCGCCCGAGAATATTATATCAATCTTTTCTTCGATTGCCGCTTTCACGAGGTCAGCGTAGTTAGACAGCGCCCTCATAATATTAACGCCGATGATTCCCTTTGTTAGTTCTCTGGCCTTTGCTATTTCGTTTCTTAACACCCTTAGGTTTGATTCGAGCCAGTTCGTATCCCTGTCGCTTTCCATTATACCGATGCCCGCCGTTGCAATAATTCCGATACCGCCTTCATTCGCAACCGCTGCTGCAAGACCCGATAAAGAAATCCTGACTCCCATTCCGCCCTGTATTATAGGTATGGACGCTAACAAATCACCTATAATTAAATCTTTGAAGTGTTTCAATAAATTCTCTTTTTAATTAGAAAATGCATTCACGCAAATGAATGTCCTGTCGTTTAATATAAAGGTGGTTTATATCTCGTTTCAGAGATTCAACGGGGATTTGTAGGCTGCAAAACGCGATAAATGGATTCCGAATTTATACTAAATTATATTTTAAATAAGATAGCATAATTATTCGTCACTTATTAGTGTAAAAAGAAATTCCCGCGTTTCTATACTGAATTCGACTTATTTTTATGTTAAAAACTTTCCGTTACTCAGATTTCGACTTAATTATCCTTTCCGGAGTCATGGGCAGTTGTTTCATTCTTATCCCTGACGCGTCGTAAATCGCGTTTGCTATTACCGCCCCCATGTTCACGATAGCGGGCTCGCCGCCGCCAAGAGAAGGCGACTCTTTATTGTCTATCAGAATCGTTTTTATATCAGGCAGCCAGGAAAACTTCGGTATAGAATAAGTATCGTAGTTCACGTCAAGAACCTCTTCTCCCTTGAAATGAATTCCTTCTGTCAATGCGTAACCGAGACCCATCGTAATGCAGCCTTCCATCTGCAGCGTCGCGCCCTGCGGATTAATAACGAGGCCCATATCCTGCGCGCATACAACGCGTTTCACTTTAACCCTTCCGGTCTGTTTATCGACTTCAACTTCCGCAATCGTGGCGACGTACGTGCCGACCTCTATTCCGCAGGCAATGCCGAAACCTTTACCGCTCGGCA
>CALGII010000289.1 GCA_937915485.1 uncultured Ignavibacteriota bacterium | reverse complement strand
TCGAACGCCATTTTGATGAACAACATCACGGGCGGAGCGATAAAGAACAACGTCATAACGAACTTCAGCAAATCAATAATCGCATCGAGTTCGGTGATAGACATATACCGCAACACAATAATCGGAAATAGCGGCTCTTACGGCTTGCGGTGCCTTGCGGGAAGCGACCTGAAATTGAAAACCGTATCGGGATACTATCTCGGAGGCGAAAACTACATACGGAACTACGGAACGTCATCTTCCTGCATATACTCTGACAACTCCCTGTTCGACATAAACAACGGGGAAAACCACTTCGACCTAAACGATACGGTTGATTCAAAATTTCTGACGGGAACGCTCGGCGGCGTTCCGTCGGATAACGTTGACGCCGCGAAGAACTGTTTCCATCTCGACAGCATCAATAACATCGAGGCTAACCATACGATGACGTGGTACGGCACGACTGACCCTGTCAGTTTTACGTTCATCGCGTACAACTGCGAACTGACACAGCCGCAGGATTATATGGTTTTCAACTACGGCGGATACAACGACACGGTTTATTATAATCCCGGAGGACAAGGAAGCGGATTTAATCCGAAAAAAGCAACAAATGTTCAGGAAGGAAGTTACAAGAGTTTAAGAGATACGATTAATCTAAATTTAAGGAAAAGAAACTATGCCATAGTCGAGGATAAGGCAAAACAACTTCTCACTCAGTATCCAGACAGTCTTGAGAGCATAGGTATGGTGCAGAAGTTATATATCGCTTCTCTTACTCTCGACCAAAACGGAAACAAGATAGGACAACTTAAGACATACCTTGAAAACCTTATTTCATCGAACCAGCAGAATCCCGGGCTGACGAAACGCGCGTTTTACCACATACAGAAATGCAAGGTGAAACTCGGTCAGTATCAGTCGGCTCTCGACGGGTTCCAGTACATAATGACTCAGAATCCGTATTCTTACGAAGGTCTTGTCGCGAGTTGGGACTATGCCGCGACATACCTGCTTATGGGACAAGGCGGAAGTTTAAGCGGAGATACGGAGGAGATGACGGAAGAACTTAACACACCCGCCGACACGCTTTTAAACCGTATGTCAAGAAACGACTCGAAGACAAAAACGGGCTCTGACGGACAAAAGACGAAAATATTCTACGAGAAAGTGAAAACAGCGGCGAAGGACGACAGGACAAAACAGGAAGAAAAAGTAAAGCAACTTGAAAAGACAATCG
>CALGII010000288.1 GCA_937915485.1 uncultured Ignavibacteriota bacterium | reverse complement strand
AAATCCAAATTCAAACTGCAATATATTTTCGAAGGAGGCATCGTAATTCTATGAACAGAATTATTTTTTTGCTTATCCTGCTCTCATTTCCTCCGCACATTCTTGCTCAGACGTCGGACACGGTCAGAAAAAATGAATTCGAAAGGAAAAAGAATTACCGCCTGACCGAACTGAATTCGACTTCCACTGCAAGAGACTCCGGCTTTTCCGTGTACGGCTCTGATTACAGGCGAATTCCGGGTGAATTGGCTTTCGATTCCGCCTACGCCCCTTCCCGGCATTTCATTGTTCCCGCGCTCGAAACTGTTATGCTTAACGTCGGAGTCTGGTCATTGAGCAGGTACGTGAATCCAATGCCCTGGGCGCGTATCAGCATTAATTCGGTGAAGGAAAATTTTAAGAATATGTGGGTCTGGGATGCGGATATGTTCGAGACAAATCAATTCATGCATCCGTACCACGGCAGCACATACTTTAATTTCGCCCGCTCGAGCGGTTTGAACTTCTGGCAATCAGCCCCGTATTCGCTGGGCGGAAGCCTGATGTGGGAACTGTTTATGGAGACAAACTATCCTTCGAGAAATGACCTGATATCTACGACCCTTGGAGGAATCGCTCTCGGCGAAATGACTTACCGCCTCTCTTCAAAACTCATCGATGAAAGAAAAAGCGGAAGCGAAAGAGTGTTCCGTGAAATCGGAGCGTTTCTTCTGGCGCCTACAAGAGGTATAAACAGATTCTTCAGAGGTGAAATGTCAAGGATTAAACCAAAAAGCAGTTATGAAATTGAAAACACGCGAAGTTCGCTTTCAATTGGCGTGGGAATGAATTACAGGGTGAGTAGAATTTACAACGCGAACGGTAATGTCGCGATAAGATACGATTTGTACTACGGAAATCCATATTCAACAAAGGATAGAAAACCGTTCGATTTTTTCAACGTCAAAACGATTTTTAACTTCGGCACGCAGCCGCTTATAAATCAGATCAACGTCTATGGATTCATTCTTGGAAAGAATTTTCAGTACAGGGATGACCAGCGGATGCTTCTTGGACTGTTCCAGCATTTCGATTATTTCAACAATACAAGTTATAAGATAGGCGCTCAGAGCATCGGCGGAGGCATAATATATAAATTTCCCACGCTATCGGATGTTGACCTCGAATCAAGCATTCATTTCGCCGGCATTATACTTGGCGGCGGTTCGAACATCAAGGAAGCATTCAAGTATGAAACCGACGGAACGGCATTCAGGGATTATAACTTCGGAATGGGTTCTACAATAAAATTCGAGTCGTTCGTTAATTTAAAGAACAGGGGGCATCTCTTCGTCGGCGTGTACCTTTTTAATATTTTTACAATCGACGGTGCGGACGGCGACGATAATCTGCTCATCTTTAATCCGCGGCTTTCGATGGCGGCTTCCCCGGTATCAAACATAGGTCTGGATTTTACGATTTTCAACAGAACCTCGAACTACGTCAAGTATAAGACTTTTAAAATAACCGTGAACGAAATTAAAATATTTTATTCGATTAATCTTTGAGAAATCATTTTTCAATAAAGTTTTCGGGAAAGAAATTTTCCGCCTCTGTCCGTATAGTTTTTACCGTATCTTTACTGCTGCTTCTATCCGGCAGCGCGCATTCTCAGGCTGAACGGGAAAGAACGTTTCTTAAGTGGTCTTCCTGGACTCTGTTTCAGGCTCTGCCCTCGCCTGTCTTTTTCGATGATAAGGGTGATAACGGTAGTGGTCTTGAATTCGGGTTTGAATGGCAGGTCACGCCGGTATCTTATACATTCAAACCAAACAGGTACCTCGGACATTTCAGTTCTTTTATGATTAAACCCGTTAAGAAATTTTCAGGCTCTGCTGAACTGTTCTTCACGCCTCAGTTCGCTTTAGGCGGATTCGATTATTCCCGCGTTAAAAGATATATGTACAATGCGGGCGTTCGCGTCTATTTCCCGCTGATGCAGGGAGGCGAATACCTTAGTCTCTCGCTCGGTGCGGGATACTACAGTCAGAAAGATGAATTCTTTTCGAAACACGACGGCGTTATGTTTGAAACTGGAGTGTACTCGGTTTTCGGAATGGCCGGTCTCAAGTTTACTTACAAACACAACGCTCCGAGCCGTTATAATTTCGGATTATATATAAAATATTATTAAATGAAAAAACCGTTCCTGAAAATATTAATTTTCGTGTTTCTCCTTCAATCCGGAGGGTGCACGATTTTTCAGGAAATCGCGGGCAACGGTCCTACTTCTTTCAGGGCAACGAAGAAAGTTTTTAATAAAATATCAAACCCCGTAAGGAATGACTCGCGCCTCGCAATGCTCTGGATTGGACATTCCACCTGCCTGATACAAATGGATGACAAATTAATTCTTACCGACCCCGTTCTTACGACCACGATTGGAATATTTTCAAAAAGGGTTATCGAGCCCGGTATCGAAACAGAAAACATCCCGAAACTGGATTTGATTTCAGTATCGCATCCGCATATTGACCATCTGAGCATCGGAACAATCGAAGACCTTTGTCCGAAAAATAGCAAAGCCCCGTTTGTTTTTCCCGAGGGAGTCGAATCGTACCTTCCGGGGTACGATTATGATTATATCAGGCTCGGCAACAGGAACGGATATGAGGGTTTGAATCCTGTCGGAGATTCCGTAACCGTAGGCGGAATAACGGTCTTTACGGTTTTCGCGCGTCATTGGGGCGGAAGATACGGACTCGACGGATTCATCTGGGGCGAGCAGTCATACACGGGATTCATATTCAAATACAACGGACTCACCGTCTATTTCGGCGGCGATACGGGTTACGACCCTTACTCCTTCAAAGAAATCGGTAAGCGCTTCGATATTGACCTTGCAATGATACCTATCGGACCTTGCGACGACTGCAATGGCTGCGGAAACAAGCGGCACGTATTTCCCGAGGGAGCAGTCAGGATATTCCTCGACCTGAACGCCCGTATCCTCGTGCCCATACATTACGGAGTGTTTCAGTTCCGCCTCACTGACGTGAACGAACCCCTTTATAAATTCAAAGAACTCGTTAATGAATACGGAATCGAATCCCGCGTTTCAATATTCGAAATCGGCGAACAAAAATCATTCATTGCGAAATAAAAAATCGCTTGCTGAACAACCGCTGATACTGCTTATAAATCAGATAACAAATCCTTAAGGAGTTTTCTGACATCGTTATAATCAGGCAGATTGTATTTTGAGTAAGACTTTTCCATCCCCACCTTAATTGAGTATGCTTTGTGAGGCAGCGCCTTGAACATATCCTCGTCTGTCCAGTCGTCGCCAACGGCAAGTATAAAATCGAAATTATCCTCCGGCTTGAAAACGCTGACCGCCGTACCCTTGTGTACGTCGAGATTTCGTACTTCGACAATATCGTGACCCCTGATTACGTCGAGGCTCATCCTTGATGTTAGGTTCTTAAGAACATCCGTTAACTCGTTTGCAACCGTCTCTCCGTATAGTTTATCCGACTTTCTGATATGCCAGACAATTGAGTGGCTTTTTTCTTCGTAGAAAGAACCTGCGAGTATCTCCGAGTATTTATCGAGCACCTGTTTAATCTGCCATTTCCATCCATCGTCAAGTTTCCTGAAAATTTTCCATTTCTTCCCGCGCTTCTTTATCCACACCCCGTGCTCCGCCACGAGACCGGCGTTTACGTCCCAGAACCACCTGTCCAGCGTTTCCGTATCCCTTCCGCTGATAATCGCTACCTGTGTCCCCGCGACGCCGCACAAAGACTTTAAAATATTAATCAATTCGCCGTCGGGCGACGCGTTCTCGGGCTCGTCGCAGAAAGGAACGAGCGTGCCGTCATAGTCGAGAAAGATTATTTTCTTCTTTGCTTTCCTGAAATCCCTGATTAGTTTACTCCTGATTTCATCGTCAAGATATTTTTTCTCAAATTTGTTTTGAAGCCCTTTTATGTGAAGCACCGAAAGGAGAAAATTCTCCGCCCATCTTATAACGTCGTTTGATTTTATTCTTTCCCGTATCGCCTTGTTCCGCCTGACTTGCTCGTCCGGTTTCATTTCGAGCGCTTTCTTTATCGAATCGGCAATGTTATCGATATGGTTCGGATTAATAATTAATGCCTCAATCATTTCCTTTGCCGCTCCCGCCATTTCGCTTAGAATCAGAACCCCCGTGTTGTCAATCCTGCTCGCGATGTATTCCTTCGCTATTAAATTCATACCGTCGCGCAAAGGGGTTATTAGCGCAACGTCGCTTGCCCTGTAGAGCGCGGAAAGATACTCGCGCTCGAAACTCTTGTACTGGTAAATTATCGGCGTCCAGTCCGGAGTGCCGAAGATGCCGTTTATCTTTCCGATAAGTTCGTCGATTTCCTTCTTCATCTGATAATACTTCTCGACCCCGATTCGAGAAGGAACAGTTACCACTATCATCGTCGCCTTCTTCCTCCATTCGGGGTATTTCTCAAGAAATAACTGGTAACCCTGCAAGCGGTTGAGAATTCCCTTCGTGTAATCAAGTCTGTCGATTGAAAGAATAATTTTCCGCGAGCGGAGATTTTTCTTCAACCTGCCGCACTCCGCTTCGGTTTCTTCCGTACGCGCCAGACTGTCAAAGAAACGGAAATCAATTCCCATCTGGAACGTGTCCGCCTTAACGATTCTGTCCCTAAGTTGAATTTCTCCCGCGTGATTGTTATGACCGAGAAGTCTCAATACACATCCGAGAAAATATCTTGTGTAATCGTTCGTGTGAAAGCCTATTAAATCCGCTCCTAAAATTCCTTCAAGTAAATCCTTCCGCCATTCGGGAGGCAGCAGCCTGAATATTTCATAATGCGGAAACGGTATGTGCAGAAAAAATCCGATTCGCGCACCGCTCATTCTCTTCCTTATCATCGCGGGAAGAAGCATTAAATGGTAATCGTGTATCCATATCATATCTCCCGGCTCCGCCATTCCGCAGACAATATCGCAGAATTTTTCGTTAACGTATTTGTATATGTTCCACATCTCGCCGTCATAATTTGTATATGCGGGGAAGTAATGAAACAAAGGCCATAAGGTCTTGTTGCAGAATCCCGAATAAAACCTGTCCATCACTTTCTCGTTCAGAAAAACAGGAGTCAGTTTTCTTTCCTCAAGCAACTTTCTTACCTCGTCCTGTTTCCTGTCAGGAAACGACATACCCGGCCAGCCAAGCCAGTGGAAATAAGTCTTGTCGAGAGAAGACGAGTTCATCGAATCGAGATACGAACTTATTCCCGAAACAAGTCCGCCCGGACTCGTATTCAGTTTGTATCCTCCGTCTTTTTCGGTGATTGTAACAGGCAGTCTGTTCGATATTACGAAAAGTTTCATTAAAAGCCTCCCTTCTTCATTAAAATATGAAAAGTCGTATTCAAGAAAAATCAACAGGGGAGCGGTACCTGAAAGTACTTCCCTGAACCGGATTCGTATCGGCTATATTACCGGTTCCAAATGTGTTTTATACTTTTATAAAGGTATCAAATATTGCATTCAATATCAAGTAAACTCACTTGAGATTAATAATCTTCAGCGTATCCGCCGTGAGTCTCGATTTAATGAAATTAAAAATGTCATTCTGAGACGACCTTATTCTCGCATCAGCGGTTTTCTTTTCCCATTGCACTGTAACGAGCGGAAGGCTTTTCACTTTTACGGAATCATCCTCCGTACCGGGTGTATAATGATTGCGTGAAAAACCGACGCTCTCGATTCCGGGAACAAAAATTCTGATTTCCTCCGTAATGTCCCGCGAAATAAGCGAATCCCTGCCGCTCAAATCCCTGATTGAATCGAGCGCCGCTTCGGATTCGGATTTCTTCAAGAGCGATATCTTCGCGAGTATGTCCGAACTCAATTCTCCTTTAATGTTCTGAATGCCCCTGTCGTCGTTTATCTGCGTAAAATTAATTTTCGTGTTTCCGATTCCTAATCTCATCAGGGCGCCGCCGAGGGAATCTTTTTTACCCTTCGTCAGCGGATTGCCGACGGCATATATGTTAAGATTTCCTCCGTCATCCTTACCGGGAATGTATTCCCACTCAATCACGTTGTATCCGCTCTTCTGAATGTCCTCTTTAATAAACTTTTCTATCCTGTTGTTAATCCTGACGTCTGAAATCACGCCGTAAAATATAAAGAAACTCGGAATAGCCGCTATAATCACGAACGAATAAATTACAACTCTTGAACGTGCGAGCCTTCTCCTGTCAAGGTATTCCTTGAATGGGAATTTCAGGTATCTTACAATCAGGTACGAGGAAAAAGAAATGAAAACAGCGTTTATGAAGAAAAGATAAATCGCGCCGAAAAAATATTCGTACCGGGCGCTCGCGAGCCCGTATCCCGCAGTGCATACCGGAGGCATAAGAGCCGTGGCAATAGCGACTCCGGGAATTGCAGACGCGGTCTTCGACCTCGTTATGGCGACAATACCCGCCGTTCCGCCGAAGAACGCGATTAATATGTCGAGAGCGGTCGGTTTAGTGCGCCCCAATATTTCGGCAGTGACGTTTCCAAGCGGCGTGAGAAAAAAATAAACCGCGCTAATGAGTAGCGCTAACACGACTCCTGCGGCGAATTCCTTAACCGAAATGAAAAAGTTTTCCTTGTCGTGTATGCCCAGCGAAAGACCTATGCCGAGAATGGGCGACATAAGCGGCGATATCAGCATAGCGCCGATAATAACGGCGGGCGAATTCGTGTCAAGCCCGACCGAGGCGAGTATTGCCGAACAAATAAGGTAGAAAAGATTCGGACCTTTTAAAATTGACTCGCCGCGAATCTGCTCAATCGTGGAAATCCTGTCCGCGCCTTTCTTTATGTCAAACGTGCCTTTGACTGAATCAATGAAATTCATAGTTTAATCCTTAAAAATTCAAATGCTTTAACAAATGCGACTAAATATAAAAATGCATAATTCAAAACCATATTAATACCCGAAAACAAAATGAAGGAGAAACCTGATAAGAAAAATAACAACTTTAACAAAACAAGCAATTGAAAAGTATGACCGCTGTGAAAACATCCCCGTTCACTTGCCGCCTCCGCTCTTGCTGCTTTTGTTGCTCTTTCTGTTTCTGTCTCTGTTGCTCTTGCTGTTTCTGCTGCTCTTTCTGTTCATTCCCGGCAGAGCCTGTCCCGTTAATCCGTGAAGTTTCCCCCTGACAAAAAAAATCGACAGAACAAAAGTAATACGTCTGGCACCTTCAATTTTAAACATTGGTTTAATCATTACCGTCCTCCGCAGCAGAAAACAGCCGATTTAAAATATTGATTATAATGCAATACGTAAAGGGAAGTATAGATTTACTTTACAATCATTCTTATTATTGTGTTTCAATTAATTGCTTTATTTAATATTTTTTTGCTTATTAAAACTATCTAATCGTGGGCAAATTAAAAGCTATTGACTTTTTCTGCGGTGCCGGAGGAATGACTAACGGTTTTTCAAAAGCCGGAATTGATGTAATCGCCGGTCTGGATTTCGATAAGGATTGTCAAATGACCTATGAGTATAATAATCAGAACTCGAAATTCATACTTGCCGATATTAAAAATCTATCATTCGAAGAGTTTGAGAAACAAACGAGGATTACAAAGAACGACGAAAATATGATTTTCATCGGCTGCAGTCCTTGTCAATACTGGAGCAAAATTAAAACTGACAAGAGAAAATCGGAAGAGTCCAAGAATCTGTTAAAAGATTTTCAAAAATTTGTTGAATATTACAAACCAGGATATATTGTAATCGAAAATGTTCCGGGTATTTATATGCAAAAAAACGAATCACCATTGGTTAAATTTTTAAAATTTTTAGATGAAAACAAATATACTTACAAAGATTCTTATGGCATCATCAATGCATCACATTTTGGTGTGCCTCAAACAAGAAAAAGATTTCTTCTTATGGCATCTAGAGTTACAAATAAATTAAAATTGCCTGAAAAAAATTTTGAAATTCCTTGTGTAAAAGATTTTATTCATCCGGTTTTGGGATTTCCCAGATTAGTTGCTGGGGACAAAGATGAAAACGGAAATATACATACCGTCGCCGGATTGTCAGCAATAAATATGAAGCGTCTTGAGTTAACAAAACCTGACGGTGGTTCGCGAATTTCTTATGTAAATGACAAAACACTTGCTATCCCGTCTCAATATAAAAGATTAAATTCTTTTAGTGATTCTTATGGCAGAATGTCATGGTCCAAACCGGCACCAACAATTACAACAAAGTTTTTTAGCATTTCTAATGGTCGATTTGCTCACCCAGATCAAAACAGAGCAATTTCATTAAGAGAAGGTGCAACTCTTCAAACTTTTGATTTATCGTATAATTTTTTTGGTAATAGCATTAGCGGCATTGCTAAACAAATAGGAAATGCCGTTCCGCCAATTTTAGCTAAACATATTGCAAATGTGATAAATAACTGTAACTCATGAAAAAACCTTTTACAATATCACCTAGAATATTACTCCATTTTGGGGAAGAATTAATAAAGAATGAAAGTATTGCACTTTTGGAACTTGTTAAAAATTCTTATGATGCATGTGCAAAAAATTGTACTATTCAGTTTAATTTCGATAATGAAAAATTAGCTAAAATTATAGTTACTGATGATGGTTATGGGATGAATTTAGATGTTATTGAAAATGTTTGGCTACGTATTGGTACAGAAAATAAATTTGTAAATTTTTACAATAATAAATGCAATAGATTTCCTCTAGGTGAAAAAGGAATTGGAAGACTTAGTGCACATAAACTTGGAAATGTAATTACTTTGATTAGTAAAATGAAGCATGATAATGAAATTAAGCTATTATTGGATTGGAATAAATTAGATATTAAAAAAGAGGTGAAGGATTTTTTAATTGAGTATACGGAAGAAAAAGAAAATTCGAATTTTAAAAACGGCCATGGAACGATAATCATAGTTGAAGATTTAAAACAAAATTGGGATAGACGAAAATTGAGAGAAGTTTATAGAAATCTGATTTCATTAAATAGTCCTTTTGAAAATCTTAGTGATTCTTTTAACGTATTGCCTCAATCTAATATAAACGTGTTTGAAGGTTTACCTGATTTTGAAGATATTAAAAAAAGTGCAATATATTTTGGTCATTGTAAAATGGAAGGAGACAAGCTTACAGATTTTAGATATGAGTTTAAACCTTGGAAAAGCTTAAGTAAAGTTGATAAGGGTCGAAAAGTAAAACTAACCGACCTTATCGAAGAGGATTTATATCTTAAAAAACTTGAAAATCGAAAATTATATTACATCGATTTGGATAATCATAAAATAGGTCCAATAGAATTTGATATTATCATATTTGAGACAGATTCGCAAATATTTAGTTATGTCAATGCAGAAAAGTCTAGCATAAAAAATTATATAAAAGAAAATGGAGGGGTAAGAGTTTATAGAGATGGTATCAGAGTATATGACTATGGCGAAAAAGACAATGATTGGTTGGGAATTGATTTAAAAAGAGTCCATAGGGTAGGAGGTAACGTAAGTAATAATATTATTATTGGCTCAGTAAAAATAAACAGGGAGAAAAGCTTTGGTCTTATTGAGAAAACAAATCGGGAAGGTTTCTTGGAAAATGAATCTTATTATGTCTTCACGCAAGCCGTGAATTATGCTCTGTCTCTATTTGTAAGAGAACGGAATATTGATAAAGAGATATTAGCAAATTTATACAAAAAACATAAAGTTATTGAACCTGTTTTATCTGATTTAGCAGATGTTATACATATCGTCGAAGAAAATGTTAAAGAGGCAAATATTAGAAACGAAATATTAAAATATTTAGGGCGAATAGACAAACAATACACCGAAGTAAAAAATGTATTACTAAAAAGTGCAAATGTTGGATTAAATTTAAGTTCCGTCATTCACGGAATAGAGAAATTAATATCTTCCTTGGTTGGAGCATTAAAAAGAAATGAGTACAATATAGCAATAAACATGTCGATGTTGTTAGAAAAAGCAATCAGGGGGTATACAGCTATGATAAAAAACTCTGATATAAGGCTGACACCCTTAAAAGATATTGTTAGCGTCGCATTAGATAATTATGAATTCAGATTCAATGACCATAAAATTAAAATTATTTCAAATCATATTAATTCGAATTTATTGGCATATTTAGCGGAATCTGAAAGTATTTCAGTTTTGACTAACATCTTGGATAATTCAATCTTTTGGCTAAAATATGCAAAAAAAATTAATAGAGTGATATCAATATTTATCACGGATCAAATAAACGGTTACAATTCGATTATTGTTTCTGACAATGGCCCTGGGTTTAATTTACCATTTGAATTAGCAATAAAGCCTTTTATTAGTGGGAAACCCCATAATATAGGCTCCGGTATTGGTTTGCATGTTGCATCGGAAATGATGACATCGATGAAAGGTCAATTAATCATATGTAATAAACATGAAGTAGAATTACCCCCCGAAATAAATGAATCAGAAATAAATAAATCAATAATTTGTTTGTCATTTCCCAAAGAAAAAACAAAGAAAAAAAATGATTGAAAATTTTGTTGATAGCGTTTTAATAATAGATGACAAAGAAGATGAGATAAGCGAATTAAGGGATTTGTTAGAAGGAAAAGGCATATGGGTTAGACATTTAACCGCAAGTATGCTAGCAACCCACGAAGGATTTCTAAAAAACCGACGATTAATATTTTTAGATTTATCCCTTGATGACAGTATTAGTCCTAAAGAAAATATAGCACGTATAAGAAAACATTTCGTGAAAAAGATTGGTGTTAATTTTGGTGTTTATGGTATTGTATTATGGACTAAGCATCCCGAGGAAGTAAAAGAATTTAAAATGAAAATTCAACTGGATGTTAATTTATATTCTCATCCTCTTTTTATTATTGATTTAGATAAAAACAATTATTTACGGGATGGGTATAAGGATATATACAATCATATAAACGATAAGTTATCAAACGATTTCACGGCATGTTTTCTTATGCAATGGGATATGCTGGTCAATGCTGGCAAGAATAACACTATTATCAATATTTTTTCTCTTGAGAATAATTATGAATATAGAAATGATAATTTGAAATATATTTTATCTCATCTGGCACAAAATTATTCCGGCATTAATATTGATAAAATAAGAGAAAACGACTTATATAGGGATGCTTTTAAATCATTTTCAGATATGTTACAATATGCAGTAAGTAGTCAAGAAATAAAAGATGATACATTGTTTGGAAATCTTGATAATATTAAATATAATTGCTTAATTGGTAGAGATAAACACTGCGCAAAGACATTTAAAGGCGATAATTACATTAACGGGGAAAAGTGTCCAACTGATATATCAAGTCACGACCAGTTGTTAATCGGAAGACTTAATTCAAAAATAAATGATGTTTTTTCCGATATTAATACAAAAATATTGATTGATGAAAAACCAATAATGGAAAATATTGTTATGCCAGGAAATGTTTATGAAGTAATCGATATTACCCGATATAATGAATTCTATAAAGATTGGCCAGGTATATCAAAATCAATATTAATTGAAATATCACCACCCTGTGATTTTTCTCAGCAGAATTCTATTTTGTCAAGATGTATTCTTGGTGGAATAACTGAATATTCTGGCAAAAAACGGGATATTATTAAGAAAAAAGATTATTTCTACAAAGAACTTTTCCCAATTAGATTGAAATATCAAAAAACTAATAATATAATATTTTTTGATTTGAGAGCTATTATCTCGATGAATTTTGATGAATTACGAAATTCTGGAAAATATAATCTAATATTCAGAGTTAAGGACAAACTATTTGCGGATATATTACAAAAATTCTCTTCTCATGCTGCCCGATTAGGATTATCTATAATTCATAATTAAATTATGGATATTTTTTCAAAAAAGAAGCGAAGTCAGATTATGTCAAAAATACTTGGGAAAGACACAACTCCTGAAATTGTAATTAGGAAATTACTCTTCTCATGTGGATATAGATATAGAAAGAATGTAAGTAGTCTTCCTGGAAAACCGGATATTGTTCTTCCCAAATATAAAACGGGGATATTTATTAATGGCTGTTTTTGGCATGGTCATGATAACTGCTATGATTTCAAGTTACCTTCAACCAGAACTGAATATTGGGATAATAAAATCAAGAATAATAAATTGAGGGATAAAAGGAATATCAAAGAATTGAAAAAAATGGGTTTTCTAGTTTTGGTAATCTGGCAATGCAGTCTTAGAAATAAAAAAGCACGCGAGAAAACATTTGTGAAAATTCTCCAAAAGTTGGAAAAGCAAAAAGAATCCTTAAATAATACTATATAACTACTATGCTATATTAATTGAATACGGGTTCTATAAATGAGTCTAAAAATTCTTCTGTTATCCCTCTGATTTTTCTTCTCGAACAAAGCGAATATAATTCTTCTACTGCGGAATACGAGAAATATCTTGGATTCAGATCTTTAAATTGTGCTTCACTGCATTTTCTAATAACTTCATTCCTACTCTCATCCGAAGCAACTATTACATATCGCGTATTGAAATCAGGTGATTTGTCCTTAAATGACTTCATTCTTGTCAAACCGCTTGTAATGCCAGTGGACTCTTCGATTTCCATAACTGCGGGCATAAATCTGCTGTTTCTAAACCAAATACAATCAATAAACAATGCTGATTTAATAGCATCTGAAAAAGAAGATATCAATGCTTCCTTTTTTAAATCAGGTATAACCGAGGGATATTCGCCCAATCTTTTATTTTTATATAAAATTCCTTTGTCATTGGAGGCTATCCATATTCGATATCCTAAAAATATTCCAATTTCCATTAATGCAATTTGTATTTGGACATGTCTTCTTTTGGCTTCAATGTCAATGCCCCTTAAACTTTCAGGATCAAATTCTATTGCATCGTAAATAATTTCATTGCTTGGTATTTCAGATATCACCAAATCGGTTTTTATTTCTTCAACAATTCCCGCTTCATGTGTTCTGTCGGGACTCCAGATTAAATGTTTGTGCCCTTTTTTTATTTTGCTAGAGTTGTTTACGTTTTCAATTCGTCCCGGATAGCAATAAAAAAATTCCGGACAATTAGCCAAAAGAGCTTCCAAAGCAGATCTGTAATTGAAACTAGCGCCAAACACTCTGTCGATATTTATTGGGATGCCCGGCTTGATAGCATTAGAAAGCCTCCATAAAGAATTTGTAGAAATTGAAACAGGTCTTTGGTTAGAACTTGCTTTTTTTGTAGAATACCTTACAAATTTAATAGGCCCTTCCGGATAAACGATATCAACAATTTTAATTATGTTTTTATTCTTAGGGTCAAGATATTTGAAGGAACCCTCTGGCAATAAACTGATTTGATTGACGATATCCCTGGCTGTCAACATATTTTTTAGATTAGTTTATGATAAAATTTCTGATTAAACTCGCAATGTTAAGAGATGCAACGTAGGGAACTCCATTGCCAATCATTTTAAACATATCGGTTAAGGATGTCTTGCTTGGGAAACTGAAATTAGGAGGCAATGTTTGCAATGACAGTGCTTCGGCTACAGACAATCTTCTTGCATGAAAAGGATGCAAGTGAACTTCGTTGTTTCCGTACGCAACTGTTGGAGAATATCTCCATCTGTGTAATCTTTTGTATGATTTTTTCAAAACATCACCTTCTCTAATAGTCAAAAACTTTGCCAATCCGTTTCTAGGATGAAAATAATTTGATGCATTTGGGTGCTCTCTTACATTATTTATGTTAAACCAAAAATTAACAGTTAGTTCCGGTATTATATTTTCAGGCATCTCTAATTCGCCATTTTCAACAAAATCGTCCGTATCGGGCCAGTCTTTTTCTTTTATGTAATTAATGTTGTATCGTTCGTTAAATTGGAAAACAAAATTTCTACCGTTTAAAAAATCATTGGAAAATCCAATCATAAATATTCGTTCCCTGTCTTGAGGCACTCCGAATACAAGCGTATTTATCAACTTGTCATATGTTTTATAACCATTGTAATTTATATATCCCTTCATTTCGTCATAAAATGCCCGGTGCCTTTTGGTTTTAAACAACCCCTTTACATTTTCGAATAAAAAAAAGTCGGGCTGTAAACTTGCTATTAAACGAAAATAAATTTCAGTTAATTGACCGTTATCTCCATGCCTCCCTTTGTTCTTCCCACCAACGGAAAAATCAGGACACGGGGGACCGCCAATAATACCGATTGTATATCCTTCTCTTCGCAGCTCCTGTATTTGAATTATGATAGTATTCAAATTTTCAGATTTTAAAAAAACGCTAATATCATCAGATGAGTAACCGAACCTAGGCTTATTTAAACTCAAAATATTTCTTGAATACTTATATGTTTCGAGAAACGATTTTTTGTATTCATTTACAAATACAATTTCATGGTTTGTATTCTCGAATCCTAAATCCAAAAAACCTGCACCAGCAAAGAATGAAAAAATAGCAATCATCAACAGTAATGAATTAGAAAAAATTCTCTTAATTTCTATTACAATATAAATAAAAATATTAACGAAATTAATTAATAAAATAGTATTATATAAATGTGGAATCTCTAAGGAGGAAGAGATTCCACGGAAGGAATAAATGAAAAACAACAATCGTGTTCCTTATTATTCTTACAGTTTCTCCTTTAGCATTTCTTAAGTCCGCTTCGCCGCTACATTCTCATTACGGTGATTTTCACTATGTCGCTTTCCTTTCCGATTGGGTCGTCGTTAAGGATATAGACGGCATAGTATTCGCGGAGTTCCGCGTCGGCGCTGTTCAGGTTCACGCGGGTGTCGTGATAAGGCGGATTCGTATCGTTCGCGAGGAATGTGAATTCGGCTTCGCTTCCTCTGCGAGAAAAGATTTTGATTCCGTCGAATTCGCTCTTGTTGAAATCGATTGTTACTCCGCTCGCGCCGGATGCCGCTTTTATTGTCGGCTTCGCGTTCATTATGTCAACTGTGCTCGACGGTCCGACAATTCCGAGGTCTTTACCGATTTCATCGGTGTAACCCGGATGATTTTTGATTCTCTGAACGAGCGGACGAACGAGGTCACGCATCGATTTTTTCCTCGCCGTGTTCGCCGCGACTTTCGATTTCGCGGTATCTTTTACCGCGACCATTTCAACGTAAGATGCATTGTGCGCGGTGATGACAGTGTCAACTTCTGTTACTTCTGCAGGCAGAACGCCTACTGCCGTGGCGTGTCCGGGAAGTTTGGTGTTGAAGTTTTCTTCCCATTGGGCTAAGTCCCCGTCTCGGTGGGGCAGATAGTCTCCCATTTTTATCGCTCCTTTTTAATTTGGTTGGATAGCGGAAATTATCAGTATTGGTTTAAGGCGAAAATGCAAATATTTCAAGTATTGTTTTTTAAATTTAATTTTCTGACATTAAGCGTTTATATAATCCTGTGTTTTATCAATTGGAATATAATACATTTGCAGAAATAAATTCCCGTTCCCGATGATTTTTTGAATGTTTCACATCGTTCTTATGCCGTTCGCTTTATCGAAATTCCCGTTATTTCTTTCACAAACCCCGTTTACGTCCGGAATTGCATTAATGTTAATGAAATTGAGGCGGTTACGCGTGAAATCTCACCTGTTCCCTCTGATTTTGTCCCGACATCCGTGATTTATTATCCGTTACAGGGGATTTTCCTCCGTTCCCGATAAAATTCGTCCCGTCATTAAAGAAATATTTCCTGTCCTCTATAAAAATTTGTTCATTCTTGATGAAATCTTTCTCGTCCCCTTTGAAATTTTATTTGTCCCCTTTGAAATTTCGTTCGTCCCCTTTGAAATTTTATTTGTCCTTGGTGAAATATTGCTCGTTATTAAAAATATTTCTTCTGTCCGCGGGAAAAAATACTTCATCCCCGCCGATGAAACTTTCTTCACCAATGTTTTGATGTTTATCCCCGCTGATGAGACTTATATTATTAATGCCTGAGTTTTTGTTCTCTTTAATAAATGTTTCATTCTCACTGATTTGAGATTCATTCTCACTGATTTGAGATTCATTCTCACTGATTTAGGATTCATCCTCACTGATTTAGGATTCATCCTCACTGATTTAGGATTCATCCTCACTGATTTGACTTTAAATACCGGGGATGAAAAATTATTCAGATGTGATGAAATATTTTTTACCGGTGACGGAGACCGCATTAGCAATGACGGAAGCCGCGTTACCGATGACGAGTTCAGCGCACCCGTGACGGGAGCCGCATCATCAATGACGGAAGTCTTTTCAGTGATGACGAAAGTATCTTCAGCGATGACGAAAGTCTTTTCAGCGATGATGAAAGAGAAATTCTGAACGAATTTTCAAGTGTCGTTAAGACAGATAAATGAAAAACGGCTGAGATTAATCAGCCGTTTTGTTTGAAAATCTTTTAAGCGAATTATTCTATGCGGGCGAATTGTATGTATCCGTTATCGGCTCCTTGAAGTCCTTGTTCAGAAGCATATTCTTCACGTCCTTCGCTATCGTTACGCTTTTGTTGAGTGTCATAAACACGTTGTCAACGAAGAGGCGGATTTCATCGAAATCCATCGCTTCGG
>CALGII010000287.1 GCA_937915485.1 uncultured Ignavibacteriota bacterium | reverse complement strand
AGCCCCATAATGAAACCGCCGGCAAGCGCCGACCACAGGAATGTCGGATTAATATACACGAGGCTTATATCAAGCAATCCCCAGTGTCCGAGGGCAATCACACCTATCATAGCGGTAATTCCGGCGGTGAAAAACACTCTGAGAACAGTGAAGTCGTATCCGTAAAAAAGTCCGACAAGTTTTTTTGACGTTGAAAATCCCGCCTGCTCGAGAATAAATCCGAACGCTATTCCGATGAAGAGAGCGACGATAAAATTCAATTCGTTTCCGATAACTTCAGGAACTAATGGTCCCATTTTAATAAACTCCCATGAATATTTTTAAATCCACAATTTTCTGAAAAAGTACGCGAACAAATAGGCGCCGCCGAAAATCGCGGCCATCGTTATTAATCCGCCCGTTGAGAGTACCGCCATGCCGGACAAAGCCGCTCCGCTGGTGCATCCCCTTCCGAGCTGCGCTCCGAATCCGAACAGGAATCCGCCGATCAGCGCGCCGGCAATTCTGATTTTCGCGGTGCTTTTCGGTGAATGCTCGAGTTTGAATTTGAGTCTGTTTGATACTAAGCCTGAAATAAACGCGCCGATAACCACTCCAATCACTTCAAAAACCAGCCAGTTCTTAAGCGGATTTCCGGGATGCTCTTTAGAGTATTCCTGATAATACAACGCATTAGCGGTATACCCGGGAAGTATGTTTTCAACGGCCGCCGTATAAACACTCTTAACGGCTCCGCTTGCTCCGAGACCCCTTCCTGTAACGTAGATAGTGGCGAGAAGAATCAGTCCGAGAAAGAATCCCGCCAGATAGGGATTCATAAATTTCTTTTCATTCATAGATTACCTCTTTTTTGTCGTCTTTGTTTTGCTCATTTTTTATTTCGCTGCCGTGTTCTTCGGATTCCTCAAGTTCTTCATACCCGGTCAGCATGGCTTTTAAATTTGAAGTTACGGTTGTTCCGGTCGTAATGAGATACAGGTGCACAACGATAAAAGCCAGCAGCAGGAACGCGCCCGCCGTATGAAATACCGCTATAACCCCAACCGAATCAATGTTTAATCCTTCGATTGTTCCTTCCTGAGGATACCTGTAGAACATATATAATAGGCCCGAAACGACCATCACGGGGATTACGAGCAGTTTAAGTCCCAAATAGACAAGTTTCTGCAAGGGATTAAGTTTGCTTAAGACCGTTTTTTTTGTAGGATGCGGCGCATTCCTGAAAATTCCAAAAAGATAATAATATATCTGCGCTTTAATATTTCCGAATGTCGGCAGATACTGTCTCCATTCTCCCGTGGCAAAATGCCAGAACACGGCGAATATTATAAGCACAATGAACGCATACGCGGCGATGTTGTGGTATCTCACCGCGTTTTGATACCCGAGAAAACTGAGCGTGCCGTGAATTTCAAATCCCGTGAACGCAAGAAAGAAAATCAAAATTGCCTGCATCCAGTGCCAGAATCTTTCGAACGCTTTATAAATATACACTTTCTGTTTCATAATCTTCTCCTGTTTTTTCTTGAAGAAACGACTCTAACAACCCCGTGGGAAAGCACACCTGCGAAAGACAGAACCAGCAAGGCATAGCCGGCGGCTTCGACCGCGTTATTTCTGTCTCTTGCGGGCATATAAAAATCGTTCAATCCCGCGAGTCTGCTTCCATTGTTCGTATGGCATTCTACGCATTTGACGGAATTTTCTTTTGCCGAAACCATATGGTTTACGGGCCAGTACATTTCAGTCTGGATAAAGGAAAGATTTCCGCTAAACGGCAGACCAATTTCTTTCATTCCAACGTCTAAAGCCCGCAGACAATCGAAGTCTTTCCAGAAAGCACCTTCGCCCAATTTCGGGTCAAAAAGTTTTGGAATCGCGAGCATTTTATATATTGGGTCGAAACATTGCTTGGTTCGCATTAGTTTTACGGGAATAATTTTTGATTCCCTGTCGTTGTATGACCCTTTCAATTGGTTAAGAACCAAAGGTACGGTGGTATCCTGTATAATATCCCCCTTTAAATAATGGTCAGCCGTACCGTTAAACCATATATATTCAGGTATGAGATTTCTCCCCCATTTAAAACTACCCTTCGTGGATAAATAAGTATGGTTTCCAAGGGAGTCATTTATTTCGTAAGGTTCACCGTCTTTAAGTTTGCCCGCGGTTGACCAATCCCATTCTGTTTTAGTAGAATTTACTTTCGCGTACACGGGTATGTGACAGGTCTGGCAGGCGACTTTCAGAGTATGTTTGTTCAGGATTCCGTCATCGTGCGGATTTTCCGTATGGCATTGTTCGCAGGTGGAGCGGTTTCTGTTCATCGAAGCCAAAGAATACATCTGGCCTTGTATGTTGTGCTTATCCGTTAAATGGCAGTCAACACAAGCAAGATTACTTCCGTCTGTACCCATATGAACGTCAATATTTTTTGAAGGTTCAAACATGGCTTTTTCCAAATCGCCGTGTTTGACGTTATTTCCGCCGCCGCCGTAGAAATGGCAAACCCCGCAATTTGAACGTTTTGGTCTTCCGACGTTTTGGGCGATATTAGAAAAGTCCAATGTTGGTTCCGGAGCCCCGCCTTTTTCCTGAGCCTTTGCATATGTTTCGGTATTATCGTGACAGACCAGACAGTCGACATTTTGAGGGTTTTCAAAATCAAACGTTTTAGACGAAGTCATTCCATACCCGATATGACATTTAGCGCAGGCAAGTTCATTGCCTTCGGCTCCCAGGCAAAAATTATTAATCGCGTTTTTTTTGCCGAGATAAACAAT
>CALGII010000286.1 GCA_937915485.1 uncultured Ignavibacteriota bacterium | reverse complement strand
GAAGGCGGCTGCAAGGGAAAATGCGGCGGACCCTGCTCCGACGGAGCGTGGTAATTTATCGCTTTAATTTTTCCTTCGGATGACAGAAGAAAATAAGGTAAGAATTGATAAAGCCTCTTCCTGGGAAGAAGGCAAATCGAAGTATGTTACGTTCGTCGTGACGGAAGACTGCCAGTTGGCTTGCAAGTACTGCTACCTCGTCGGCAAGAATAAATCTGCGCGTATGAACTTCGAAACCGCGAAGAAGACCGTTGATTTTATACTCAAGGATAACATTCATTCCGCTGAAGAATCCGTAGTGCTCGAATTCATCGGCGGCGAACCTCTCATTGAAATCGAACTCATCGATAAAATCTGCGATTATTTCAAGTTAAGGGCTTACGAAACTAACCACCGCTGGTTTAATAATTACAGGATTGGATTCACTTCTAACGGACTTATGTATTCCGACCCGCGCGTGCAGGAGTTCATCAAAAAGAACAGAATGCATATAAGCCTGCAGATAACTATCGACGGAACGAAAACGAAACACAACTTGCAAAGAGTTTATTCCGACGGAACGGGGTCCTATGACAACGTTGTAAGAAATATCCCCCTCTGGAAAAAACAGTTCCCCGATACATCGACTAAAGTGACAATTTCGAGCGGTGACATTCCCTACATTAAGGAAAGCGTCCTCCACCTTTTCAGCCTTGGTATTAAAGAGGTGAATATCAATGCTGTCTTCGAGGACGTCTGGAAAGAAGGCGACGATGTGCTCTTTGAAGAGCAGTTGACCGGACTCGCCGACGAAATAATCGAACGCAAACTGTATGAAGACTTTACCTGTACTTTCTTCAGCAGGACAATCGGTTATCCGTACACGGAAAACGTCAACTGGTGCGGGGCGGGAAAAATGCTCGCCGTTGACAGTAAGGGAAACTTCTATCCGTGCATAAGATTCGTTGGCTTTTCACTTCAAAACCGGGAAGGACTCATGCTCGGAAACGCCGATGACGGAATAGACGAAAACAAATTAAGACCTTTTCTCGTTCTCGATATGGTCTCGCAAAGTCCCGAAGAATGCGTTGATTGCAGCGTTGCCGCCGGATGCGCCTGGTGCCAGGGTGCGAACTATGACTTCGCGGATACTGAAACAATTTTTCAAAGGTCCGTGAGCATTTGCAAAATGCATAAAGCGAGAGTTAGAGCGAATAATTATTTCTGGAATAAACTCGGTAGAAGACTGAATAAAAACCTGAGGGAAGAAAATAATATGTATCCGGCATGCTGAAATATCTGATGATAATACTGAGCGGCTCATCCGTTTCTTTCTGCCATTACGAAAGCAGGAAGACTGATAAATCCCGTAAGGACCTGATGGATTATGATGACCTGAAAAAAACGGTCGTGTTCGCGCTTAAGAACAACCTTAAAGTCAATGTTCTTTATCCCCGCTTTAAGCCCGATAAGAGATACGACCGTCTGATTGACGACGTTGAACACGTGAAAATTGTTCCCTACAGCCTGAGGAAATATTATAAGGATTCTATTCTGTGCGCGGAACCGAAAGACCTCAAGAGGAAAGATGCGTTGAAGGGGCTCTCAAACGCAAACATCATTCTCCGCCTCAGCGTAAGCGAATTAAAGGAACTGAAAGCGTTAACGGGAAAACTTTCCTCCCATTG
>CALGII010000285.1 GCA_937915485.1 uncultured Ignavibacteriota bacterium | reverse complement strand
CATAAAACACCTTATCGTTGTTGCTTTTTTCCAGCGTCTTTATATAATCCTTGAATTCCATAACGAGAGGCGCTTTTATGTCCTCTCCGTCAATCTTTTCCCTTATTATAACTTTGTTGCTGTCCGTGAATGTAACCTCGCGCTGTATCTTCGATGTGTTCTCCAGCAAAAGCGGATGCGTCTTTTCTTTGATTTTTACGCCGTATGAATATGTCGGCTTGTATTGGAAGTATTTTACTCTCGATAATGAATCGACAGGCAAATATAGACTCGAATCGTAAGATAAACCGAGCGAATCGGCTAACTTCTTGCGAATCGAATCGTTCATTTCATATCGATAATTCGAATAAGGCCCTAAATCTCTCCTGCCTTGAGAAAAACTAACATTGCATATCGTCAATAGAATTACTATTATTGTCGATAAGAAAGTTAGTTTTTTCCTTATCGGGAACTTGTTCTGAATATTATTTGTATTTACTAAATTGAAAATCAATAAATTTTTGTGATAAACGGAAGAATAATACTCAATAAATACCCTTTTTTAGTTTATAAAAAATTTTATTTAAATTTAAACTGACCATTAAGCCTATTCGAATTTCTACTGAAATTTTCATTATTCAATAATAATTAGTAAAATAAACATATTCAATGATTAATAGACGGGAAAATTTTTCTTTTTTCGGTGTGTCTTTTTGGATTCTTTTTTTCATTTATTCCGTTACATTCGCCCAATTTGAGTCGCATCCGTCCGAAGAATGGTTTACAATTGAAACCGAACATTTCACGGTTACTTATCATCCGGGCGCTGAAAGAACCGCTCAGACAATCTCCAAAATTGCTGAAGACGTCTACGGACCTATTACAGGACTCTATGACTACAAACCGAAAGATAAAGTGAATTTCGTTGTGAATGACCTTTCGGATATCGCGAACGGCGCGACCGATTATTTCGGGAACAGAATTGAAATTTTCGCCTCGGCGCTCGATTTTGAACTCCGCGGCACGCATAACTGGCTGAGAAACGTTATCACGCACGAATTTACCCATATGATTCAGATTCAGGCTTCTCTGAAAATTACTAAAAATATTCCCGCGATTTATCTTCAGTGGATTAATTACGAAAAGGAAAGAAGACCCGACGTGCTGTACGGCTATCCCAATCTCATCGTTTCCTATCCCGTTTCCGGTATCGGCGTTCCCGCATGGTTCGCCGAAGGCACCGCACAGTACCAGAGACAGCAGATGGGCTACGATTACTGGGACGCCAATCGGGATATGATTCTTAGAAGTTACGTCCTCGACGATAATATGCTAACCTGGAACGAAATGGGACAGTTCTCCTCGATTACAAGCCTTAAAGCCGAATCAATATATAATTCCGGTTTCGCACTAACGAGATATATCGCCTGGAAATATGGTGAAGATAAACTCAAACTTCTTTCACAGGGTCTCGGTAAACTAACGAACTTCAGCATGGATAAAGCCGTCAGGGATGTTCTCGGAATTGACGGAAAAGAACTTTATGATGAATGGAAATCCTACCTGAAAAAAGACTATGCCGCGAGAATTTCAGAAGTTAAAAAGGATCTAATAGACGGCGAAGTAATTACCAAGGAAGGCTTTGCCAACTACTATCCGAAGATCTCTCCTGACGGCAAAAAGATTGCTTTTCTTTCAAACGGTGATTACGATTATGCGATGACGGGTCTCGTTGTCTATGACATCGCTTCAAAAACACAGGAAATGATTGACGCCCCTGTTTCATATAATTTCTCCTGGGCGCCCGGCGGAAAAAAACTTATTTATTCAAAAAGAAACTCCCCTCCTACAATTGATGAAAACGTAATTTATGATTTGTATGAATATGATATCGCTTCAAAACAGGAAAGAAAACTTACGGAGAATCTGAGAGCGTTCTCACCGGTTTATTCGCCTGACGGCTCAAAAGTGGCATTCCTGTCAGGCAGCGACGGCACGCTCAACCTTTTCGTCGCTGATAAAAACATTTCCGGCAAAATTAAAATTACCGATTTTAAAAACGGCGAACAGGTTTATAATCCGGTGTTCACCCCCGACGGGAAAAACATTATTCTCGATTTTTCTTTCCTTGAGGCGAGAAAGATTGCGAAAATAAATCTCGAAACCGGAAGCATGGAATTTCTTATTAATAAGGATGGATTCGACGCAAGAAACCCCGTGCTCTCTAAAGACGGTCAGAAGATGTACTACTCGTCAAATGAAACTGGAATATTTAATATTTATTCTCTCGATTTCGTTACAGGCAAAACACTTCAGTTGACAAACGTTCTCGGCGGAGCGTTTATGCCCGACGTTGACAGCGATAATAATCTCGTTTATGCCTCCTATAAATCCACAGGTTTTAAGATTTGCAGGCTCAAAGGATTTTCCGAAAGAATTCCGTCCGAACTCGGCGCGTATATACCGCCTGACAGGCTTATTGCAAAATATACAGTCCCGGATTCATTGAATACGTCTAACGAAAAATATGACTGGAATAGTCTCAAGAAGTTTAACGACGTCAATATAGACAGGAAGCCTTCGAAACCTTATACAAGTATTTTCAATCAACTTTCAATATTTCCCGTCCTGCGTTTCGATAACTATTCGAAGACTAATAATTTCCTCGACGGAATAAAGCCTGGCATCTACGTTTTCTCGGATGAACTGATGACCCGTTTCTCGATCTTCGGAGGTTTCGCGATGAACAGAAATGCCGAACGTGACGTGTTCATCGAATTCTCCTACGATTACGGTATGCCCGTAGGTAGAGAGTTCTTCGCTAAGAAACTTCACTTCGAACCTAAATTCACTTTAAGCGGTTATAATGTCACCAGAAAAACCGTTGCCGACCTCTACGCCGGCATCGATACAATTCCCGTTGACGTGAAATACAATCTTCTCGAGTTTGAACTCGCTATGGATTTTAAACTTATTAATTACAATCATAATTTCAGGGCGGGTCTCGGCATCTCTAAATATGAATCCAGCCTGTCCGATTTTTATATTCCGTCAAGCAGACTCGCGGTTTCGGGCTCCACGCAGGATTATTTCCGCGCTACCCGATTCACGTTCGAATATAAATACGACAGGTCGTTCCCGTCGAAAAACTCAGACATAAACAACGTCGGCAGAAAAGTTGACCTTCGATATGAATTCGAGGCGAGCAAGATTAATCCCGAATATACGGTTGACGATAACGGAAACCTTCATACTGAATTCACGCAGAATAATCTTCATAAACTCGAAGGCACCTGGATAGAAGGATTTCCGTTGTTTAAAACTCATTCACTTATTCTGAAACTTAAAGCGGCAGCGGTTCTCGGAAAATCGGTCGACAGTTTTTACGATTTCTACGCGGGCGGACTCGTGGGAATGCGCGGTTATCCGTTCTTCTCTCTCGGCGGAGGCAGGCTCGCTACCGCCAAACTCGAATACAGATTCCCGCTTGTTCAGAAAATCGATACAAGAATTTCTCCACTCTATCTGGATAAATTGTATCTCTCTTTCTTCGGTGACTTCGGTAACGCCTGGTACGGCGATGAAACTAAACTTAAAGATTTTAAGAAAGATATAGGAGCAGAACTCAGACTGCAGGCGTTTTCGTCGTATGTATTCCCGACGAGCATCTTCGCAAGCGTCGCTTACGGACTGGATAGTTTTACAAAAAGATTTATCGGCAAGAATGTTACTTACGGTAAGGAATGGGTTTTCTACGCGGGAGTGCTGTTCGGTTTCGATATTTAAAATATCTGCTATAGAAATAAAAAAAGGCTGATTTTTAGTCAGCCTTTTTTATTAAAATTCCGCGTTTATGCCCGCCGTGTAATTCCTGTTCGGAGCGGGTATACGCTCGAGTTCCTGATAAAACTTGTTCGTTATGTTGTTCGCGGCAACGTAGAAAGTGATTCTGTCCGTTATTGACTTGCTGAGTTTCATGTTCAGAAGAAAATACGACTTCGGCTCCTCGTACTTGTAAAAAATCACCTCTTCGACTTCGCTTACATACCTTCCGTTTATGTTGTAATTGAAACCGAGATAACTGAGATTTACGCCAGTATTGAAAACGTGCTTCGGCTTGTACGGAAGAAAATCGTCCTTACGGTTCGATGATAAATCCTTCGCGTCTATATACGTGTAATCCGCGCTTACCGTGTACTTGAACTGATTGTCAAACAATCTGAATGATGATGTGTAGTCAGTCATAAGTTCAAACCCGTTTATCTGCGCCTTCGCCACGTTCTGCACCTGAAAAGGTCCGTTTACGGCTCCCCCTATATTTACATACTGAATCAGATTGTCGTAAAGATTTATGAACGCTGCCGCGTCAAACGTGAATCTCGATTTGTACTGCTTCCTGAAACCAATCTCAAATGACAGCATGTTCTCAGGCTTCAGATTTGGATTATATATGAAATCGAATCCCCCGAACAACTCTTTCTTAAAGTATAGTTCAGCGATTGACGGCGAACGGAACGCCTTGCCGACAAGAATCCTGTATGATGTGTTTTCGAATACCCCGGATTTTATATCAGGCGCGAATAATAACGATATCTTCGGGCTTACCTGCTTTTCCTCAAAACTTCCGATGAACTTGTTGTAATCGAACCTCGCTCCTAATGTTGCCGATACTATCGGCATTCTGTCCTTGTTTAAAATTATGTTCCACTGGTCCTGTAAATATATTCCCGTGTTGTACTGCTGCTGGTCGCCGTATAGTATCGATGCGGGCGATGAGCGCACTACATTCCATTGAAGGTCGAGTCCCGCGATGAAATAATGCCTGTCGCTTGCGGCGTAATCCATTTGTGAAATGTTTCCGAAATTGTAAGACGTTATCGTGTTTTCGAAAGACAGGCCTGGCGTGCCGTATGCAAGCGCTACGGGATTTTTTGGATTGTACTCCGAACGGCTGTACAGTTTGTAGTAGTAAAATCTCGAACTGTACTTTGTCGATGAATTAGGAACTGCCTTGTAAAAAACATCGATGCTCTCCGTCTCCTTGTATATCTTGTCGCCTATATAAAATGGGCTGACCTTGTACGGATCGGCTATGTGTCCCGCGTCCTGCCTCCAGTAATGTGGATATCCGCTTTCCGAATTCGTGTACTGGAGAGTCATTTCGAGGTCCCTGTTTCCGAAAAGGTCGTATGTGAACTTTCCAAGCCCGCTGTAAAATTTGTAATCATTCTGCTCCGCGTATCCGTCGTTTTGCTTGTAATCCAGGTTCACTAAATATGAAAATTTCGATATAGTATTGCTGTTCATTAGATTGACGCTCTTGAAAGTCTGCAGCCTGTCTGAGAACTTCAGGCTGTCAGATAGTTTTTCGTAAAATCCGCCGCTCAAACTTATCGAAGTGTAAGGCTTGTATGTGGGTTTCTTCGTGATTACGTTCACTACTCCGCCTATCGCGCTCGACCCGTAAAGCGAAGAGAAAGCTCCCTTAACTACCTCTGTTCTTTCGATTATTGATACCGGTATCAATGACCATAACGCTCCCTTGGAGTCTCCCGTCAGCGAAGGCCTGCCGTCAAGCAGAAGCAAAACTCTGTTGCCGATTCCCCCTCCCGCTACGTCTGAACTTCCCCTTATGGATAAAGCGCTGACGTTGATTCCGCTCGTCCTGTTTATCGTGACACCCTGAACGTCCTCAAGCACCTGGTCAAACGTGAACTTGTTCCTGTTCTTTATGTCATCCGATAATATCAGCGATATCGACGAAGGCGTCTTCTGTAATGTCTGCTCAGTCTTTGTCGCCGTTACGTTTATTTTTTCCGTCTCGATTTCCGACGGACTTAAATAAATGTCGAGAACCTTTTCCTCTGATGGCTCGACAAGCAAATCTATCGAGTATTTCTCGTACCCTAACCTGTTTACCTGAAAATTATATTCACCGGGCGGTACGAGTTCGTACGCGTATCCTCCCGATAAATTCGATTCGGACTTCAACTTGTCGCCTGTTTTCTTGTTCTCGAGAATAATGCTGGCGCCCGATATGACACCCTTTGTATCGTTATCAATAATAAGCCCGGAAATTCTTCCGGGCTTGTTTTCCGTTAAAGCGTTTGCGCTTGAAATCCCGAATACGACAAAAATTATTACTGATATGTACCTGACCAAAATTCCTTAGAATTTATATATTTTATTTGTCGTGTCCAGCCACGATATGAAATTGATATCGCCTACACCCGCGTTGTTCTGTATCTGTACTCTCGCGTTTGTAGTGTCGAATATCCTTGCAGGCGAATGGCTCGTGTCGCTGCCGTACTTTCCAAGTCCGTACACCGAACCGGGCATGTAAGGTAGCCTTATGTACGATGTCGTTATCGTGTAGAAACCGCTCGCGGGTACCGTTAACTTGTAATCCGCTACCATCTTACCGTTCTCCATCTTCAGTGTCATCTTGCTGTTTGCCGAAGCGTTGCCCGTTGGAGGCCACGTCGCGAACGCAGATATGTCGTAATATCCAGCCGTGGTGTCCCTGAATTTGTAATATCCCGCTGAATCGGTGAATGTGATTCTTCCGTTGATTGAGTTGTTATCCCATGTAGTCGTGTTGTTCACGGGATTATCATTATTGCTGCAACTGTATGCCGCTGTTAACATTGCAATAACGAACATGAATAGAACTATGTTCATTAAATTTCTTTTCAAAACTTGCTCCTTCTTTTTGTAAAAGTTTTTCGAATATATTCACTATAATACTCGGATAGGCTAATTAGTTCCTGAAAAAATCGAGGCGTAAGATGTTGTTTTTCTATATAAGAAGTTGGTCTAACAGGATTATTTTGTCCTTTTACAGGAAATTCATCGCGTCGATGTCATATGTAATCCTGACGCCGCTCCCTGAGTCCGTATTCTGCCTTAGATGCCTGAATGATTCGATGAGTATTTTTCCGGACGGGTCTGTTTTTCTTGATGATTTCACGACTACGTGATACCTGTAAAAATCCTTTGCCTTTGAAATTAAAGGCTGCGAAGGTGTGAATATTTGTAGGTATGAACCGTACTTGAAATTCTTTAATGTGTCGAAAGCGTTTCGTGATATTCTTTCCGCTTCCTTCTGATTCTTCGATTTTATCTCGACAAGTCCTATTCTGCCGAACGGCGGATACATCCCCGCCTCCCTTGACCTCAATTCAGTATTGTAAAATCCCTCATAATCATGCTCCGCTACTTTCTCAAAAAGTTTGTACTCGGAATGGTTAGTCTGAATTAATACTTCTCCCGGTTTCTCGCTCCTTCCGCTCCTGCCCGACACCTGCGTGAGAAGTTGAAGCGTCCGTTCTGTTGCCCTGAAATCGGGAAACAGCATCCCGATGTCCGCGTTAATAACTCCCACGAGTGTTACGTTCGGAAAGTCCAGTCCCTTCGATATTATCTGCGTGCCGACAAGTATGTCCGTGTTTCCCTTGTGAAAATCGGAAAGCACTTTCATGTACTTGTACTTCGATACCATAGTGTCCGAATCCATCCTCTCAATTCTCGCCTCCGGAAATAAGTCCGCGAGAAATTCTTCGACCTTCTCCGTCCCCGCTCCGCTTTCTATGAGTTTTTCCGACCCGCATCCTGAACATTTCGTAACCGCTCTCTTCGTGTATCCGCATAAATGGCACTTCAAAAGATTTATTTTTTTGTGATATGTCAGCGAAATGCTGCACCTCTCGCACATTTCAACTCGCCCGCAATTTATGCATTCGATGTATGAATGATATCCGCGCCTGTTCTGCAATAGTATCACACCCTCTTTCCTCTCAAGCCTCTTCTTCACCGCGTAAGCGAGTTCCTTAGAGAAAAACCTGTTTCGCATTTTCTCAATCTCTTCCGAATACTCGAATCCGTCTGTCTCACTTTTCCTTCGTAAATCAATTATCCTGACTTCGGGCATGCTTGATTCGGTTGCCCGCCTGCTTAACCTGATTAATTCGTACTTCCCTTTTTGAGCGTTGTAGTAACTCTCTATGGACGGTGTTGCGGAACCAAGGACAACCGTCGCGTCGTTGAATCTTGCCCTTATTACCGCCATGTCCCTCGCGTTGTATCGAGGTGACGTCTCCTGCTTGTACGAACTGTCATGCTCTTCATCGACTATTATAATTCCTATGTTTTTCAGAGGCGCGAATAACGCGGAACGCGGACCTATCACGATGCCGTACTTCCCGTCCTGAATTCCCCTGTAAGTGTCAAGCCTTTCTCCCTCCGATAACTTGCTGTGTATTACCCCTACCTTCTCTCCGAACCTGTTCTTGAAACGCTTTATGAGTTGCGGCGTTAGTGATATCTCGGGCACCAGCACGATTCCTGTCTTTCCCTCCTCTATAACTGTTCCGAGCGAACGTATGTAAACCTCCGTCTTTCCGCTTCCCGTAACACCGTGCAAAAGAAATGCTTTGAATTTACCCGAAATTGCCGCTTCGTTTATTCGGTTGAGACAGACTTCCTGCTCTTCGTTCAGTACTAATTGTTTCTCCTCTTCTTCGAATAACTCCGTATGGCTTCTTTCTTTCTTGATTTCCTCAATCTTCAAAAGCCCTTTCTTGTAAAGCGAGTTTATGGTTGATGACGATATGCCGTGGTTCTTCGAAAGCGCCGCTGTCTCAACTTTAGCGTTCTCAGAAAGTATTTTTATAAGTTCAATCTGCCTGGGCGTCTTTATTCCGTGTTCTGCGATTACTTCTTCCGCGCTGCTTCCCTTGAAATTTCTCACCGCGCATTTTACCGTTAGTTCCCTCGTTGCCCTGCTGTATTGTTTTTCCTTAACGAGAATTCCTTTCCTCACAAGATATTCCGTGTAATATGATGTGTTGAGTCCGAGTTTTTTGTCTATCTGCTTTTTAGTCAGTTTAGCGCAGGCCTGTCCCGTAAAAAGGCTTATTATATCGTAAAGCACTTCCTTCGCGCCGTGAAGTTCGTTCACTCTTGCCGCATAATCCTCTGCCGCCGCGTATACTACTTCGCTTTGTATGGATAACTTCTTGGGTATGAACTGCGCGAGAATTTCTCCGGGAGGTGAAAGATAATATTCGGAAATCCACATTCCGAAGTTTAACATTTCATCGTTAAGTGCAGGCTCGGTATCCAGCGCTGATTTGATGTCTTTGACTTTGTCAATATCGCTTTTATCGGTTGTTGAAACTACAAAGCCTGTCAGTATTCTTCTGCCGAATGGTACTAAAACCCTTGAGCCCCTTTGTACGCTTTCCTGAAGATAGTCGGGTATGCTGTATGTGAATAATGAATCTACCGGTATATCAAGCGCTATGTTTGCAAACCTATCCATCTGCCTCCGTATGTTCTTCAATTATTTTGTTTCTGCGCGCTCACTTAAACCAGTTTACACGCCTGACGTCATTCGGATATTCTACCGTGAAGTCAAGCGTGGGATTGTTCATCGTGTACGTCTCATTGAATATTCTGAGGTATTCTCTTGAAAGCGGTTTGTTTATTTCTACCTTCCTCGAATAATTTCCTTTGCCTGCTTTTACAAAGTTTGAATATGTTATCGAAAGATATTCCCTGAGTTTCTTGTTGAAATACGCGTACTTCACGACGTATTGGTTCGCGTCGTCTACCCAGTATTTCACGAATTTTTTCCCGTTCTTCACCGTTATCACGGAGTTGTTCTTTTCCTTGTCCATTACCAGAGTGTCGTTGTCCGTGTAAACTATGATGCAGGTGCCCGACATCACGTTCATTAAATCGTCGAAAGAGCACTTTATCTTTACTATGTAACCGATGTTCGCGTCCGTCGTCGGCCCCTCTATCACTTTATCGTTTAGATTATCGAAATAAATAAATTTCTTCCTGTTGAAATGCGCTATGAACGCGTCCTTCGATATTATTCCGAAACTTCCGGATATCCTGAACCAGACATCGTCCCTGCGCTTTATTTTTACCTCGATGTTTCCGGTCTCGTCGAACGATGCCGCTTTCATCTTTAAAACATTCTCGCAGTGTAGCATGTCAACGTCTGACGCTTTCTCGTTTACGGACTTTATTAGTTCAACAATTTTCAGGCGCGTCGGGTCATTCAAAAATGCCTTTTTTAAAGAATCCCTTATCGATAAAGTGTCAACTGCCGGCTGCTCAACGAATAGACTGTCGTCTTCAACCGCATCCGTGCTGTCTTCGGTCTGTGCATTAAGAAAAAATACCGGGAAAAATAAAATGAGTATTGTTATAAAGCAGATGTTTTTTTTCATAAAATTGTTTTATTCATTGTTCCTTGAGATGTTTAATTTATCCATTTTTTTGAAAAAAGTAAACGTATAAGATTTTGAGTTTTGGAATATATATCCACGTTCCGTTCTGCAGAAGACGCTGCGCTTATTGCGACTTCTATCTAACTACAAACACGCGGTTGATTGATGATTTCATTAACGCCCTTAATAATGAAATTAGAATTTTCTCCGGACTGACCTCCGATCGCAATATCGATACTGTTTACTTCGGAGGCGGTACGCCGAGCATGCTCCTCCCAAAACAAATAAATGAAATTCTCGATACTCTCAACAGGCATTTTGCCCTTTCAGCCAATCCCGAAATTTCAATCGAATGCAATCCCGAAGATATCCTTGCGGAGAATAATATTCTCGAAGATTATGCGAAATGCGGTATCAACCGCCTCAGCATCGGAGTCCAGTCTTTCCTTGACGACGAACTTAAATTTCTTACGCGCTGCCACGATGCCTCCGGCTCTTATAAATCCGTTCAGACAGCGAAAGATTTCTTTGATAATGTCAGCGTCGATATTATTTATTCAATACCGGACAAATCAAAAACATCCGCGTTGAAAAATATCGACGCCGTCCTTAACCTCGGCGTTCCCCACGTATCTGCTTATACTCTCATATTTGAAAAAGGAACTCTCCTTCATAAGACATTTGAAAGTGGTAAGATTATCCCGAACACTGACTCTGAAGAGGCGGAATTATATTTTACTATCGGCGAAACGCTCGTTAGAAACGGTTATAATCATTATGAGGTTTCTAACTTCGCTAAACCGGGATTCGAATCCCGTCATAATCTCAAGTACTGGAATTTCAGCGAATACGCGGGTTTCGGACCATCCGCCCATTCTTTCTTCGGCAATAAAAGATGGAATAATCTGCGCTCGGTCTCGAAATACATCGAGATCCTCGGCAGAGGCGAACTACCCCGCGAAAACATCGAGGTTCAGACTCCCGATAAACTCGAGAAAGATTATTTCATCTGCGTCCTCAGAAGCAGTGGCGTAGATATCGGTGTGTATAATAATTTGTTCGGTAAAAATTTCCTGAACTGCTATGATTCCGTCATTAGAAAACACCTTGAGTCCGGAAACGCTGCCCTCTCCGAAGGCTTCTTCCGGCTCACTAGAAAAGGCTTCGCGCTCGCCGACAGCATTACACTCGATTTCCTGATGTGAAATCAGAACGCGTATTCGATGTGGTTGGTCCTGAAATCGTTTTCGTTTCTTATTACAGTGAAACTGTCGAAACGTACGGCGTGCCTGTTGTATTCCGGATTAAGTTTGATATATAAAACCGCGCATTTTCTTATTTTCTCCTGTTTCGTATGCGTAATAGATTCCTCGGGAAGACCTATGCTGTCTGACTTTCGTGTCTTCACTTCAATGAATATTATCGTCTTCTTCTTTTCATCCTCGAATATCAGGTCTATCTCGTACTTCTTGTATGAAAAGTTACCCGCAAGGAACCTGTATCCCTTCTTCAGAAAGTATTCCTTCGCAATGCCCTCGCCCCAGTCTCCGAATTCCCTCTTCAACGTCGTCATTTCAGAATAAGGGTATTTTTATTAAAATATTTTTCAGAAATGATTTTCTGTGAATTTCGCACGGACCGTACCTTATTATCGCCTTTATGTGTTCGGCCGTTCCGTATCCCTTGTTTGTCCTGAAACCGTAAACCGGATATATCCTGTCGTACTCTTCCATAATTCTGTCCCTCGTTACTTTCGCGATTATCGAAGCGCAGGATATTTCATAAACTTTATCGTCACCTTTCACGATTGTTTCATAAGAAAATTTATTTTCCTTCCCGTTCTCTAGCCTGAAATAATTCCCGTCAATCAGGAATTTCATGCCGTCCGCTTTTACCGCTTCAATGCACTCTTCCATCCCTTTCATTACTGACTTTAGAATATTGTGCTCGTCAATGTAATCGTTGCTTAATACTGCGGTGTGGCATTTGATAACCTCCCTGCTTATAATTTCATAAAGGACCTCGCGCTTCTTCTGACTCAGTTTTTTTGAGTCCCTCACACCATCTATCCTCGCGCCCTGTCTCATTACAGCTGCCGCGATTACCACGGGTCCCGCCAATGGTCCCCGCCCCGCTTCGTCAATTCCGCAAATTATCATTTCAGAATTTATAAAATGGAGGCGTTTATTTTAAGTGAATTATTGATTCCGGTCTCAATCGGCCTTTACAAGCCGCCTTCCGCATACCGGACAATATTTTGAAATCGGATATATGATGGGCTCACAGCAATCCGGACACTCCGATATCAATTTCGTACCGCAAACGTTGCAGAATTTTTCCTTCACAGAATAGATGTTGAAATTTCCGCACTGAGGACATAACTTGTAAGTGTCTTTGGTTATCTGACGCTTGTCTCTAATATTGCTGTTCGATAAAACCATTATTCATAAGAATATAGTTTATTCTTGATATGCAAAATACACAGGTTTTACCTCCCTTATTTCCCCCCTGTGCTGATTGGGTAGAACAAGGGGGCAATTAGGGAGGGTTAACAAAACCGTACTAAAATTATTTCAATTTGTATGCCATTAGAATATACCTAATCAAGACTGGTTTTGCGGTTTTTTTTAAAAAACTCAAAATAAAGAAACATATGTTTCTCGTTATAAAGAAACTTTTGTTTCTACTATATACTACCTTAATTTCGCCATCTTCGGTTTTCTAAATTCCAATTGCTTCAATTAATTGATTGAATTATTCCGGAATGTATTTAATTCTGTAAACTCTAATTATTAGAAATATTGTCATTGTTTTATATTTCTGTTTTTCTTGTAAACCCTATTTCCTTCTATCGAAGAATTCTTTAATCTTCACTCGATTTTTATCATTTTCAATTATGCATATATTAATTAAATTGCATTTTTTAATTAAAACTGGCGATTGTCACGAATTCTCAATATCAGGTTCTGTGTATTTGTTTTTATTTTTATCGCTTGGTGCGGTTCTTTGCTTCCGCAGATAAATATTTTTGAAAGAAAACCTGCTTACGATTTAAGAAATAACGAAACAGCATTTGAATCTCCGACTCGATATAAAATCGACCTGAACGGACAATGGCAGGCGTCCTTCGGTAGTTCGGATTTCTTTAACATTACCGTGCCTTTCTCATCGGATTATAACGGCACGCTCCGCCTGCGCAGAAATTTTGACATCCCCGATTCTCTTTTCAGAAATCATACTTTTATTTTCGTCGCCGAAGGCATTAACTATTATTCCGAAGTTCGGATAAACAATGTAATCGTATCGAGAAATTCCGGAGGAATGAAATTAGTTTCAACCGAAATTCAGGAAAACGTGCTCGCCCGTAATAACGAAATTTCAGTGCAGGTGGTAAACAGCCCGGATAATGAGATTACGCTCCCTCTCGCGTACCAGAATAATTATTCCAGAAACTATACCGGCGTCTCTGCGAACGTTTACATTCTCGCGGTTCCGAAAATTTATATAAACGATTTTCTCCCTGACTTCGTTTTCGAAGGCGGCTCCCTCGTCAGGTTTACCTCAACCGCTCGCGTTAATACGAACCTGATTGATTCAACTTCGGGCTCGCAAAAAACATTCTATGTGAAAACGGAATTAATTCGCAAAAGCACTCTTGAAAAAATCGGCGAAAGCGCTCCCTCGAAATTTGAAGCGGGCAATTATCAGACTTATACTCTGACTAATGAAATAACAATTAAGAATTTTGAATACTGGTCCCCGGAAAGACCTGAACTGTACCTCGTTCGCACTGTCGTGTACGAACAGGACGCCGTTATCGACGAACTCTCGTCCGAAACGGGATTCGTTAACTCAGTTGTATCGGGACCCGATCTGCTCATTAACGGAAAGAAATATAAACTGAATGGAATAAATTATTTTCAGGATCTGCCAAGGTACGCGGACGCACTCGAATATTCCGCCGTTGAAAGAGACCTGCAGAAAATTAAAGAGTATGGATTTAACTGCATCAGAATCCCGGGGAAACCCGCGCATCCTTTCGTTGTTTCAGTTTGCCGGAGAATAGGTTTGTTCCTTATTGAGGAAATTCCGTTTAACGAAGTCCCCGCGCGTCTTCTGAAATCCGAAAGATACCTGAAGGACGCTGCGGATTACGCTGAAAATCTTGTCAAACGCGATAAGCATTCGCCATCAGTGCTGTTCTGGGGCATCGGCAACGATTTCGACCTCTCTGTGCCGGAATCGGAAAAATACGCGTCACGCATTAAAGAAACAGTTTTGTCTCTCGATAAGCGGGGAATTTATTACACCACTCGCAATTTTAAAAATGAAAGACTCGATAAGATTATCGGCTTGAAAGGATTGAACCTTGTTCAGGATGATCTCGAATCAATAAAAGAAACCGTCTCTGCCCTCGAAAGAAATAAATTCGTCTTCATATCGGGTTACGGCGTTTCAATCGACAATAAAAACAGAAACGGCTCCGGTGACAGGCAAAGCGTGGAGTTTCAGACGAAACTGATTACGGAATCATTCAAACTTTTCTCCGGGCTTCCCGCCTCTTTCGTGAACTCTTTCGCTGACTATAATTCCGAATGCCCTCTCACCGTTCATTACGACGATAACAATTATTTCCTTGAAACAAACGGTCTCTTTGACTACGCCCGAGAACCGAAATATACCGCGGGCATATTTAAAAAACTGCTTTTCAATCAGGGATATCAGAAAATACCCGAAGGCACGGATATCTCCGAAAAACGTGAATCATTCTTCTTTCTTATTGCCGCCATTACAGCGCTTTTTTTGTTCATTGCCGCTGTAGGAAGAGTCTCTTATCTGAAAGAGAATATGCTCAAAAGCATTATGACGCCGAAAAACTTTATGCACCTCGTCAAGGAGCAGTCCCCGATTTCTGGTTTTCATAATACAATAGTCCTATTGTTTGTCTCGTTCTCCGTCAGTCTCTATGCTTCAGTGGTTGTGTATTACCTGCGTCTTAATGCGGACTTCGATTTGCTCCTGTCGAAAATTGCGGGTAACGGAGGTCTTAAGATTTTTCTGATTAACATTATCAACAGCCCCGTTTATCTCCTCATCTTTTTCTCCATTGCTTTCATTTTATTCGTCCTGATAATTTACTGCTCCTCTTCGTTCTTCTCCGCCTTTGCCAGACGCAAGGTAAAGTCGAGAACGGTTTTTACTGTTGTCATCTGGTCATTCATTCCAATGATTTTGTTCTTCGTGTTCGGGATGTTATTCAGCAAGACGCTTGAATTCGGAATGCTATTAAATTTATCATTTTATTTATTCGTATTATTGCTAATTTATTGTTTGTATAAAATTATAAACCGTATTCGGTACATATACGAATACTCTTTCTTTAAGTCTTATATTTACGGCACGTTCTTAATCGCTGCCGGCGGCGGCTTGTTGTATTTTTATTTTATCGTTTATAAATCGATGCTTGATTTCTGGTATCTGATTAAAACTTTTAATTGATTCTTATTGTATCTATCGAAACTGGAAATATTTGGTTTTAAGTCATTCCCGGAAAAAACCACTATACTTTTCAGCGGGGGTGTTTCCGCTATCGTCGGTCCTAACGGATCCGGCAAATCCAATATTGTGGACGCGCTCCGCTGGGTCCTCGGCGAACAGGGCGATAAAGCCCTTCGAAGCGAAAAACGCGAGGACGTTGTCTTCAGCGGAACCAATAAACGCAAACCCCTTAGCGTTGCTGAAGTCGCGCTCACAATACAAAACAACAGGAACATACTCCCGACCGAATATTCCGAGGTCCAGATTGCCAGAAGATTCTTCCGCAGCGGCGAGACCGAATATTATCTCAACGGTACTAAAGTCAGGCTCAAGGATATCAAGAACCTCTTCGTAGATACGGGAATCGGACCGGACGCCTATTCAGTCATTGAACTGAAAATGATAGAAACAATCCTCTCTCACGTCAAGAACGAGAGAAGAAAAATGTTCGAAGAAGCATCTGGTATTGTATCGTACAAGCAGAACCGCGAACTGACTTACAAGAAACTCGAAAGCGTGAAGGAAACTCTTACGAGAGTTAATGATATAATACGCGAAAAGCAAAGAAACGTCAACGCTCTTGAAAGACAGGCGAAGAAAAACGAAGAGGCGAAAATTGTATTTAATGATCTCAGACTTCTCGAAATAGTTTTCTATTCGTACGAATACGAAAAACTTGTCGGCGAAATTAAGAATATTCGCGACCACGAATCCGAAAACATTTCCCTGAAAGAAAAACTTGAACGCGAACTCACTTCCGATAACGCGAAATATGACGTTCTGCAGGAGGAGATTAAAGTCCTTGAGGATATCTCGCAAAGTATCAGCGACGAGTTCGAAGACGTTAGGGAAACCATCAACAGCCTTGAAAGAGACAACCTCGTAAAAGTCGAAAAATCAAAAAACTTTGGAAGGAATATCCAAAGACTCGAAGAAGAAAACGATAATCTTGCGGGATCCATCTCGAAGAATACATTGAAACTTGAGGAACTATCATCTAAGATTTCCGTGCTTAACCGCACAATCGAAATTACTGAAGTCTCTCTGTCGGAAAAGAAAAATAACGTCGACAAGACCATCAGCCTTATCAACGAAAAGAAAACAGAGATTTCGGAACTCGGTATCCGCCTGAAAACTTGTACCCGTCAACTCGCCGAAAAACGGAGCGAATACGACATAAGCAAGATTTCTCTCGAGAAGAATATCGAAAGAATGAAGAAGATTTCCGAATCAAGCGAAGAAGCGCTTACGGAAATTTCCAAACTCGAAAATGAAAAATACGAAGACGAAAAAGTCTCGGAAGAACTCGCCTCCGCTCTGAAAAAAACCGAAGGCGAACTGAAACTCCTTTCCGACAGGGAGACCGCGCTTCAGATTGAATCCGCGGAACTCAATAAGAGCATTACCGAAAACACGATTCTTCACCAGAACAAAAAAAGCAAGGTCTCGTACCTTAGAAACCTTATCGAATCCTTCGAAGACTATGCCGAAGGCATCAAATACCTTAAGAAAGAAAAAAAATACGAATACGTTAACAGCGTTATCGAGTCACTTGACGTCGAGGATAAATTCAAGATTGCCGTTGAAACCGCGCTCGGCGAAGTTTCAAACTACCTG
>CALGII010000284.1 GCA_937915485.1 uncultured Ignavibacteriota bacterium | reverse complement strand
GACCACCGAGATCTACACTCTTTCCCTACACGACGCTCTTCCGATCTTTGTCTTCATGTTCCAAACTTTCCCGTTTATGTTCGCGTAATTCCAGACGCTGTTTCCCATATTGTCAAAGCCCTGCAGAGAGTACGTTCCCGAATTATTTCCAAGTCCGATGGCGCCTCCGAACTGAGTCGGTACAACGTCACCCGTGAATTCGGAATTTTCGGTATAGAAGAAAATCTGCGCGCCTGTAAGACCATTGAGGCAAATTACGGCGTGTCTTCCTGCTCCGTTGCCCGAGCCGCTCGCCGAAACGAGCACGTCCTTGACTCCGTCGCCGTTAAAGTCCTTATCGCATCTAACGCCTTCTATGTCACCGTCCGCATACGTAACAGAATCGCCCCACGCCCAGATTTGTCTTCCCGTTCTGCCTGACAGCGTATAAACCATCTCGTTGCCGCCCGCGCATCCGATTACGACGTCCTGTATTCCGTCTCCGTTAATGTCGTCGCGTACCTGCATCGCGTCTTCCCAGGTTACGGAGCCCGTGTTATTGTTGTTATAACCGGTATTAAAAATCCAGAGCATGTCGCCCGTTACGGAGGAGTTTCCGTTCCAGCAGGCAGTATAGTAATTTCCGGAAGATACAATAACGTCGTTAATTCCATCGCCGTTCACGTCTCCTATCTGCTTCATCGCGACAGGCTGAAAGTCGTCGACGCTCGTGAACGGATTGTCGGGTGTATTAGCAGTCCACATTATATCGCCGAGCACTGTCAATGCCGCGTTTCCCGAACCGCTCAACGATATTTTCGCTGCGGGAAGATTAACCGCGTTCGAATTTATCGTAAGAGTATCCGTGAACGTCGTGCCTGAATTCGGATTGAACCAGACTCTGAACGCTTTTGACATTTGCGGAGCAATCGTCTGCGGGAACTGGTTCATCACGGTATCGATACGGTATCTCGCCGTATTGCATACCATCGAAGTAATGTTAAGGTCGCTCTGTCCCTGATTTGTTACGGTGAAATAGTAGCCGCACAGGGAATTAACGCGCCTCTGCTGGAAATTATAATTCGTCGCCGATAATCCTATGTAACCTCCGTTGTAAACGCCCTTACCTCTCAGCGTAATGGTTTTAACAGGAGTCAATATGTCGTTGCTCGCAATCTGTAATTGCCCCGACACCGAATCGAACGCATTAGGATTAAAAGTGATGGTGTAATTCTTGTTCTGTCCCGGCTGTATAGTATCGGGAACGTTATTTTGTGTAATACCGAACCTCGGGTTTGTAATTGTCTTGCCCGTGATGATAAGTTTCGAGCCGCCTGTATTCGCGATGTTCAGAGTCTGATTTGCGGTGGTGCCGACGACTACATTTCCGAAATCGATAAGATTCGTCGAAGTTGAAATCACAGGGTTGCTCGCGCCCGATAACATATATTTATATAAAGTCCTGATGTTTCCAGTTCCGTAAGCAAGAAGGTACAGATTCTGTCCGTCCCAATGCATACCCCTCGGGTCGCAGTTCGTGCTTGGCGCGGGAAAAGAGAACAACGTGTCGCCTACCGCTTTTCTGTAAGCGTAAATTCTTTCCTCGTCGCCCTGAAAATTATCCGTTACGTAAAAAATTGTATCGCCTTTTACCGCTATACCCTGAACCTGCCTGCCTCTAAGAGGAATCGTGTCAACGAGTTGTTTCGTGGATATATTCATCTTATAGGCATAAGCAAACGGATAGGTCGTATAATCGGGATAATAAGTAGCAAACCACAGGAAGTTTCCTGTAATCGTGAGTCCGCCTATACCCGCGGCGTAAGTGCCTGTTATTATACTGTCAACTTTGACGCCCGCGGTGTTTATTTTATAAAGTTTCGCGCCGTTTGACGTATAGTCCTGCGCAATCCAGAATCCCGTTCCGTCCCAGGCAAGACCGTGATTAAACTTTAATGGCGTTGTGAGGCTGTCAAGAAATATTCCGTTCTTAGTAATCTTGTACAGCATCGTGAAGGGATAATAGGATGTATTATCGTAATCTGTTCCCGCCCAGAGCGTATCATTTTTCGCAGTAAGCCCCCACATATAATTGTACGGAGCATAATTCGCAAAAGGATACACTCCTACTATGGACTGGGAGAATAGATTGAATGAAAGCATTAAGAATAATGCCGTGAGTAGATACTTTTTCATTGTTATACAGTAAATTGTCTAAAATGAAAATTAATCAATATATTTCAAGATTGAAATGAAAAATATTTTTTGATTATTTGGTAACTACTGAAAAACAATCTTTTGAGTTTGTCATCACGGCACTCGCGAAGCAGAGATGCGAAGCATCCGGGATCTAAAAAGAATACACTGATTTTAAACAAGAACAAATCCGAGAGTCCCCAAAGAACGGGGAGATTCTCGATAAAAGTATGTTAACATCGTTTTTCAGAAGTCTCTATTTAGATAACCCCGCTAAAATGAATTAAAATTATAAGCAGCGCCGATATTAATTCTGAATAAACCGACTTTCTTTGAAAACGCGTTCACTGCAGCGATGTTAAAATCGAAATCTTTGTATTTGTACCCTAATCCTGCAGTCGCGTAATACTGGTCATATTCTCCAAGTGGATCGGTATAACTCCCGCTCAGTATTTGATCGCGTATATCGAATTTCGTGAAGAAACCGCCTCTGATACTCAGCGCGTTATTTGGTTTGTACTCAGCGCCGAAATGAAAATTGTGCCTGTCCTTATAATTATAGTCATAAAGCCCCCCTATTGTGTACACTGAGGTTTTTTCATATCTGTATTCACCCGACAGCAGTAATTTGTTTTTCAACAGTTTTAACTCAAAGCCCGCGCCTATTTTCATCGGGAAATAAGAATAAGTATTTTCATCAACAATAGGATTAGGAAAATCCCATGTAATATCCTGCTTGAATTCGGGAGTAAATGTTACTCCGACGGACAGAAAATCCGCAGGTGTAAACTTAATTCCAAAATCAGGTACAAATCTCACATAATTCGCTGAGGCATCACCAACTGTATCCGTTTGCAATCCGTTCGTCAAATTACGTCTTGAATGAAGCAGCAGAATATTCAGGTTGGCTCCAAATTTAAATGACTTGTACTCGTATACTACCGGCGCCGATATCGTGTGCGTTATGAAATCCTCATACGGATAAAATACGCGTCCTGTCCTGTTACCGAATTCATCAGTTTCGTATACTGTCCCGAGGTCGAGCAAAAAATTCCTTTCGCTCCTGTAAATAATCCCCGCCTGGAACTCCTTGCAAATCCTGTAACCGAAACCCGCGGCAAACGTCGGGTGGTTCTGTTTCAACACAGGTCCGTCTTTAATATTCAAGGACTTCCCCCAGTCAAGATTGGTCTTGATGTAATATTCAGCATACACCTGAAATTTCTTGTCAAGATTCAGTGAAGCCGGATTCAGTGCCGTTGATAATATTCCGCCGTCGGAAGCTATACCAGTATATCCCTTTCCGGCGTTTTCAACCGACTGGTAGTTAAGCGAATAAAAATCCCAGTAAGGATTTATGAACATGTCTTTCGACTGATTTGCCTGACCGAAAGCGATAGAATGCAGTAAAATAATCAGGAACAGAACTACGATAGTCTTTTTCATCTTGATGATTTTAGTTTAAAAAGAGATATACAGGCGTCGATATTAAGTTGTTATTTATTGAAAATTTGTCAACGCACACCATTTATTCAATGCATCATTTATTGCACTAATGTCATTTGTTAATATTTGTTTATTGACAATTTGAATAATACTTCATAACTTGAATTTTTAAAATTAAAATGGAGAGTGAAATGAAAGTGCTCTTAAAATCTTTACTGTCTGTATCCATACTTTTCTTAATCGCTGTTTTCATTTCGGGCTGCGTTAACCTCGACCAGAAGACTGTACTGAAAACCGACGGTTCCGGTTCCATGAAAATTAAATACTGGACGAAGTCATCAAACGTAACGGGCGATGAACTTTCCGGATTCGGTTTCACAGAAGAAAAGGTAAAATCAAATTATACTTCATCCAATACAGAACCGTCCGCGATAGTGGTCAAGAAGAATCAGACGAATGATTCCCTTTCGGAAGTATCGCTTGAACTGAAATTTAAGGATCTCAACAAACTTTCAGAAGCGAAAGCCTTCAACAAGGTGAAAGCCAGCTGGGTACAGGGCAAAGAAGGAATGGACTTCAAGTATATTCTCCTCAACGATTCAGCGAACGCCAAGAACATGGGTATGAACGAATACAAACTTACGTATGAATTCGAATTCCCGGGCGAAATCCTAAACACGAACGGCAACAAAGACGGTCAGGTAGTTAAATGGAACAAAACAGTTGCAGACCTCGTTAAGGACGTCGAATTAACCGCAACGGTAAAAGCCGGCGGAAAGAAATGCGGTCTGTTCGGTCTGGAACTTCCGGTAATATTCCTCCTCGGAATGGGATTG
>CALGII010000283.1 GCA_937915485.1 uncultured Ignavibacteriota bacterium | reverse complement strand
CTGCGGGTTCTCGACCTCACGAACGTACTCGCCGGACCGTTTGCAACTCTGCATCTCGCTTTATGCGGAGCGGAAGTAATAAAAATTGAGACGCCCGGCTCGGGCGACCTCGCAAGAAAACTCGGGAACGTACCCGATTACAACAAGATAAATATGGGCACAAGTTTTCTCGCCCAGAATTCGAACAAGAAATCGCTTACTCTGAATCTTAAAGACGAAAAAGCGAAGGAGATATTCAAGCAACTCGTGAAGAAATCCGACGTTGTCGTCGAGAATTTCAGACCGGGCGTTATGAAACGGCTCGGACTTTCGTATGAAGTCCTCAGCGAAATAAATCCCGCAATAGTTTATTGCGCCATTTCGGGTTTCGGCCAGACAGGACCAGACGCGTTCAAGCCCGCGTACGACCAGATAATACAGGGACTAAGCGGCGTGATGGCGATTAACGGAGACGAGCGCCTGAACCCGCTAAGAGCGGGATTTCCCGTATGCGACACCGTCGGCGGAGTTAACGCGGCGTTCGCGATAATGGTCGCGCTTTTTTACAGGGAAAAAACAGGCAAGGGTCAGTTCGTCGATATAGCGATGCTCGACTCAATTATGCCTTATATGGGCTGGGTCGCGGCGAACCTTTTAATCGGCGGAAAACATCCCGTATTAATGGGCAACGATAATTTCACTGCGGCGCCTTCGGGCACGTTCGTCACGAAAGACGGATACATTAACATCGCGGCGAACAAGCAGGAGCAATGGGAAGACCTCTGCGATGTGCTCGGCGTTCCTGAACTGAAGGAAGACGCGCGTTTTAAAGAGCGCGATACAAGAAAAGGTAACAGGAAAGAACTCACGCCTCTTCTCGAAGCGAAACTGAAAGAAAAAGAAACCGCTTTTTGGGCGGAAGCGCTGAACGCGAAAGGAATTCCTTCGGGCGAAATTCTCAGTCTCAACGATGCGCTTCATCAGCCGCAGGTTGAATACAGAAAAGCCCTCGCGGAAGTTGATACTCCGGGCGTAGGCAAAATAAAAGTTTTCAACCTCACTGCCAAATTCGACAAGACGAACGGCGACGTCGATACTCCGCCGCCGACACTTTCGCAGCACACAGAAGAAATACTTAAAGAACTCGGGTACAGCGAAGAGGAAATAAAATCGTTCAAAGAAAATAAGGTGGTTTGATTTTTTTAGAATCAAGAATCTAGAATTTAGAATCTAGAAGAGCAAGAGCGGAATCCGGGAAATTGGTTCTAGAATCAAGAATCAAGAATCAAGAATCAAGAATCAAGAATCAAGTTTAAGAGCAAGAGCGATAACCACTAAGGCTCTAAGTACGCTTAGAAGAGATTTAGATTTAATGTTTTACCACTAAGAACACTCAGGGCACAGAAGAGCGAGTGCGTAACACAGAGTTTCACCGAGTAGGCACAGAGATACACTGAGAAGAGCGGGAATCTATAAACTCGTTAATGCTCTAATTGTTCACTGTTAAATGTTAACTGCTAATTGTAATCCAGCTGCTGCTCTAATTGCTAATTGTTAAATGATAATTGCTAATTGATAAAGCCCGCGGAGCGGGCGAAATATTGGTAGTATATTGAATTATCCACACACATATACCCCTTATCGGCTTCAGCCGATAAGGGGTAATTGAAACAAATCATTTCAGGAACTTCAAAATCATTCCGTTCACAATTTCCGTATGCGTGAAAAGCAGGTCGTGTCCTGTCCCTGTAACAAGTTCTGTCTGAATCAGCGGAGCCGCTTTGTTCAAACGTTTAATCGCGCTATCGGGATTGCAGACTGTTTCATTCGAGCCGACCAGATAAAAAACCGGTACTTTCAGGCTTTTCAACTCGGAATCTGTAAGGACAGTCGGATTTGGAAGACTTTTAAATTTAAAACACTTGTACGCCATCTCCAGAAAGTCCACGCGGTCATCGACAATCTTCTTCTTCTTGTCGCCGCCCATCACAACCAGATCTTTCGCGACCCTGTTCATTGTTTTCTCTTTAAAATAGCGGACGGGTATCAGCGTACTGATCATATCAAGAATCATTTCGCCAGATATCGGCATTACTGTCGAGGCGGGCGCGACAAGCACGGCGCGGCTAAGCCGTTCCTGATGCCTGAGCGCGTATTGGCTCACGACCCAGCCTCCGTACGAGTAACCGATAATTCTTAAATCATTTCCCAGCCGGAGCGAATCAAACAATTCATCGAGCCATCCGGAGAGATCATCTCCGCTTTCGAATTTACGCATGTAAACGCTTCGGCCGAAATCATAAATATTGTCGAGCGCGTAAGTTCTGTATTCTTCGGACAGCGATTTGATATTCGCGAACCAGATAAGGGAGTTTGACCCGCCGCCGGGCAGCAGTACTAACGGCGGGGCGTCAGCGGGTCCGCTGATTCTGATGAATGTTGTGCCGTATGATGTCTGAACATACCTTTTTTCAGAGTTCAGAGGCCAGCATTTTTCCATTTCGTCCTCGAAAGACAGATATTCTTTTTTCGCGTTTTCTGATTTGAACGGATGGAATTCTGATATTTCCATAATTCCCGGTCCCGAGAATACTTCCACGTAAATCCACACCGCGAATACAGCAGCGAGCAATGCCGCGGCTCCCGCCGCGAGCGCAAGATATTTTGCAATCCTGATAAATATACTTTTCTTCCCGGGCGCGGCGGCGCCGTCCCGAAAATTTGAATTCGAATTCATATTACTATCTCCTTAAATTAATAATTTATGTGATGTTTATTGCTTATGGAGAATTTCTACGCTATGAATGCGTCATCATCGGAAGATTTGTGTGGGATATTTTTTTTCTGTTGTATTGAAATGATTATTGAGGACTGACTGAGAATTACATTATTCTTATTTGATATTCGCGTGACGAATAAAACTACGCGAAGAGGAATATTACTCCGGAAATATTCGCTCCGGCAGGATATTTCCTTCTTCAGTTTAGCGAATTTACTGAATCCTTCTGTGTTATTGTTTTCGGTGCGGTTGGTTATTGATTTAAAATCCGCGCTGAATGGTTCGGTCAGAAGTTCTGTATAAGTTCTGTGCGGAGTATTGTCATAATCCTGAAATGGCAGTATGTTCCTGTCCGTCTTCAGCAAACAGATAAAAAGATACGCCGACAGAATCAGCACGAAATAACCGATATTTCTCTTTTTAAACTTCAAATCACTAATCCGAATATTCTTGATACAAATTGCGCAATATAGAATCAAAAATAAAGAGAGAATCTAGAACTTAGAATCTGGCTTTTAAGAGCAAGAGCGATTCACCACTAAGGCACAAAGGGCACTTAGAAAAGATTTATCTATAAATATTTTACCACTAAGAACACTCAGGGCACTAAGAAGATCAAGAGCGGTTGCACAGATACACAGAGTCGGCACAGAGAGACATCCCGATGCAAGATTGGGACAAAGCAGAGAAGATCGAGCATTTAGATACTGTTATTGTTCTATTTGTTCATTGTCAAATGTTAACTGCAAACCGTAATGAGCCCGCGTAGCGGGTGGAATATTGGTAGCAAATAAGATTAACCACACACAAGCCCCTTACCGGCATACGCCGGTAAGGGGTAATATTTTGGTATTCCTTGTGCTATAAAAATGCCGCCCCTACGGGGCTTTTCAATTAGCAGTTAACATTTAGCAGTGAACAATTAGAGAAAGAGCTGAAATCAATTAGCGTTTAGCATTTAACGGTGAACAATTAGAGAAAGAGCTGAAATCAATTAACATTTAGCATTTAACAGTGAACAATTAGAGAAAGAGCGGAACAGTTTTCCATTCCCTTTTTCCTTTTCCATTTTCGATATACGTTATTCGATATTCTATTTTCGTTTTTCCATTTTCCATTTTCTTGCTTCTTGCTTCTTGATTCTTGATTCTTGATTCTGTCCCCCCTTTTCCCCTTTCAAAAAATCATTAATTTTCATAAATTTAAGGTTTATAAAATTGTATTAAAATATGGCAAAACTCGGGAAAACATTGTCGAAATCTTCCAAAGGCAACACGGAAGAAAAAATGATGCTTTATTACTATAAAGCCGTCGAATATTTCGAAAAGAACAAGAACAGAGTCTATACGGCACTAACGATACTGGTCGTGATAATCGCAGTGATTTTTATATATTTCAGGAACCAGAGCGCGAAGAACGAAACCGCCGCGCTTGAACTTTCCAAGGTGAAACAGGTGTACGCGATGGATATGTTCCAGATGTCGATAAACGGAGATTCTCTCGGCACGTTCAAGGGTTTACAATACATAGTCGACAATTACGGTTCGACGGAAAGCGGCGAAACCGCGAAGATGATGCTCGCCAACAGCTATTACAATCTCAGGGAATTCGATAAAGCAGAAAAATACTACAAGGACTATTCGGGCAAGAGCGACATGCTTCAGGCCGCTTCATACGCGGGTGTCGGAGCCGTTCTCGAGGCAAAGAGCGATTTTGTAAATGCCGCGAAGAATTACGAAAAGGCGGCGACTGTAAGCAAAAAACTTTACAATAACGACGAATATCTTTTCTACGCCATAAGAAGTTTTTATTTCGCGAAGGATGCTGAAAATATTAAGAAAGTCGTGAAGACGCTCAAGACCGATTATCCGAAATCGAAATATCTCAGTCAGATTCCAAGATATTATACTGAAGATTAAACATAACTTGATTTTTTCAATGAGCCTTAAGGAAAAAATAAACGAAGATCTGAAGAACGCAATGAAGGCGCAGGACGCTTTCAGAACCGAAACGCTAAGAAGCATACGCGCGGAAATTCTGAAGATGGACAAGTCGGGTATGAACAGGGAAATGAACGAGGAAGAGGAACTGCAATTGCTTACGCGCCAGGTGAAGATGAGAAAAGAATCAATCGAAATGTTTCAGAACGCGGGTAGAACCGATTTGGTCGAGCGCGAGACGAAGCAGATGGAAATAATAAACGAATACCTGCCGAAACAGATTTCAAGGGAGGAAGCGGAAAAAATTATTTTCGGAATCATCGAATCTACGGGAGCCTCGACGCTTAAGGACATAGGCAAGGTAATGGGTCCCGTAATGAAAGAACTTAAAGGCAAATTCGACGGTAAATTAATTCAGGAGATTGTAAAAGGCCGTCTGGGCGGATAAGCCTTGAATGCACTCGATATAATAATATTAATCCTGATTCTGCTCCCGGCGATATTCGGATTAAAGAAAGGCCTGCTGAAAAGCGTATTCTCAATCGCGGGCATAATACTCGGAATTATTCTCGCGGTTAAATTCAATTCGGGCGTTTCGCTTATACTTAAAAACTTAATCAAAGACCCCAAACTCGTTCAGGTAATTTCATTCGTTTCAATAATTCTTCTCGTATATTTCCTTTCTGTTTTCATCGCGAGCAAGATTTCAAAGATAAATACGCTGTCCGAAACGTTCGATAAGATTGGGGGCTTTGTTTTCGGGGGACTGAAAGGACTGCTTTCCGCGAGCATTCTTCTGATTCTTCTCGGCTCTTATTCAATACTTCCGCAGACGCAGAAGACAAACTCGGCTCTTTACCCTTATGTTTACAACGCGGCGCCTTCGACGTACAACGCGGTAAAGAACTTCATTCCGCTTTCGAGTAAGGATTTCGACGACGTCATGAATTTTCTCAAGAGCGACACGCTAAAATCAAAACAATAGAAACTTGGATATAACCATATTACATAGAAAACTCGAGTTCGACAGAATAAAAGACAAACTTATTAACTACTGCTATTCCGCGCCCGCCGTGGAAATAATCGGCAAGTTTCCTTTTTATACGGACAGGAACATGCTCGTCCGCGAATTCAACAAACTGAGGAGCGTCAGGGAAATTCTTGAATCAGGCAGCGATCTTCCGCTCGAAGGAATCAAGGATATAAGGGATTCGCTCGAAAGGCTTAGGATACCGGGTAACTACATACAGCCCGAGAAGTACCTGTGGATAAAGGAGTTCCTGAGAATCAGCAGGTTGGTAAAGTCGATGGTCTCCTCGCTTTACGGAGAGGACAATGAACTAAGAATACTCGCTTCATCTCTTTATCAGGATAAAATTCTTGAGCACAACATCGATTCGATAATAGACGCGAACGGAGGCGTTAAAGACACCGCCTCGCGCGACCTGAAAAAAATCAGGGCGAACCTGATTGAGAAAAGAGACGCGCTCCGCAAATCGCTGTCGAAAATTCTTAACAAGGTGTCCGAGCAGGAATACTCGCAGGAGGATATAATTACTCTGCGCGACGGCCGCTCCGTTATACCCGTAAAGGTCGAGAACAAGAGAAAGGTGCCCGGCATAATTCACAGTTCCTCTTCGACGGGATACACCGTATTCATAGAACCCGCGGAAACGATAGACCTAAACAATGAAATAACGGAATTATATTTCGAAGAGAAGAGGGAAGTGGAGAAAATTCTCCGCTACCTTTCGGAGGACATCGCGAAGTACTATTACGAACTGAAAGTCAACAGCGGCATACTCGGCGAATTTGATTTCATAAGGGCAAAGGCGAAATACGCGATAGAATACAATTGCAGCGAGCCCGTAATATCGGATA
>CALGII010000282.1 GCA_937915485.1 uncultured Ignavibacteriota bacterium | reverse complement strand
TTACACAAAGCAAAAAATTTATTATTGCATTATAGCGGAATATTTTATATGATGAGAAAACTTTTCGGGAAACGAATGAAAAAACTCATAATAACAGTCTTTTTCCTTATGCTTGTAATTCCTGCCGCCGCGCAGGTTAAAACGAATCATTATCCCGAACTTTACGGTAAGAAATCTCAAAATAAGGAAAAGAGTTTGCAGTCTCTCGCAAGCGCCGATTCGGAATTATCCTACTTCCTCGCTATTGCCTGGCCCTTGAACCCGATGCTAGTCGTAGAGGATAAAAAGGCGCATTTCGCGCTGACGAAAGAATTATCGCTTGGATTCCCCGTATTTTACGCGGGCAAAACGCCGGTGCTGACGATGCTGGGCGCAGAATACTCATACGTTTTCAGGCAGGAAAGAAACAGCCACATCCGCGCATTCGCTGACGTGCTCATTCCAATCCAGTCCGGAGACTTCTTCGCTTTTCTCGCGGGCGCGGGCGGCGGATATTTCACCGATACGAAAAAAAGCGGAATATTCCCCCAGGCTTCGCTCAGCCTCTTTGTTCCGCTGACCGAAGGAACCGCGTTGAAAATTTATGTCAAGGGCAGAAACACTTTTATGTTGATGAAAGAGGAATCAAACATATTCGACATTTCAATAGGCGCCGCGACAACATTCTATCTGTTCGGATGGTGAAGAAAACTAAGCGTCTTTAAATATTTTTCACTTCGCAAAGCACAATAAATCAGGTATTTATCCTCGATAAATTCAGGTTCACAATACCGCCGTTTTCCGCATTTGCTTCTGTCAAATCAATAATTTGCTTGTATTATTCGAATTATACATATAAATTGAATTCGTTAAAGATTTAAAAAAGAAATAGTTTTCCGTAACGAAACTGTTTATTTTCTGCCGGGCGGCAATAATGTTTTTCTTGTCTGACGCCGTAAAAGAAATTCCTGTCCGGGATATCCGGCGGCCGGTTTTTCCGAAAGGAAAAATCAAATATTAATCAGGAGGTAATAAATTCTATGAAGAAGATTATTTTAACTCTCGCCCTGCAGATTCTCATCTCTTCATTTGCCGCCGCTCAGTACGGGTACCGCTGGACAAATCTTTCAACAGGTACGCCGAACAATCTTTACGGGATTTTGATTTCTAATTCCTCAATAAACAATTACGCTGGATTCCTGTGCGGCGGAAACGGCACGTTCCTCGTTTCAACGGACGGCTATAACACCTGGACGCAAAGGAACGTCGGAATGAACGTTAACCTTTACTCGATGACTTTCGCCAACCCGAACCAGAACG
>CALGII010000281.1 GCA_937915485.1 uncultured Ignavibacteriota bacterium | reverse complement strand
CTGTATAATAAAATGGCGAGTGTAGTTCCCCACCCGCCTGCTCCTAAAACTGATATTTTCACTTTTTAATCTTTTTTTCTTAAAGGCGCCTTAATGTAAAACCATCTAATCTTCCAGAGTTTGTCGAACCTGTTCTCGTTTCCTCTCAGAAGCCTCCAGATGTTGTCTCTGTGATTATAAATTAAAAAAACCGAAACAGCAATGCTGAAAAATATTAAAGTCTTGTATCCGTAAATCTCGACGTTGAATATGTTTTCTCTTATAAACATTGTCATCGGGAAAACAAAAGACGCGACAATCGAGCCCAATGAAACGTAACCGGACGACAAAAGAATCAGCACGAAAAATCCCGCGCTTACCGATATCTCTACGGGAGACAGCGATATTAGCATTCCGAGAGCCGTATTAATGCCTTTCCCACCTTTAAATCCCACGAAGATTGAATACGTATGTCCGATAACAGCCGACACTCCCGCGATTATCTTCACAAGCGTTATGTCCTCGAACGGGGTCACGTTGCTGAACGGCAGGTGGTCGTACATTATGTTCGAAAGAACGAGCACCACGAATAATCCCTTACCGATGTCAAGCAATTGCACAAGTATTCCGTAACCGATACCGAGAACTCGGAAAGCGTTCGTGGAACCGAGATTTCCGCTTCCGAACTTTCTTATATCGATTCCCTTGAACATCTTGCCGATTATATAGGCAAAGGGTATCGCGCCTGTCAGGTAACTCAATAATATTAAGAGTATCAGTGATAGCATTAAATTATATTAATCTTCGTTAAAACAATCTATTTTAAACAAAACAAACAAGCCAAAGTAAAATACTCAGGGATTAAGGAAGAATCAATTCTTACCTAGTAGTTCTTTTCTTGTCTTGAATATCTGTTTCACGTAATTCTCGTCCATTTCAAATATCTGAAGCATGCCCGATACCTGCAGCAGGTATCTTTTTACGGTCTCCGTATCGACGTACTTGTAGAATTTCAGTTCCGTAGCGTTCTTATGTTCAACCCTTACAAGATATTCAGGATTACCGGCTCCGGCGAGAACGGTATCCTTGAAGAACTGCGTATTGTAATTCTGAAGCAGATTAAGTACTCCGTCAAGCGCGCCCGATACCGAGTCCTTGCCTATAAAAAACTTTCCGAGCGAATCCGAGGAAACAGTGAACCTGTCGTCTTTCGATACGAACTCTATTGATTTAACCGAGTTCTTTGGAATCGACACGATTAATTTATCGCGCCACTCGTCGAGATCGGTCTTCACAACATAACTCCAGACGAAATCCTCAGCGAGCAGAATTTCATTCCCTTCGGTTTTCTTCAGGTATGCCTGCGCGTTCCCGGGACCGGCGCTGCCCACGATGAACTGTCCCGCCAGAACGCCTCCCTGAAATACGGCGACCCGCGTCGCGTTTGTGTCGTTGAACCCGAACTTATCCTTATTTGAAGGATTATCGGACACCTTGCTTGCTATCTTATAATTCTTAATGGTGTAAATCGCGTCGTTTACAAATTTATCCATCGCGGAATAATTAACCGGCGACGTGAGATTCCATTTGCCTCCGGTTTTCTGCAAGATCGGAAGAGCACACGTCTGAACTCCAGTCACGGCTACATCTCG
>CALGII010000280.1 GCA_937915485.1 uncultured Ignavibacteriota bacterium | reverse complement strand
ACAGATTCGATGTATTCGTTATGAAAAGTAACGTAAGCGTCGTCGAGGTTAATCCAGTACGCCATTTTTCTTGTAAGATCTTCCCACTGCGAAAGATACTTGAAGATAGACTTCTTGCATTCTTCGTTGAATTTAGTCGCGCCGAATTCGTAAATATCGTCTCTGGATTTCAGTCCAAGTTGCTTTTCCACTTCGACTTCTACAGGAAGACCGTGCGTATCCCAGCCTGCTTTTCTGGTTACTCTGTATCCCCACATTGTCTTATACCTGCAAATGATGTCTTTTACCGTTCTTGCGATAACGTGATGAATGCCCGGAAGACCGTTAGCCGTCGGGGGCCCTTCGTAAAAAGTATAATGTTTTTCGGGATTCCTCGAATTTATACTTTTTTCAAAGGTTTTATCCTTAGCCCAGAATTCAAGTAATTCGTTCTCTAAAGCCGGTAAACTAATATTGTCCTGTAAATTTTCGTACATTTTTCAAAAATTAATAAACTTTAAAATTAGATAAAAAAATGCAAAATAACAATATATAAAAATGAATCAAGACGGCGGGAAATTGATTTAAAGGTATGATATTACAATAAATTACATATATGTACGCATTAAAAGAGGTATGGGGTCGTTATTTCAGTCAATATTATCTGTCGTCGGAGTCCCGGTGTTTTTTCTTCATTTCTTTTTTCATGAATTTCGACAGGTCATTGGAGAAAGACATCATCTGCGCGATTTGTTTCGTAGTCAGGAATGATTTCAAATCATCAAGGAATTCCTTTCTCTTTTGATAGATCTTGTTGTCGCAGTCAACGAAGGCGTCGAGTTTAGAGGAAATATCCGGGCTTTCGGGATTTTCGGTAATATCTTTAAGGTAGTCAGCCTGCATTTTTCTGAGTTCTTTTATTTCTTTCCTGTGTTTAGCCTGCAGTGTAATTACTTTATCCGCTGTAGTTTCATCGATGCCGATTTTCTCGACCAATTTTTCCCTGATAACTTTTTTAAGTTTCCTTCCTGAAGAGTCTCTCTGAGCATAAAGGTTCGACGAGCACACGGCGAGGATAATAATTACGGCAGCAAATATTTTAAGATTGTTCATTATGTTAGAATTTTGTTTTTGACAAATTTGCGATTAATTCGTTCTGTTCCGCAGGCGACAAATTACCGAATTCGCTTTCGTCGAAATAATAGTCCGCGTCAACCGGCTGCTCAACTTCACCGTCGATAAATTCGGAAAGTCCCTCAAGAATATTATCAGCCTCATTCTCTAAAACTTTCTTTATTCGATAAGAACTCGAGCCTGTCGTGGTGTTATTGTTTTCGGTATTTGAGGCCACATCTTCGATCGTCGATTCCGTAACGGGCACTTTAAGAGTATCGTTCGTTAATGACGTCGTGCCGGTAACATTTTGCGAGTCCGAAAGGGAAACTTCAAATTGCTTTTTCCCGGGCATCGATACGATTATTATAACAAGTATTACTGTCAGCGCCGGAACTACATAGCGCCATAAGTGCAAAATCCCGTGGATAGAGAGTTTACCGGAAGCGCCGTTTTCGAGCCGTGTATTAATTCGCGGAACGAGTCCGGTAAAATAATGTTCAGGCGGAGGTTCAAGAGAAGAACCGGCGACGAACTGAAAAGTATTTTTCATCGCGAGATATTCATTCCTGAACTCTTCGTCAGTTTCTATCAGACTTTCAATTTCCGATTTAAGCGAGGAATCGGCAATCTTCCCGTTGATGTAATCGGGGAGGGAAAACAACAACTCCTCTCCTGTATTCGATTTATTCTCACCCATTATTGTGTGTAATCAATTTCGCCTTTATTTTTCTTTTCTAACAGAAAAGACTGAATTTTTTTCAGCGCGTGAAAGTAATTCGCTTTCATTCCGCCGACAGACTTGCCGAGTATTTTCGATATTTCCTCATAACTAAGTTCGTCATAAAACCTGAGGCTGAACACCGCCCTTTGCTGATCAGGAAGAGCGAGCATCGCATCTTTAAGAAGTTTTTCCCTTTCCTTGTCCGCCATCATGGCATCCTGATCCTTAGAACTATCCTTTATGTTATAACTTTCTTCGTCGATATTCTTGAGTTTTTCAAACTTGTTTCTGTTCTTCTTCAAATGATTCAGTGAATAGTTAACCGCAATTTTATACAGATACGTGAAAAGAGAAGACTCGCCCCTGAAATCGCTCATCGTTCTATACAGTTTTATGAATACTTCCTGCGTAATATCATCGGCGTCATCGTGATCCAGCACCATTCTTCTAACGACCCAGTAAACTTTTTTCTGATATTTCAGGACAATAAAATTAAAAGAACTGCTGTTTCCTTTCAGGAAGTCAGATATTATTTCGCTGTCGCTGCTTTGTAAATTTATTCCCTGATTCAAGCATTAATATTTATTCGCCTAAAATTACGATTATTATCTTTAAAATCAACAATCTAAACCGTTCAGCAATAATTAGACAGTGCAGGGGCGCAGGAAGTTTAATGTAAACAATAATATACTGAATTTAATGGCTGATATTGTTAATTTAAAAAATGGAAGCATATAATATACTGTAAAACCAATAGTATAATGCGTTTTACAAAGAAGAACATAATTACATATATAACAGTCACGCTGGTTTTGACGGCATTAGCGATAGCGGTTATTACATCAATACAGACACAAAGAGAAGCCGGATTGAAGACGGAAATAAAAGGGAGTGAAGATCCGATATCGCCTGTCAGCGAGAATCAGAGGACGGACAATTCGGAAGTGCTGGATAAAAAAAGCAAAGTAACGACATTCGAACTCGAAAAATTCTATTTGAAGTGGAGCAATATTTTCAACTTCGTCTGCTTCAACACTATGCTTTTCCCAAAGGACTCCGTGAGAAAATTCAATGAATTCGAATACCTGCGGACGAATCTGTTCAACAAGAAAATGAAATTTACATACGGAAACGTGAATGAACTTGTAGAGGCATACGGCGACGTTATAAAGGAACAATGCAATCATTATAAACTCGACTGGAGGCTCATTCTTGCGATGATACGTCAGGAATCATACTTCAATCCTGAGGCGGTTTCGAGAGCGGGGGCGTACGGTCTCATGCAGATAATGCCGGGAACGGGTCTTGGCTTGCAGAACGAACTGAAACTCGAAGATACCAAAACGCCTTACAACAATCTCACGGCGGGGATGTATTATTACGCGACGCTCGCGGCGTCGTTCGAATTTACGGGCGAGGACAAAATAAAATTCGCGCTCGCCGCGTATAACGCAGGGCTGGGCAGGGTTGTGGACGCTATGACAATCGCCAATTATTTCGGGAAAGATTACAACAAGTGGGATAACGTGAAGGAATACTATCCTTATCTCGCGTCGAATCAGGATTCCGTGCACAGACTTGTCTGGCCGAAGACGGGACGTCCGCCGAGCGGAACGCTTAACAACTGGCAGGAGCCTTACAAGTATGTAGAGTACATAATGTTCTATTACGAAAATTACAAAAAAATATATCCGGGTAACCTGACGGAAGAAAAAAAGTCAAAGAAGAAGAAAAATAAGTGAAGCAAAAGAATATAAAGAAAAGATTCAGGGAACTTGAAGACATTAGCGAAGCGCGGAAATTTTTTCCGATGGCGGAATCGTGTGTCTATCTGGATTCGGCGCATTACGCGCCTTATTCTCTGGAGACGGAAAGAAGACTCAGGGAATATATAGATAGGTTTACGCACACGAATGACAACCTGAGCATATTCAACAACTCGATAATGAAGAGAATAAGGGCGCTCGCTGCGAAAGTGATTAACGCGGATGAATCCGAGATAATAATTACCGGAAGCACGACGCACGGACTTAACATATTCGCCAACGGGATACGGCTGTCAGAAGGGGATTGCGCAGCGTACGCGGATTCCGAATTTCCCGCGATAGTATACGCGTGGATGAATCAGGAAAAACTCCGCGGGATACGGAACATAAGAATACCGTCCGCGAACGGTGTTATCAAGGATGAGGATGTGGAGAACGTTCTAAGAAATAACAGAGTGCGCGTTTTGACTGTAAGTTCTGTGGAATTCCTCGGATTCAGAAACGACCTTGCAGCATTAAGGGAATTGTGCACGCGTTACGGGACATATCTCGTAGTTGACGCAATTCAAAGCGCGGGGGTGGTTCCGATGGACGTAAAGAAAATCAATCCTGATTTTCTCGCGGCAGGCTCGCAGAAATGGATGATGTCTCCCGCGGGAATAGGCTTCTCGTACATTCCCGAGAGAATGAAAAAAGTAATCGAGCCCACATACGTATCCACGATGAGCGTGAAATACAACTTTGAAAATTTTCTTGATTACAAACTTGATTTCAACGAGGACGGGTCCGCTTACGAAAATTCGACACCGAACACTCTCGGCATGATAGGGCTTGAATCGAGTCTTGAACTTTTTTTAAAACTCGGAACGGATAATATTTTCAGACACATAAAAAAACTTCTCGATGTATTCGCCGTTGGATTGAGCAAGAGGTTTGTTATTGAGTCCGACATGTCGGAGAAGCACCGTTCGAACATACTGATTTTCTCCTGCGCGGACAAATCAAAGAACGCATACGTGCATAAAGAACTGGAGAAGCAAAATATTTTTATCGCGCTCAGAGAAGGTTTTCTGAGGGTATCGCCGCACATATTCAACAACAAGAAAGACATTAAAGCGCTGCTGGGCGGTCTTGAGAAAATCACTCTTTAGCGATGCAGACTGAAAGCGCTCCGATTTTGACGTTGAGTTTTTCTTTGAGCGTTCGTATTACCTCCTTAATAGTTGAACCAGTTGTTACGACGTCATCGACGACGAGGATACCGTTCCCGATGCTCTCCGGGCTGAAATCACTTTTTATGTCGAATGCATCCTTAACGTTTTCGACGCGTTCTTTGTAAGACAATCCTGTTTGCGACTGGGTGTAACGTCTTCTGAAGACGATATCATTTCTTAATTCGAGACCTGTTGATTTTTTCAAGCCTTCGCCGATGAACGCGCTTTGATTATATCCTCTTTCCCGTTCTTTTGTTCTAAACAGGGGAACGGGGACGATGCAGCCAAAACGCGACAATTCAGCGGAGTATTTTTCTTTAATTGTTTCTCCGAGCAATTCGCCAAGAAACGTTCCGATAGAGGAGAAGCCTTTATATTTAAGGAAATGGATGAGCGTTTGAACTTCGTTCTCGTGCCTGAACACGAATTTAGAAAAGAAAAAATCAGAATTGATTTTTGCTTTAAGAAGAACGAGGTCATCGGCATCCGCTTTCTCGATACCGTGAAGAACCTCGTCTTTGATAAATGAATTCGAATTATCTTCGGGAAGACGTTCGTCGGTAATCAGGCATATTTTCGGAAAAACAAAATCAACCAGGTCATTTTTCAATAATGTCAGCA
>CALGII010000279.1 GCA_937915485.1 uncultured Ignavibacteriota bacterium | reverse complement strand
TGATTCGACACTTATAAGACAAAACTCCCTTCGAAAGAAGGGAGTTTTTTTATTCAGGATTAATTTTATTCCGAACTGTTTTCATTACAAATTTTTAGCGAATCCAATTTTATACCTCAGGCAAATTCCCTTATCCGGATTTTTAAAACGTGCTACCAGGACACCACCCGCTTCGCGTCGTCATTGGATGTTAAATTTTATGCGCTACAAAGATGCCGCCCGCTTCGCGGGCTCATTAAGAATTTGATTCTACGTGCTACAAAGATGCCGCCCGCTTCGCGGGCTCATTAAGAATTTGACTCTACGTGCTACAAAGATGCCGCCCGCTTCGCGGGCTATTTTTAGTAAGTTCTTGTTCTAGATTTTAACTTCTAACTTCTAACTACTAACTACTAACTTCTTGATTCTTGATCCTTGATTCTTGATTCTTGATCCTTGATTCTTGATCCTTGATCCTTGATCCTTGATCCTTGATTCTTGATTCTTGATTCTTCTTTCTCAATCCTTCCCCCATCTCTTAATTGCTAATGGTTAATTGTTAATTGCTAATTGTTAATTGATTAAGCCTCCATTCCCAGATGGCATAGCGCGAAATCATACTTCACAGGGTCGTCAGGATCGAATTCTTTCAGTTTTTCCGTTAGTTCAACTGCATACTTTAAATCACAGGTCTTCCTTTTCACGAGTTTTAGTTTCTGAGACTGCCTGTAAACGTGTATGTCAACCGGCATAAGAAGTTTCGACTTATCAATTTCCCCGCTCCACAGTCCGTAGTCAACGTTATCCTTCCTCACCATCCATCTGAGGAATAAATTCAGCCTCTTGCACGCCGAACCGTCGGACGCGTCAGGCACGAGGTAACCGAATGTTTTTGAACCGGTAACTGAGCCTCTTAGGTATTTTGTGAATTTTTCCAATGCGGGAATAATGTTCGAATGCGATCTATCATATCCTTCGAGAAAAAGATTCTTTAAAGAACCATATTCCCTGACAGTTCTTTTTATCGCTTCAAGAAGCAGAATAAAATCCATAGTCGTGTTAAATCTGTAAGCGAAATTGACTTTCTCCGCACTTCCGCGTCCGGTTTTTCCGAATTTCCTCACGAAATCGTGCAGCCCGTAACCGGCAAATTCAAAAACTTTACTCACAAAAGAATTAATTTGAGTCACATTGCCGTAGGAATAACAGGAAATTATAAATGCCGCGATTTCAATATCGCTGTCGGAAGGCAGAACATTAAGATTCCAAACAGGGTCTTTCGAACTTTCTTTAATATTATATTTAGTATAAAGTGAATCGAGTAATATCTTTGTTTTTATATCAGTTATCCTCATTCATCTAATAATATATTTAGTATATACGAAACAGCGCCGACATTCCCCTGCAACTCCTCCATATCGAGCCATTTAATCCTGTGGTCCTTCCGGAACCAGGTCATCTGCCTTTTGGCGTATTGCCTGGTATTTTGCTTTATTAAGGTGACCATTAAATCACGTTTTATTTCATTTTCGAAAAACCGGAACACTTCTTTTACGCCCACTGTATTCAGGGAATTGTGCGTTTTCGGATGGTATCCTTTCTTCTGTATCCGCCTTATTTCGTCAAGAAGTCCGTTATTTATCATTGCGTCCACTCTCTCATTAATTCTGCTATACAGTACTTCCCTCTTGTAAGAAATACCAATCTGCAGGCAGGAGAAATCCGGTTTAACATTTTCTTTTTGCAGTTCGGATATCTTTCGTCCTGTACCGTAAAATACCTCAAGCGCCCTTAAAACGCGCCTCGGTTTATCTGCCCCCATTTTTTCGGCGGATTCAGGGTCAACTTTCCTGAGTTCTTCATACAACTTTTCCTTGCCCTCTTTCTCAAGACGAAGGTTTAGATTCTCCCTGATTGTTTTATCCTTAATATCGGCTTCGAAGAAACCGTCTATCAGCGCTTTAAGGTATAGACCGCTGCCGCCGGTAATAATAACCCTTTTCCCTTTTTTCCGTATATCCGTGATTCTTTCTCTGGCCAGTCTGGCAAACAAGCCCGCATTGAACTCTTCTTCGGGCTTCAATTCATTAATGAAGTAGTGTTTGACCTCGCCCTGTTCGGCTTGAGTCGGTGCGCACGTCGCGATGGGAATGTATTTATAGATTTGCCTTGAGTCGCAGGAAATTATTTCAGCATTAATTACTTTAGCAAGTTGAATTGAGACGTTTGTTTTTCCTGAGGCTGTCGGACCAACAATAGCCAGAACTTTATCCGAAGTTGTTTTGGTTTTGTTCATTACATAATCCTCCCCGCCTATAAGATACATAATTTAATATTAAAATATCTTAACAAATTAATTCTATCAAACACACATAAAAAAACCCGCATACGCGGGTCTATACTTAAAATTAAATAACTATTACGGAACAAAAACCGCGCAGGCGACTACGGTCGTCCAAAGACCGTTTTTATCGCCTTCAGCGGACTGAGTAACGTTGAAAGTCTTGAATATCTTCCCGCTCTGCTTGTAAACCTGCTCCCTCTCGTTCCACGCGGTTTCGGAATCGAACTCGACTCCGAGCGTCGTAGCGAGCATTGTCGCGGCAAGGTCTTCGGCGTATTCGCCCGAAAGTTTTTCTGTCTCGCCGAAGGGATGATGCTCTGATATGTATCCGTAGTGACTGTCGTCCGAAGGAAGAGCGACTCCGATAGACGTGGCTATTAGTCTGTTCGGTTCGTTCGTGAAATTCCTTGCCATAACGCAGTATGTTATCTGACCCGGTTTCAGCAGTTCCATACCCTGTTCTCGCGTAATCCTCTTGCATCCGGGAGGATAAATACTTGAAACCATAACTAAATTAAGTTTCTCAATCCCCGCCTGACGCAGCGCGAGTTCAAAAGACTGCAAATAATCCTTGTGTCTTCCGACACCCTTGGTGAAAAACATCTTGGCTGGTTGAAACATACCGCCCCCTTCCTGCAATTATTAAATGTTACAAACTTATAAAAAAATTAGATAAAATATAACTAACTAATTTTTACTTTTAAAAATTTTCTCTTTCCGACCTTAAGCACGAAATCCGATTTATATTCGGGCACGTAATTAATATCCGTCACTTTTTTACCGTCTATCGTCACGCCTCCCTGCTCAATAAGCCTTCTCGCCGCCGCGTTTGAATCCGCGAGTTTATTAGCGGTTATCAAATTAATGAGTTTCAAAGTTCTGTCATTCGCGATTACTTCCGGTATGTCGTCGGGCACTTCCTTCTTGATGAAAATCTTGTCGAATTCCTGAATCGCATCTTCCGCGGTCTTTTCGTCGTAATACAACTTTACGAGTTCGAAGCCGAGCCTTCTCTTAAGGTTACGTGGATTTGTTTCGGGCTTTTCAAGTTCCGCCTTAATTTCAGCGAGTTCTTTGGATACGAGCCTCGTGCCAAGCGTGAAGTATTTCATGATTAGAACGTCGGGTATGCTCATTGTCTTTCCGAAGATGTTCTTCGGCTCTTCGGATATTCCGATGTAATTGTTCAGAGACTTGCTCATTTTTTCGGAGCCGTCCGTGCCTTCGAGCAGAGGCATCAGCATTACAACCTGCGGTTCCTTGCCGAATCTCTTCTGCATGTCCCTTCCTATCAGGTTGTTGAACTTCTGGTCCGTGCCGCCGAGTTCCACATCGGCGTTTATCGCGTACGAGTCATAACCTTGCATTATCGGATACAGCAGTTCATGCATTGATATTTCCACCTGCTCCCGCATCCTGTTCGTGAAATCGTCTCTCTCGAGAATTCTCTGCACTGTGAATTTTCCGAGAATGCCAATCAAATCGTGAAGGCTGATTTTGCTAAGCCATTCGGAGTTGTAAACTATCCTTGTTTTGCCGCCGTCGAGAATTCGCGACGCCTGTTCGAAATAGGATTTCCCGTTCTCGCGTGTCTCTTCGAACGTCAATTGAGGTCTCGTTTTTTTCTTGCCCGATGGATCGCCTATCATCCCCGTAAAATCTCCGACGATTAAAAAGGCGGTATGCCCCATGTCCTGAAACTCACGGAGTTTGTTAAGAACGACGGCGTGCCCTATATGCAGGTCGGGAACCGAGGGGTCGCAGCCGAGTTTCACGTTCAGCGGTTTCTTTTCCTTGATTGCTTTCTCAATTTTTCTTACGAGTTCTTCTTCGGGAATAATTTCGACAGTCCCCTTCTTGAGAACGTCCATTTGTTCGTTTAACGGTGCAAACATATCAGTAATTTTTTAATTTCCTTTCTGTTTCTCTTTTTTTCACGGTCTCCCGCTTGTCGTAAAGTTTCTTGCCGCGCGCCATTGCCATTTCTACCTTGACGAGCGAATTCTTAAAATAAATTTTCGCCGCGATTAGCGTCAGTCCTTTCTCTTCAAGCCCGGATTTGAGCCGCTTGAGTTCGCGCCTGTTCAGCAGGAGTTT
>CALGII010000278.1 GCA_937915485.1 uncultured Ignavibacteriota bacterium | reverse complement strand
AAAAGAGGTCTCATCATTAGTAAACGAAAAACTGAAACCCGGAACATACGAAACTTTCTTCGACGGCGGCAGCTTGTCTTCAGGCATATACTTCTGCCGTTTGATTGTAAATTCGGAGCAAAAGGATTTTAAGAAAATGATATTGATTAAATAGCAGAGCTATTTAATCTGAAGCCCACCAGATTCTTTTTTACGGTGCTGATAAAGTAACGGCGAATGCAGTAATAGTAAGTAAGAGTTTGAATATCAGGTAACGGTAATAAAAAAGAAGGAACCGGTGGTTCCTTCTTTTTTTATTATTCAGTAAGTTTTTATTTAAAATTATATGTCAGCGAAATATGCCCCAGAAGGTTCTTCAGGCTGCTTTCACTGTTGTTGTATTCAGTCGCGACTTGATGTATGCTTGTGCCCGTGACGGTATTGTTGAAACCGTATTCGAGACCCAAGTGCAGTTTCAGTTTCGCGAGGAGATTGTAACTGAAACCCGCCATTACGTGGTGTTCGAGCACCGCAGGCATTATCGGAATTATTGTTTCGGGTGGGATTGGGTTGGTAGTGTAAGCGTATCCCGCTCTCAGAGTAAATACGTCGCTGAAATCATATTCGCCTCCGAATTTCAGAATTACGGCGTCTTTCCATTTAAGAGGAAACTCGACAATGAGGTCGCCCTGATTGATTCCGCCGCTTCCAATCATCTTGTTCACGTTGTTGTTGTTGCCGCTCTTGAGCGTGAGTTTCATATTTTCAAATGCCTTTGACCAGTTCAGCCATTCAAAATCAAAGCCGAATCTCAGGCGCGGAATAGGTGAATACATCAAACCGAAACCCGCGGACTGCGGAGTCTTGAACTCGTTTTCAACATCGTAGGTTGCAGTGAATCCTTCGTAAGGATGAATTCCGTTTGCTGAGAAAAGCGCGGACACGAGTTTCGCCGCGGAATCTACTGAAATATGATATATGTTGACAAGATTCATCGCCGCTATTCCTGACGCTTCGCTGAACTGTGAGGACATGTCTAATGATGCCGTACCGCTTTTGAAATTCAGTGGAATCGAAAGGCAGTAATTCGCGCCAATCGAAAATCTCTCGCTGTATTTATAAGCGATACCGAATTTTCCGCCGAATGTATATGACTTGAGTCCTGTCATTTCCGCCGCCGCTGTCATTTCAGAGTAACCGAGACCTACGGGACGCGGAGCCGAAAAGTAGTTTCCGAAAGTTGTCGGTCCCGATGTCGTTATCAAAGTACCTTTAAGCAAAGAAGGGGGAAGACTGAACGGCTGAACTATTTCAAGCGTTGAATAAACGAATTCACCCGTTGCGCCGATTGAAAGTTTCGGCGTAATAAGATACGCAGCGGAAATCGCGCTTTCGACAATCGCGAATCTTGAACGGTATTTCTGGTTATCCGCCGTGGGGGACAGCAACTGGTGCTTTAATTTATAATCCGTGCCCATGCCTCCTGTGGTGAACACGCCTGCGCCGAGAGTCAGATTGCTGTTTTCGAAATTATGAACGTAAGATAAACTTGGCAATGCGTACAAAACCTTTTCTCCCTCGTAGTCGTTATAGATATTCGTGGTAGTCTTTCCGGTCGCGTCCTTCGAGTAATTCTTGAAATGCGGAATCGGCACCATGAATATGGTGTTAGCATTGAGTACAGGCTTCTTTATGAAAGACATACCCGCGGGATTCGTAATCATCAATGAAGGGCTGTCAAAGAAACCGATTTCCGTTCCGCCTCTGCCTGTTGAAAGCGTGTTGTAATCAACCGCTCTGATGCCGCTCTGGGAATACGCGGTGGTGGACAGGAACAATAAAAGAATAGCAGTAACAATACTTTTCCTCATGTTGTAGTTTTTAGGTTAAGGTAAATGTATACGAAAATGAATAAAAATATTTAATATTTCAATTATATTTTCTTTGTATTGAATTAACAGCAGTATAATTTCAAAATCCGGATGTCTGGCGGGGTTATACTTCATACATTTGAATTGTATATTTACGGGCGAATAAATAATTTGCAATAACTAAAGAATAATTTATCATGCATAAATATATTTTACTGCCAATTTTATTAATTTTCATTTATCAGACAATGTACTCCCAGAATGTAAACGTAAAAGAAAGGGTAGAGAGTTATAAAAAAGTAACCCTGAATGCGGATTTGTCGTGGCTGAGCGCCAACGAACAGAAAATAATTCCTCTGTTCATTGAGGCTGCAAGAATAGTTGACGATATTTTCTGGAGACAGAATTTCGGAGACAAGCAGACTCTGCTGTCAGGTCTAACAGATGATTATGAAAAGGAGTTCGTAAGGATTAATTACGGTCCGTGGGACCAGTTAAACGACGAAAAGCCGTTCATTAAAGGGTTCGGCGAAAGGCCCGCCGGCGCGAATTTTTATCCCGCCGAAATGACGAAAGCGGATTTCGAGAAAATCAGCGACCCGAACAAGAACGGGGCATATTCGATAATCGTTAAAGACAAAGACGGTTACAAGGTAGTCCCTTATTCAAAAGCGTACGAAAAAGAGATAAAGAAAATCGCCGAACTGCTTATGCGCGCGTCGGAACTCGCCGATGACGCGGGGCTAAAAAAATATCTTACGCTAAGGGCTCAAGCGCTTCTGACGGACAATTACCAGCCGAGCGATTTCGCCTGGATGGAAATGAAAACATCTAACCTCGATTTCATTGTCGGTCCGATTGAGAATTATACCGATAAACTGTTCGGATACAAGACTTCTTTTGAGTCGTTCATACTTGTTAAGGACCCCGAATGGAGCAAGAGGCTTGAAAAGTTCGCTTCTCTGCTTCCCGATCTTCAGAACGGACTTCCTGTCGACGAAAAATATAAAAAGGAAAATCCCGGTTCCGAATCCGACCTGAACGCGTACGACGCGATTTATTACGCGGGAGACTGTAACGCCGGAAGCAAAACTATTGCGATAAATCTTCCGAACGATGAGGAAGTGCAGATTAAAAAAGGTTCGAGACGTCTTCAACTGAAAAACATTATGAAAGCAAAGTTCGATAACATAATGACTCCGATATCCGAACTTATAATTACTCCCGGACAGAGGAAGTATGTGAAATTCAACGCTTTCTTCGAAAATACGATGTTCCACGAAGTCGCGCACGGACTCGGCATCAAGAACACGATAACCGGCGCCGGTACGGTAAGAGACGTTTTGAAGGAACAATACTCCGCGCTTGAAGAAGGGAAAGCGGATATTCTCGGATTGTACCTTGTAACGAAACTTTATGAGATGGGCGAACTGAAAGAAGGCGAAGTGATGGACAATTACGTTACATTTCTCGCGGGCATATTCCGCTCCTGCAGGTTCGGTGCGGCGAGCGCTCACGGTAAGGCGAACATGGTCAGATTCTATTATTTTCAGGAAAAGGGAGCATTCACACGCAACGATGACGGAACGTATTCCGTGAATTTTGATAAAATGAAAGACGCGGTTATCTCTTCCTCGCAGCAAATCATCAAAATACAGGGCGATGGAGACTATAATGCCGCGAAGAGCCTTATTGAAAAAGACGGTTCCATAAAGGAAGAATTGAAGAAAGACCTCGACAGGATTAATAACGCGGGCATTCCCGTTGATATTGTATTCGAGCAGGGTCTCGAGTATCTGAAGTTTTAACCGAAATACGTTTATTCGGTAATATCCTCAGACCCCGGTTATAAAAAAATCCCCGGCTTAGTCGGGGATTTTCTTTTTTTAAAATCGTGAACTAAGTTTTACTTCCAATACGTGAATTTAACTCCGCATTCCTCGATGAAAGTAAGTATGCATAACTCGTGATATTTTATCCTGTCGGCGAGCGGCAGCGTTCTTAATGTCTCTACTGTATATGAAGGTATCTTCAATTTGTCAATTATGTTATCCATCGAATGATTCGCCTTGAAAGGAAAATACTGAATCCTGAATTTGTACTCCGGATTTGGGATATATTTATTCGTATTAAGATGTGAGCGTACGAGGTAATCCGAGAACGTCTCGGAATTCGTTATGAAAGTCTGACCGAATGACTTGTCCTTCTGCTTCCCGTAAAGGTTTTCGTCGAACTTTGTCCACGCTTCGTGCAGGTTTATCACGTAATCGGGATTAAACTCTTTTACAAAATCCATGAACTCAAAAGCAAGCCGTTCTTCGTAAATCTTTCCGTTCTTATCGCCCGGGAAGACCTGATTCAAATCAACTCCGACACCCCTCACGTTTTGTTTGAACGCCTGAATGTTAACCATCGGAATGAAACCGACACAGCCCTCGTATATATTAATGTACTTCATTACGGTATCGCAGGCGTAAATTCCCGCCACTTCATCGCCGTGTATGCCCGCGTCAATTAGTATTTTGGGATATTCGGATTCGGAGCGGAGTATGTAATACGGAGTCTGATATTCCGTATTTTCCCCGATGACGTATTGTATCACGAAGTGTTCCGTATTCTTTGGAGGATGGGTCTGAGAATGAACGAGATTCACGGACAACATCGCCAGCAGTATTATAATAAATGTTCGCATCAGTTTAGATAACAAAAAATACTCGAAAAAATTCTCTTAACGGTCTATCTTCTTATTCTTACCGCTCCCGAATAAATGCACGTGAAAAGCGCGGCCGCTTTAAGTTCGGCGCTGACTCCCGTCATGTCGTCGGAGATGTTCCAGTCTTTCCACGCGCCGGAACCGCCGAATCGTGTATTGACTCTCATGCTCCCCGAGTTCGACGTTATGTTCCACTCTTTCCACGCGTCTTCTCCTGAAAACAAAGTGCTTACCCTGAGAGTGGTTTTCCCGTCGCTGACATCCCATTGCTTCCAGGCGTCATCGCCGGAAAAAACGGTTCTTATAGTACCGCTGTAACCGCCGATATTGAACCTCCAGTATTTCCAGCCGTCATCGCCGCTGAATACTGTCTCTATAGTACCGTCGGAGTTTGGAGTCGAAACTCTCCACTGCTTCCACGCGTCATCACCGCTGTACATTGTGCTGTAAGAGCCCGAACCTTTATCCGTGGAAATGTTCCAGTCCTTCCACGCTCCCTCGCCCGCGAAACGCGTTGACATCGATGAATATTTTATATCCTGCGCGTTTGCAAATGCGCAGAATATTAAAAATATCAAGGCCGTTATTTGTAATTTAGTTTTCATGGTTAATATTTATACTGCAATATTACGAATTTGTTCACAAAAAACCCAGTAAATCTATTTCACCAGTACCATTTTTCCGGATTCAGTATAATTCCCGGCGGAGAGTCTGTAAATGTACGTTCCGCTGGGAAGTGAACTGCCTGAATTGAACTGCGCTTCGTAAGTTCCGGGCGGAAGATTATCGTTCACAAGCGTTTCGATTTCTTTGCCGAGGATATCGTAAACTTTCAATACAACCTTGTCATTCCCGCGAAAGCGGGAATCTGGAGGGATATCAAACTTTATCTTCGTTACGGGGTTGAATGGATTTGGATAGTTCTGGTACAGAGAAAAATCTGCGGGAATTTCAGCCGAGATTGTTTTAATCAATACGCTGCTTATGTCGATAATGGACGACCATATCTGATAAATGCCCGAGTAATCATCCATCCAGTATGCGTATATTTTATTTCCGTTTGATTCGATTGTTATGAAGTCGCCCTGATAACTTGATGCGGCTCCCGCGATTGGTTTGGGTTTAAATCTATGGCTGCTGACGACGTATTCGCGCCAGGTGTTGCCCCCGTCCTGCGAACGGGCAAGAAAGACTTCTGTCGAATCGGACGAAGTGTTTCTGTCGTCATAGAAAAGCACGTTAACTCCGCCTGCCGAATCGACGCACACCGAAGGACAGTACTGGATTTTTCCGTTGTTGAGCGCGTCCTGATTGATTCTAATGCCTGCAGACCAGTTAAGGCCGTTGTTTGTTGACCTGTGCAGTATAATATCGGGATCGGTTCCCGCGGGCGAAAGATTGGATTCGGCGGTTATCATATAAATCCAGCCGTTCCTCGCGCCTCCCGATTTATCAATATCATATCTCGGGAGACCGTTGACTCTTATATTTCCTTTTGAAGTGAGTGTGCCGTTTATTCCGTGCATCGAGTAAGCATTTTGAATAATAGTCCAGTTCGCCCCTCCGTTGTTCGAGTATCCGAACCCCGCGAAGTTTTCTGTAAACGGTGTTACGGAAGATACACCCGCCCAGGCATCATATACCGTCCCGTCGTTTCCGGTAATGATGTATCCTCCCGAACATCTTTGCGGCGGCGGTGAATTTATCGCTGCGGGTGAAGTCCAGGATATGCCGCTGTTCGTTGTATAAGCAACAAGAACAGGAAACGGATTGACGAAATTAACCCACGAGTCATACGTCCTGCCGTAATACGGACTTACGGGGCTGTTATCCGTTGTGCTCGAGCCTTTGTCTTCTGGCTGTTGTGTCGTAAGGGGATAAGCGGACGACCAGGTATTTCCCATATCGGTCGAATAGTGGCTGTAAACTCCCGACACGACGTTCGCTTTTCCGATGTGCGTTATCAGGAAAATTCCGTTCTTGTCGATTGATACACCCGGATCTCCGCCGTGATTGAATAAATTGTTCCCTTTGCACGTGTCCGAACCGAACCAATTGTAGCCTCCGTTTGTGCTGACGTAAACTCCTTCGCTGATAAATCCGTTTGCGGTATTAATCGTATACGCGCTTGCGAACAAAATAAGTTTGTTGTTCGGGCTGAAGCAGACGATGGGCTCGGTTTGTGTAACCACGCTCGGAAATATCCTGAAATTCGAAAATGAAATGTTCGATTGCGGAAAAACGCTCCCGCTCCCGATTATCAGGACGGTAAAAACAAAACACGCAATTTTTTTACACATTGTATTGCTTTAAAATTTATAACTTACATTTAATCCCGAATAAATGCTTCTGGGTTCGCCCGTTTCATAATACCTGCCGAAGAAATCGTTTACGTTAATGTATCCGATATATCTTTTATCGAAAATATTGTTCGCGCCGAAATACAGTATGGTGTTAAGTTTCCCGACGTTGAAATTTATTCCCGCCATCACGTTTCCGTAGAAATATCCCGGAGCGACGTCGGTATTTTTATCGTTAGCGTACATTTTAGACAAATAATCACAGTCCCACTGAAGCAGTCCGTTGAAATTTTCCGAGAGTTCGAATTCATAGTTCAGAATAAAGTTGAGTATGTGTCTCGGTATGGAAGGTACATAGTTACCGTTGTATTCTTCGGTTATATTGCCCGACGGTCCCTGAATAACTGCGTGATAATCCTGATACTTAAAGTCAGTCAGAGTGTAGTTGGTAACCAGTTCGATGCCCTCGACCGGCTCGCACATGAAGCCCGCTTCAATTCCCAGCCTGTTCGTTCTCGTAGCGTTTCTGAAGAAAGTATTCTGATTTATCGTGAATGGTACGATTTCATCTCTTACGACATAATCAAAAAATGTTAACTCGAATTTCACCTTTCGCATGAATTCCGAATGCTTGTTCAAAATGTTACCCTTGAGCCCGAATTCAAAATTCTGTGATGTCTGCGGCTTTAAATCGGGATTAAGAGTGTATTTGGTGTTCGAAGTCGTGTAATTGTTGTCAAGTTCGCTTACCGCGGGTATATCCACTCCGATTCCGTAAGAAGTGTACAGCGCGATATAAGGCGTCAGTTTGTAATTGATTCCGAGTTTCGGCGTGAAGTTATTGAATGTTCTCGATGTATCGGTAAAACCGTGAAACTGCATCGACGATTTCGAGAGCGAAACCATGTCGTACCTTGACGAGAAAAACACGTTAGATTTGTTCTTTATGATTTCATAATGGTCCTCTACGTAAAACCCTAGGCTGCTTTGTATGTCTTCAAACTGGTCGTTTACGGTGAGTCCTTTCTTGCCGTTGATGTTATCGAAGAACGTTCTGGGACCCGACTGGAACGCATAGTCCATTCCGACCGTGAACATGTTGTCCATTTTACCGAGTTTTGCTTTATTCGTGTACCTCAGAAGCGCGCCGAATGAATTCCTGTTTGAAATCATGTAACTTTCGTCGTCCGTTTTAATGTAGTCCTTGACGCCGCCGTAACCCGTAACTTCGAGTTCGCTGCTGTTATCCTTGCCGAACATTGTTTTAAATTTTACCGCTAATCTTCCTTTCTTGCTTTCATTCCTGAAATCCTGCGATATCGCGATGTCCCTGGCCTGCATCGGGTCAGTGTCAACCTGTTCCTGAGTCAGAGAGCCGGGTATCCTGTTTATTCCGCGTACATAATTCCCGTACAGCGAAATAGTGGATTTTGTGCCGAGGTAACCCTCATATACGGTGTTTACAAGATGTCCGTATTCGCCGCTGTGGTTCCTGTATCCTTTTAGATTTCTGTAATTATAACTCATGAAGAATCTGAAATCGCTGTTTTGAATCCCGACTTTTCCGCCGTTTTGCAGGAAGCCGAATTCTCCGTACTGGTTATTCGATGTAATAAAATTTTTCGGGAAGTATATAACCGAGAGAAAGTTCACGACCCCGCCGGGCGAGTTGCCGTATATTGATGAAAGATTGCCTTTGACTACTTCGACGCCTCCGAGCGAAGTGAAATCAATAGCGTCAATTACTGTTTCGCCGTCAGGCTCGGACTCGGGAATGCCGTCCTGAAGAATTTTCACTCCTCTTACTCCGGTGTTGGAACGCGTTCCGTAACCTCTTATCGTAACCCTGATGTCTTTATTGCCGTATCTCGACTGAAGAAAAAGCCCGGGTACATCCGCGAGTACGTTTTTGGCGGAGACTTTCTTGCCGAAATCAAGTTCTTTCTTATCGACTCTCGTGACTGAAAAGGGGATATCAATAATTTTTTCGTATGTCCTCGTGCCCGTAATTACGAGTTCCTCGGTCTCGTATTTCATGCTGTCTCTTTCCTCTCTTTCCTGAGCGAAAGTAACCGAGCAAGCGAATATGAAAATCAAAAACAGTAATCTCGAATGCATAATGTTGTGTATTTTAATAAACTTAACTTAAAAAGGGATATTTAAAAATATAAAATTATTTAAAGGAGGCCCCGGAATTTTCACCCCGGGACCTCTTGAGAAAATTACAAATTAATCTTTAAACTTCCGAAGAACTGTCTGCCTGCGCCGGGCTGGTAAGCATTGCCTCCCGGATCGGGCTCTGAAAATGCCACGTATTTCTTATCGCCGATATTCGTGACGTTGAATGATAACTGCCCCGCAATTGATTTAAGACACCAATCGTACACTATCCTTCCGTTGAATAGCGTGTAACCCTCGACTGCCTCCGCGTCAAGATTTGCGCCGTCTATGAATGATTTCGAAAGAGTTTCCGAACTCAAGCCGACATATAAATGCGGAACGACCTCATACTGCAAATCCGCGTATATCTGGTGCTGCGGAGAGTTCGGCAGCCAATTGCCGTCAACCGCGTATTTGATTATGGATGTATCATCCATCACAATTTTGCTCGGTTTGTCATTTGTGTACTTGAAATTTGAATATGTATATGCAAGTTGCACCGTCAGTTGTTTTACGGGAGTGAATTTTCCGTAAACTTCAAGACCGAACCTCCTGCTTGAACCTTCCGTCTTGTAGAACGTTTCCTGATTCCGAAGCGGGTCGGTGATTCTGTATCTGTCGAAATCGTTTTCAGTGGTAAGATAAAAACCTCCGATGTCATAATACAGTATGTCTTTTATGGTTCCCCTTACTCCGAGGTCCTCGCCAAGCGACGTAGCGGGTACAAGATGCGTATTGAAACCGCCGAAGTTGTCGGGATTTTGAGCGAGTTCTTCGGTAGCAGGCGGCAGGAATCCCTGCCCCACGTTTGCATATATGCTGATGTTAGAGACAGGTGTAAATGTTACGCCTAACCTTCCCGTAGTCTTGTTGAAGTTTGCTTCACCGGATGCATCGTAGTTTGTTTTCAGTTTGTCGGAAAGCGAATTGCGGATATCATCGTATCTCACGCTTCCGATAATATCGACTTTATCACCGAGTTCAACCCTGTCAATCAAAAATGCGGAAAGTCCTCTTTGCTCGATTTTCTGATCCGAGAGCAGGTCCAATCCTCTGACCGTATGGTCGTTCTCTACTCTTTTTTCAAGAATTGTCTGCCATTGAAGGTCCGTGCCTACGCTGACGTGGTTCCTTACCTTCTTCCCGCCGAAATGAACGTTGTATTGAAGCGATGCGCCGGGAGTAACGATGTTCCTGTCGTTGAACGTGTGATTGTTCGCTTCCGTGAACAAAGTTCTCTTCGTGTATATGTTAAAGTTGAAATCGTGCATCGGATTAATGTTCACCGTTCCGACCAATCCCGCGATTATTCTGTTCGTCTCAAGATATTCGTTGAAAGGAATCGCGTCGGGATTTGACTGTTTCGGGTCCTGCTGATACTGCAGGAGATTAATTCCTTCCGGATTCTCGTGATACTTCTCGGAGTAACTTATTATCGGTGTGAGGGAAATATATTTGTTCGGCGTGTAAGTCGCCTTGCCGTAAATATTATTTCCGAAGAAATGCGTGTGATCCCTGTATCCGTCGCCGTATTCCCTTGAGTACGACACTCTGTAATTTACGTTATTTACAAGTCCTCCGAATTGACCGAGACCCTTGAAGAAATTGTTCGAGCCGTAGGTTATCAAACCCTGACCCGAAAGAGGCTTGGAACTTCCGTTCTGTGTAATTATGTTGATTATGCCGCCCGATGAACTCCCGCCGTAAAGTGATGCTCCGGGACCTCTCAACACCTCAACTCTCTCGACGGTTGACCAGTCAACGTCGAAAAAGTCAGGCGCGAATCCTGTCGGATCGTTGACGGGGATTCCGTCAAGCAGTATTTTAATCCCGCGGATGCCTCTTTCCGTCAGGATGCCCTGGCCTCTTATTGACAGATGAACGCGCTCGCCGTTAGCCTGATTGTCAACCTTTACGCCCGGTACGAGTTTCAGCGGTTCGTCCGCCGCAATCATTCGCGGCATCGTGGTGAGAAAATCATATCCGACGATGCTTGTCGCAAAACTGTTTTCTTTTAACGGCATTGTAAGCCTCGGAGCCGTTATTAGTATCTCGAGAGGATATTTGTATTCTTTCCTTGCGCTGTCCAGACTTTCAGTCTGGGCAATAACCTGCAATGAGGAAAATATTATTATTACAAATAATAAAATTAATTTTTTCATAACTTAAACTTTTAGTTTTTAGAAAAATTTCCTGTGTCGGAATATTTAGTTTAAATCATGAAAACTTCGGTGGAGGTGAATCAATTTTAATGTATGGTGTGAATATCCTGAAACAGGTCTCAATACTTAAACTGGAAATTTGCCGCGGTGTAAGATTGAAAACGTTCAGTGAAAGAAAGCCTGAAAATCTCTTATTATAGAATATGTTTCTTAATGCAAGTTTTATGTTGTTGTCCCTTTTGCTATCAATGTGCGAGGCGAAAAGATCATTGAGGGAATTCTCTTGCAGGTCCTTGATGCAGAAAATAATAAAATTGTCATCGGATTCTTTTATCGCGCAAATATCGTACATTTCTTCCTGATATATAAACTCCTTTTCATTTACTCTGATAATATCCCCCTTGCAGTTCAGGTAATCGTCTTTCGGTACACGAAAAGTTGTCACATCGGGATTACCTATGTCCGATTCGTCAAGATTGGCATATAGATAATTTGACAGCGACCTCAGCGGTAAATAAACCGAGATGTAACTGAAATCATTAATTAGAAAAAGTATTACCAGGATTATGGAAAAAACTTTTTTCATATACTTTCTGCTCGTTCAAATTATGAAATTATTTTTAATAAAACCACATATTTATTATGAATCTGAAAAATGGTTTTGGTAAAAAGGCACCGCAAAAAACATTTAATTACTGTTTGAATTTAGTTACTTTACATAATGGAACTTTTCAAAATCGGATTTATTTCTGTCAGGCTTATTGACCTGATAGATATACTCATCGTTACCTATGTATTTTATAAATTATACAAGGTAATGAGGGGCACGATTGCGTTCCAGATTTTCCTTTCTTTGTTGCTTATTCTCGGCATATCGTTCATCGCGCAGGTTCTTAACCTTCAGGTTATGAGTTGGCTTCTCAGCAAACTGACTGACATCTGGGTCATAGCTCTGATAATTCTGTTCCAGCCTGAGATACGGAGAGTCCTGATTATTATCGGCAGGACGCGAATCGTTAGATTCTTTATGCGGATAGACCTTAAAGAAAACGTTACTGAAGTTGTTGACGCTTGCGTTGAATTTCAGAAAAACGGTTGGGGCGCGCTTATAGTGATTACACGCACGACAGGGCTTCAGAACATTGTCGAAACGGGCGAAAGGATAGACGCGAAAATCAACAAGGAACTTCTCGTCTCGATATTTTATCCCCGCTCACCGCTTCACGACGGCGCGGTTATTATAAACAACAATAAAATCGAAGCGGCGCGATGCCTTCTTCCGCTTTCGGAGGTCCAGTCTCTGACGAACAAAAATCTCGGTACGCGGCACAGGGCGGGACTCGGCATATCGGAGCAGTCGGATGCTATCGCGGTGATAGTGTCCGAAGAAACTTCAAGAATCTCCATTGCCGACGATGGGAATCTTCACGTTTGTAAGGACATAAAGGAACTTGAAGATAAATTGAGAGAAGCAATGAGCAGCACGAGCGTAACGAAGTCGCTTAAGTCTCTTTTTGAATCAACCGAAGAAAACGAAGAAAAAAACAAATGATGTCAGTCTCCCTGCAGGACTTTCAAAGGAAAGAACTCATAAAAAAACTAATTGAATCCGGAATCAAGGAAAAGAAAGTCCTTGACGCGATTAATACCGTTAAAAGAGAACTGTTTGTCAGTCCCGAGTTCAAACGTTTCGCGTACGAAAATAACGCTCTCCCAATCAGCAACAGCCAGACTATTTCACAACCTTATACCGTCGCGTTCATGACTGAGATTCTGAAAGTGAACCCCGGCGATAAGATTCTTGAAATCGGAACGGGTTCAGGATATCAGGCTGCGATTCTGTGCGAACTCGGAGCCGATGTGTATTCAGTCGAAAGAATCGAGCAGTTATACAAAGAATCAGGTATAATATTGAAAAAAGCGGGTTACGGCGTGAAACTCAAATGCTCGGACGGTACAAAAGGCTGGAAGGAGCACGCTCCTTATGACGGAATTATCGTTACCGCGGGCAGCCCGTCATTACCCGAGACTCTTGTGAATCAACTCGCCCTTGGCGGAAGACTCGTTATCCCGGTCGGAGATAAACATATACAGGAAATCTGGTGTGTCACTAAGGAAAAGGATAAAAAAGGAAAAGATACATTCACCACGGATAAATACCAGTATTTCAAGTTTGTACCATTAATCGGCGATGAAGGCTGGAAAAATGCTTGATGACAGTTATAAAACGATTGAAAGCCGCCGTACGGTCGAAATTAAAGTAAACAGGTCAAAATTCATCGCGAATGCCTTTAACATTAAATCCCCAAAAGAAGCCGAAGAGGCGGTTTCCGGCATTAAAAAAAAATTTTTCGACGCAAGGCATCATCCTTACGCTTATATATTAAATGACGAGAACGTTTTCAGGTACAACGATGACGGTGAGCCGGGCGGCTCGTCAGGTAAACCGATTTATGACGCAATAAACAAATATGGATTAAAAGATGTTATAGTTGTTGTAACTCGATATTTCGGCGGAATAAAACTCGGTGTCGGAGGACTTAAAAGGGCTTATTTCGAGTCTGCGGAGGAATGTCTAAAACTATGTAAAATCATAGAGATAGTTAAAACAAAGACCGTGATTCTGCGTTTCCCGTATGCTTGCATTAATCATGTAATGAGATATCTTGAACGTGAGGGGATAAGGGTGTCGGGCAATAATTCCGGAGAAAACGCTGAACTCGTTTGTGAAGTCAGGCTGAGCAAGTTAAATACTCTCGAAACCGATTTGTGGGATATTACAAAAGGAAACATTACCGCCGAAATGTCCGTTTGATTCAGCGGATTCGATAAAATTATCTGAACATAAAATTTACAAAAATACACTTTTAGCCGTCTTATAGTGTTGACTAAATTCGGGAAATTTATTATTTTTAATGTTTCAAATATTTTGATAAACAAAAATTTAGGTACGTTTGCCAACAATTAATCAATTAGTTCGTAAAGGACGTAAAGATAAGGTTTACAAGAGCAAGGCTCCGGCGATGGACTCTTGTCCTCAAAAGAGAGGTGTATGTACCCGCGTATATACGACTACTCCCAAGAAACCGAATTCAGCGTTAAGAAAAGTAGCCAGAGTTAGATTGACCAACGGAATCGAAGTTACAGCGTACATTCCGGGCGAAGGTCACAATCTGCAAGAACACTCCATAGTATTAATCCGGGGCGGAAGAGTAAAAGACCTTCCGGGCGTTAGGTATCACATCATTCGTGGTGCAATAGATACCGCTGGCGTCGCCAACAGAAAGAAATCAAGATCCAAGTACGGTGCCAAAAGAGCGAAAGAAACCGTAGCAAAATAGTTTTCTAAAAAAATATATCTTTTTTAATGAGAAGAAAAAGAGCAGAGAAGAGAATCAGAATCCCTGACTTCAGGTACAATGACGTTCTGGTCGGGAGATTCATAAACTCAATCATGAAAGAGGGCAGGAAACTCGTTGCCCAGCGTATAATGTACAATGCATTTGACATTATAGAGGAGAAGACGAAGAGCAATCCGCTCGAAGTGTTCAATAAAGCGATTAACAACGTAATGCCTTCTATAGAAGTCCGTTCACGCAGAGTCGGCGGTTCGAACTATCAGATTCCGACAGAAGTCAGGCCTGACAGAAGAGTCGCGTTAGCTATAAAATGGATACTGACATATTCGAGCGCGAGAGGCGAAAAGACGATGTCTTTGAGGCTTGCTAACGAATTGATGGCGGCGTCCGTCGGCGAAGGAAGTTCCGTGAAGAAGAAAGAGGACGTTCACAGAATGGCTGAAGCAAACAAGGCGTTTGCGCATTTTAAATGGTAAAAAACAAGGAAGGAGTTCTTAGTTCTAAATGCCGAGAAAGGTATCAATAGAAAAAACGAGGAATATAGGCATCATGGCGCACATCGATGCCGGTAAGACTACAACAACCGAGAGGATATTGTATTATACCGGCAAACTTCACCGCATGGGCGAAGTGCACGAGGGCGCGGCTACTATGGACTGGATGGAACAGGAAAAGGAAAGAGGTATTACGATAACCTCGGCAGCAACTACTTGTTTCTGGAGAGATCACAGGGTAAACATTATTGACACGCCCGGACACGTTGACTTCACGGCGGAAGTCGAACGCTCATTGAGAGTCCTCGACGGCGCCGTCGCGCTGTTCTGCGCGGTCGGAGGTGTCGAGCCGCAGTCGGAAACCGTCTGGCGGCAGGCGGATAAATACAATGTTCCGAGAATTGCTTTCGTGAACAAGATGGACAGGGTTGGCGCTGACTTTTTCAACACGGTCCAGATGATTAAGGACAGGCTGAAAGCAAACGCGGTACCGATTCATCTTCCCGTCGGACAGGGCGATATGTACAAAGGTATTATCGACCTCATTACGATGAAGGCGAGAATGTTCAACGAGGATACTCTCGGCGCGACGTTTGAGGATATTGATATTCCCGCGTCGATGAAATCGCAGGCGAAAGAATACAGGCAGAAACTGCTTGAAGCGGTCTCGGACGTTGACGATACGCTTCTTGAAAAGTTTCTCGAAGGAAAAGAAATTACGGAACAGGAAATCCTGACCGTGCTAAGAAAGGCTACAATTCAGGTAAAGATTATTCCCGTGCTTTGCGGCTCGTCGTTTAAAAACAAAGGAGTTCAGAATCTTCTCGATATGATTGTCGATTTGCTTCCGTCTCCTTCGGATTTGAGCGAAATAACCGGTCATCACATGCACAAGGATGACCATATCGTTCGAAAGATAACTGATGAAGAAGAGTTCACAGCGCTCGCGTTCAAGATAATGACAGATCCTTACGTCGGAAAACTTTGCTTCTTCAGGGTGTATTCGGGCAAGGCGGAAGCGGGAAGTTATATCTATAACTCGATTACGGGAAAAAAGGAAAGGCTCGGAAGAATTCTGCAGATGCACGCGAATCACAGAGAAGACATAAAGGAAGTCTTCAGCGGTGATATAGCCGCGGCAGTAGGCTTGAAGAATACGAAGACAGGAGATACTTTATGCTCCGAGGACGATCCGATTATACTCGAAAAAATGACGTTCCCTGAACCCGTAATTCAGATTGCTATCGAACCGAAGACGAAAGCGGATCAGGATAAACTCGGAGAATCTTTGTCGAAACTTTCCGATGAAGACCCGACGTTCCAGGTCAGTTCGGACGAAGAAACAGGTCAGACTTTGATTTCGGGAATGGGCGAACTCCATCTCGAAATTATAGTGGACAGGCTTAAAAGGGAATTCAAGGTGGATGCCAATGTCGGCAAACCGCAGGTTGCGTATAAAGAAACAATCAGAAAGAAAGTCAAACAGGAAGGCAAATTCGTCAGACAGTCGGGCGGTAAGGGACAGTTCGGACACGTATGGATTGAAATCGAACCGAATGAAAAAGGCAAGGGATTCGTGTTTGAGAACAAGATTGTCGGCGGAGTAATTCCGAGAGAGTTCATTTCTCCGGTTGAAAAAGGAATCGAAGAAGCGATGAAGAACGGCGTGCTCGCGGGTTATCCCGTCGAGGACGTTAAGGCGACATTGTACGACGGTTCGTATCACGATGTCGACTCGTCCGAAATGGCGTTTAAGATTGCGGGTTCGATAGCGTTCAAGGACGCTGCGAGAAAAGCCGACCCCGTTCTGCTTGAACCCATAATGGATGTCGAGGTCGTAACGCCGGATGAGTACATGGGCGACGTGATGGGCG
>CALGII010000277.1 GCA_937915485.1 uncultured Ignavibacteriota bacterium | reverse complement strand
TGACGGGTTCGCTCTGGGCAAAGTTCAACTGGGGTTCGTTCTGGAACTGGGACCCGAGGGAAACATCGATATTTATACTGCTCCTGATATACGGCGCGTATTTCTCGCTCAGGTCGGCAATCGAGAATCACGATCAGAAAGCGAAACTATCGTCGGTTTACGCGATAATAGCATTTGTCACGGTACCGTTCTTTATTTTCATAATGCCGAGAATCGTTGATTCGCTTCATCCTGCAGATACAATAGTGGATAATCAGGGAAAGATTAACATGAATCCCGTAATGCTTTCTATCTTTTTGTTTTCCCTGTTCAGTTTCACTCTGCTGTTTTTCTGGATTCTGAACGTACGCATGAGAACAGAAAAACTTAAATTATCAAGAATAAGTAAAAATAATTCATAATCATGATAGATTTTTTAGAACAGAACTCAATGTACCTCGTCCTGATAATAGCGCTTGTGATATGGGCGGGGATTTTCTTATACCTTAACAAAATTGACAGAAATCTCAAGAAGTTAGAAAGAGAGGAACAAAAATGACGAACAAAATCAAAATCGTAATCGCTTCGGTCATTGTTGTTGTATTTATTGTTGTAGGTTTCATCTCTTTTATGGACAACAAGGTTGAATACGCTTCATTTGTCGACGCGCAGAAGAAGCATAAGACCGTCGAGGTCAAAGGCACCTGGGTAAAGGAGAAAGACGCGAAATATGACGCGGCTGCCAACACTTTTACTTTCTACATGAAAGACGACAACAACACCGAAATGAAAGTCGTGTTCGACGGAGCCAAGCCCAACAATTTTGACATCGCTACTATGGTCGTCGCCAAGGGGAAAGTGAAAGACGATACATTCTACGCGAAGGACATACTTACAAAATGCCCCTCGAAATACGAAGGCACTGGTGAAGACGTTAAGAACACATATAAACAACAATAATAACTCATAACCAAATTATATGATTGGTAAAGTTTTAATCTATATTTCTTTTGCCGCTTCGATATTATCAATGGCGGGATTTTTTCTCGCGCACTCAGGCAAGGATAAGTTTCTCGGAATGGGAAGGTTATTTTTCCACATTACATCAATCGGCATAATAACATCGGCGCTGTATCTGCTTTATATAATACTGACTCATCAGTTTCAGTTCGCTTATGTATGGGAACAAAGCAGTACGGACCTTCAACTGCCTCTCCTCATTTCAACGTTTTACGCGGGACAGGAAGGAAGTTTCATGCTGTGGGCTTTGTTCACGGCCGTAATAGGTATATTCCTTCTGAATTTCGTTTCGAAGGGAGACAGGCTTGAGCCTCAGGTGATGCTCATATACACTCTCGTACTCAGTTTTCTGACGCTCATACTGATTCTTAAAACACCTTTCCATTATCTCTGGGAGGCATTTCCTAAGGAAGTTGAATTCGGATTCGTTCCGCCTGAAGGCAGAGGCTTGAATCCCCTGCTTCAAAACTTCTGGATGTCGATTCATCCGCCGACTCTGTTCATTGGTTTTTCATCGCTGACCGTCCCGTTCGCTTTTGCGATAGGCTCACTGATGAAGAACGAATACGACAAGTGGGTTACGTTTTCCGTTCCCTGGATTCTGTTCTCAGGCGGTATACTCGGACTTGGAATAATGATGGGAGGCTATTGGGCTTACGGAGTGCTCGGCTGGGGCGGATACTGGGCATGGGACCCAGTAGAGAATTCGTCCCTGATACCCTGGATTGTAAACGTCGCAAGTCTTCATACAATTCTATCGCAGAAAAAAACAGGCGGATACAAGAAAACGAATTTAATTCTCAGCATACTCGCGTTTTTACTGGTTCTGTATTCAACGTTTCTTACGCGAAGCGGGATTCTCGGCGATTCGTCCGTTCATTCATTCGTTGACCCGGGCGCGGTCGTGTATCTCGTGCTTGTGATTTTCATTTCTTCTTTTACACTTATATCATTGATAGCAATAATTTTCAGGTGGAAAAGTTTGAAAGACCTCAGAACTGAAAGTTCGAAATTCTTCACGAAGGAATCTTTCCTTATGATAGGCGCGCTGCTTTTATGCGCTTCCGCTGTTGTAGTCTTTGTCGGAACGAGCCTCCCGATTGTTTCGAAGGCTACAGTCGAAGCGGATTTTTACAACAAGATGACGATGCCAATAGCGATATTCCTGATGATAACAATGGGAATCAGCCTTTACATCGAATGGAGACAGACTGACTCGAAAAAGTTTTACAACAATATGATTTTGCCGCTTATTTTATCGGCGGTTGTAACGGTCGTGCTAATTGTAATCGGGCTTTACGACCCGCTTTATATAATATTCGCGTTCGTATCACTCGTAGCGTTTTTCATTAATGCGAGACTCGCTGTGAGGATAATACGGAACGGAAAGATGAATTTCGGCGGTATGTTCGCCCACATAGGAATCGCGTTATTCTTTCTCGGCGTAATCGGATCGGGAAGATACAGTCAGGAAACGAACCTGTCGCTTGAACGGGACATTCCGAAAGAGGCATTCGGATATAAATTCACTTATGTCGGCGCCACTCCGTTCATGGACCCGAACAACAAGCGTGATACGATGTACGCGTTCAACGTAACAATAGAGCAGGACAACAAGGAAATGACGCTTAGACCCGTGATGTTTATAAGTTCGTTTTCCAATGGTGTAATGAAAAATCCCGATATCGCGAACTTCGCGTACAAGGATTTATACATCTCCCCAATGAGTCTCGAAGAACCCGAACCGTTCCCGAAGGAAGCGACTTTCGACCTGAAGAAAGGAACGGTACAGAAAATTTACGACCTCGATGTCGAGTTTGTTGATTTTGATTTCGGCAATATGGAAAAAGGCGGAAAGGAAATGGCGTCGGGTAACTATACGCTCGGAGCGATTCTCAAGATCAGCGACGGGAAGAACAGCGAAACATTAAATATAAAAACTGCATTCGCAAACGGTGTGCCTTCGCCTACGCCTTCTATGATGGTAAACAACAGGAATTACGAGTTCTATTTCCTGAATATGAGCGTCAAGGGCGAGGAGCAGGGCGGAACGACCGCGAGGGTTTCAATTATAGACAGGAACAAGAACTATAACGTTTCGCAGAACGAAACGCTCGTAATCGAAGCATCGGTGAAACCGTTTATAAGCGTGCTCTGGACGGGGGTGGTGCTGCTATTCGCGGGATTTATTGTTTCGATAGTGAGGAGAAGAAAAGAAATTTCGCTTAAATTTCCTGACACAGTTCCTGATAAGAAAAACGGTCAGAAGTCTAAGAAATAATATCAAATTTATTTCGGGTTAACAACAGGAACTCCGCTTCGGCGGAGTTCTTCGTTTATCCCGCCTTTTTGTATTTTATTATTGCTCTAAATGGATAAAATTCACGCGTGATGTATAATCGGAGAAAATATAACCTTCGCGTTAAATGGAAATTCCTCCGCGTTAAATTTCTTCTTGCCGCGGTTTTAGCCTTTTCATTTTCGCAGACGCAATCCCAGACACTCGTGGGCACGGTTACGTTTGAAGGGAATACGGTATTTTCCGATAACGACCTGAAAGGTTCAATGATACTTAAAGCCGACAAGAAATTTTCCGAAGAACAGATGTCCTCCGATTTGAAATCAATAAGAGAAAGATACAGATCATCGGGATATCTTAACGCAAAAATTTCGGATGTCGCGAAAAAATTTACATCGGATTCTTCATACGTTGATATAAAAATCTCAATAGCCGAGGGCAGACCCGCCTTAATCGGGGAAATTAGCATCCGCGGAAACAGAACTATCACAACGGCTGAGATAAAAAAAATATTCGAGACAAAAACAGGTGGCATTCTCGACAACAACACGCTCTCCAATGATATCAAAGCCCTTCTTGAAGCGTATGAAAAGAAAGGCAACCTGTTCACAAAAGCCGTGATTGACGAGATTACTCTTTATGACGAAACAAATCCGAAAATAAGAATAGGAATTACAATCAAAGAGGAATCGAAAATAAAAATCGCGAACGTCAGGATTAAAGGAAACGAGGATACCGATGACGACGTCATTCTCCGTGAATTGAGAATTAAAGATGATAAGACTGTTACGAGAGAATCGATGAGCGATATGAAATTCCGTCTCGAAAAACTGAATATTTTTTCGTCGGTAGAGGAGCCGCAGATTTACACGATTCAGAGCAGGAACGAGTCGGGGCTTTTGATTACCGTCAAAGAAGGAAACACTAACACGTTTGACGGAATACTCGGTTATGTTCCTCCGGTTACCGAGGGCGAGAAAGGATATTTCACGGGTCTCGTCAATCTATCGTTTAGAAACCTATTCGGCACCGCGCGCAGACTCGATGCGAGGTGGCAGCAGGAGACTAAATCGACACAGGAACTCGAACTGAAATATTCCGAGCCGTACTTCTTCGGTCTGCCATTGAACGTTAGCGGAGGGTTTTTACAGAGAATTCAGGATACGAGTTACACTCACAGAAAATTTGACTTCAAGGGCGACATCCTCGTCAGCGACAGATTCACGCTCGGATTCACAGCGGGCATCGACAGGGTCATACCGCCCGATTCCGCGGTAGTGTTCACGATTGCCGATTCGAGAATCCTGTACGGCGGAACGGAAATCAGGTATGACAGCAGGGACAACGTTTATATTCCCGTATCGGGAATTGTTTACCGCGTAAATTACGCGTACGGCGACAAGAAAATATACTCCGCGCAGTCGGAGGCGAATCAAAGTTTCTCGCTTCAAAGATATTCGATGGACGTAGATTTTTATTCTTCGTTTTTCAAAAGACAGTCGCTTCTAATCAGATTCTTCATAGGACAGGTTACTTCAGGCAAACTCGAAGACGCTGATTTTTACAAGGTCGGCGGAATAAAAAACGTAAGGGGCTACAGGGAAGAGCAGTTCCGCGCCTCGAAACTGACTTACGGTAATATTGAATTACGCTACGCATTCTCGAGAAAAAGTTTCGGCCACGTTTTCTTCGATCCCGGTTACTACTACAGACCGCCTGACGAAATCAATAACATTCCAAAGCAGGAAGGATTCATTTACGGTTACGGACTTGGAATCCGCCTTGAGACAGCAATCGGAATCGTAGGCGTAAGTTACGCCATCGGAAAAGGCGACGGAATGCTCGACGGCAAAATTCACTTCGGTCTTGTAAATGAGTTTTAATTTACATAAAATTCAGTAAAGGTTTTGTTTAATTTTTTCATAAGGGGGAATATTTATGAAGAAAATAATACCTCTGCTGTTTTTTTTATGTTCGGTTTTAACTGTTAACTCTCCTGTCTCTGCTCAGGGACAGTATTACTGGCACCAGCCCCAGCGAATAACGAGCGGATACATTGACAAAAATCCTTCATTCGGCAGGTATAATATTCCAGGTTCTCCGGTGTTCAACATATTCAATTGGGAATTTTTCGTGTTCGAAAGAACGACGGCGACTACCACACATATATGCGCTCAGAAAATGGGTACGACGGGTCCGATTGAGAGCGTCGTATATCTTACATCAAACGCCTCGTCAAAACGCAACCCCGCGATATCATACGGAAAAGCGGGTTACAATTATTACGGCGATATAAGCAGCGCGCTTGTATTGTGGGAAACGAATCAAAACGGGAAATGGGATATATACGGAAAGTACTACAACAGGCAAACGGGATGGGGAAATATTTTTCCTGTTGATTCGTCGGCAGGCGATAAGTCGCGGCCGCGTACCTGTATTATCGACAGCGTAACGTACGCGGTTTCGTACATCAAAAACGGCGACGTGATTTTCAGGAAATTCAATCCGCTGACGCGCGTCGTGCTATACGACTCAAATCTTACTTCTGCCGATACCGCGTTCTGTTCGAATCCGAATGTAATGGTCTCAGATCCGACGAAAATTATTGTTACGTACGAGAAAAAGAAACCTGACGGAAAGCGTGCAATCTGGTACAGAAAGACAAGTTCTACTTCCACACCCGTATGGTCAACGCCTGATACAATTGCCTTTGCAGGAGATAACACATTCGACCAATTCTGCTTTCCTCCAAATGCTTATTCAAGTTTCGGCGTAGCGTTCGAATCGAACCGCGGAGGAACATATATTCTGTACGTTACAACTATACCGTATGCTTCAGGAACTACATCGCAGGAAAGGATATTCCAAAATGCATCACCCGCTTATAATTATTCAAATTTTGTTGATTTATATTATCCCATAATAACCGATTATGTACCGATGCAAAGTTGCGCCTTCCAGAGGAAGGGACGGGACTCGCTTAAAATCATTTTCGACGAAAACGTTATGTATCCTTACGTTAAGGATAGCACAACAATCGGCGACACGAGCAAGAGAACAAGCATAACGATGAATTCGGGTATCTTCAACTCGAACTGGTACATAACTGTCTGGGTTGTTTACAGCAAAGACAGCGCAAACACAACGCAATTATGGGCGAGATACAGACTGACGACGCTAGGAGATATAAAGAAAGTCAACAACAGAGTGCCTTCAGAGTTTTCGCTATCTCAAAACTACCCTAATCCGTTCAATCCGGCAACCTCAATTCGGTTCTCTGTGCCTGATAACAATAAGTGGAACGCCAAAGATGGTATAATATCGCTGAAAGTATATGACTTGCTCGGAAGAGAGACAGCGGTTCTTGTCAATCAGAATCTTAAACCGGGAACTTATGAAGTAAAATTCGACGCTTCGGGACTTACAAGCGGAATATATTACTATCAATTATCGGTGAATAATAATCCGCTGGTTGTAAGAAAAATGGCTGTTGTGAAGTAGATATTTGAAAACGGGGATGAGAATCTTTTCATCCCCGTATGTTTATTTTTACCCGATTCTTTTTCGCACTAAAATACCAGATATAGATTCCCCGATAAAAATACTACCGGGGATTACAAAAAAATAACTGTTAACTGTTAACTGTTAATTGTTAATTGTTTAAAACTCCAATTTCCTTCAGCAGAAAATCCGCCTTCCCGAATTTTTCCGTAATGAAAAGAACGTACCTGATATCGACCGAAATGGTTCTCTGAAGATCGTAATCGAACTGCCAGTCGCTGATCATTCCTTCGTAATTTCCGTCGAAAGCGAGACCGATGATTTCACCTTTCGCGTTCATAACGGGGCTTCCGCTGTTGCCGCCTGTTATATCGCACAGGTGTGTGAAAGCGACGGGAACGTCGTTAAGGTTCGGGTCCATCCATTTTCCGAAATCCTTTTTTTCATAAAGGCGGACGAGTTCGTCGGGCGCGTTGAAAGGCTCTTCGCCCGTATTCTTTTCGATTACTCCTTTAAGCGTAGTAAACGGATAGTATGTAACCGCGTCAGCAGGCTTGTAGCCTTTTATGTTTCCCCACGTGAAACGCATCGTGCCGTTCGCGTCAGGATACATTCCCTCGCCTTTCCACTCGAAAAGTCCGTCAATATATTTTTTCCTTACTTCCTGCACTCTTGCTCCGAATTCAATTCCGTCCTTCGAGATTTCCTCTGATTCGGGATACATGCTCGCTGCCATTTTTATGAACGGGTCATTGAGCGCTTCAATTTCCGCAAGACTCATCCTGCAAACCTTTTTCGCGAATTCGGGGTCGTTGAGTTTCGATGTCCTGAAAGCATCATTCACGAACTCTTCGGGGCTTCGCGAGTTATCCGTTAAGATATACTCCAAACCCTTTATTCTCTGTCCGTCGGGCAGTTTTGACGCCATTCCAAGCGAGCGGACGAGCAAAGCCTTGTCGAACGGCTCGAAGTAATTCAGGTAATTGTTATCCATTCCCTGTATGAAGTTTTCAATTACGCTTTCGTCTATTCCGGGCTGCCGCTCCGCCTGAGGTTTCAGGAGTTCTTTCTTTATGAAATAAATATTAGACGCGACTCCCAGCTGAGTGCCGCCAAATCCCTGTACCACGCCGAAAACGTTGTCCCTGTCTTTTGTAAGGGCGAGTTTCCTGTAAAGCGCGTCGTCAGTCGGGAAAATGTCGCCGTACTTTTGCTTCCTCGTATTGTCGCTGTTCACCCAGTTCATGAATTCCTGCTCGAAGTGAATTTTTTTCTGAAGGTAGTTCGTTTTTTTCATTCCCACAACCTTGCCTTCATAATTCTTCATCGCGTTTGCCAGTCCCTTTACGAGATTGGCGACTCTGATTTCGCCTTCCTTGTCATTCTTTGTTTTTTCTTCGGCGAGCGCGATTATTTCCTTGAAGTTCTTTATGGAGAAAGGATAGTTCTTATTCTGATTCCATTCGATAGAGTTTGACGTTCTGTATCTCGTCGTCTGACCGGGATAACCCATGATGAACGTGAAGTCGCCTTCCTGAAGTCCGTCTTTAGCTACCTTCAGCCAGACCGCCGGTTTATAAGGAACGTTGTCAACGCTGTATTCCCTGCCCGTTCCGTCGGGAGAAACATACGCGCGCATGAAAGAGAAATCCCCCGTATGACGCGGCCACATCCAGTTGTCTGTTTCTCCGCCGTAATTACCTATAGAAAGCGGCGGCGAATAAACTATGCGGATATCCTTGATGACCTTGTACTTGAAAAGTATATACTGCTTTCCGTTGAACATATCCGCGATTCTGACTTCAATATCTTCTTTTCCCATTT
>CALGII010000276.1 GCA_937915485.1 uncultured Ignavibacteriota bacterium | reverse complement strand
ACAAAAGATTTCCTGTTACGCTGCTTATAATTCCGTTTCTATGGTCAATAATCGGTTTCACAGCAGCGATAAACTTCGGAATAAAAGAAGACACAGGTCTTCTTATATCGGGAATTCTCGCATTGATACTGATTTTATATAGAAATAAAAATTCTGAAAAGTTACTTTAGTCAACATCGTTTAATTTTAAAGTTGGACGTTAAAATTTAACCTGACGCCCGGAATATCCGGGCGGCATAAACATCAAATAACATGGCGGCAAATATTGATTTCAACACAATCGACTGGTCGAAGATACCGAAAGAGGAGCATCCCGGAGAAACGGGCACTTCATACTGGCAGACCATACAATATAAGGGTCTCCGCGTGAGAATTGTGGAGTACTCGGAAGGCTACACCGCGGACCACTGGTGCGGAAAAGGTCACATAGTTCACTGCATCGAGGGAGAATTCACGAGCGAGTTTGAGGGCGGCGGTTCGGTAGAAATGAAAAAGGGAATGACTTACGTGGTATCCGACGAATCGAGTTCGCACCGCTCGGTAACTAAAGGCGGGTCCAAACTTCTAATTATTGACGGAGATTTTCTAAGCAAATAATATTCTTTATATGGACGCTAAAAAAATTATATCGGAATTAGCGAGGAATAAGAAAATATTCGGGGACCTTCTCGAAAACATCACTCCGGAGTTTTATTCGTGGAAGCAGAATCCGGAGAAATGGAGTTTGCTTGAAATCGTTTGTCATCTTTTGGACGAAGAGCGTGAAGACTTCGGCGCGAGGGTAAAAAGCACTCTCGAGGACCCGAAGCGTTCATTAAAACCGATTGACCCGCAGGGTTGGGTTGTTTCGAGGAAATACAATGAACGGGATTATAATGAAACGCTAAACGCTTTTCTTGACGAAAGGACAAAGTCAGCCAAGTGGCTCGAAGAATTGAAATCTCCGAACTGGGAGAATGAACACATCCATCCGACACTCGGTCCGATGACGGCGGGAAAATTCCTGACTAACTGGCTGGCGCACGATTATCTTCACATACGTCAAATAATAAAACTGAAGTATGATTACCTTGCGGCGAGCACCGGCGAAGATTTATCATACGCCGGAAACTGGTGACGGAAATTTGAATATCTTGCTATTCATAAGATGATTCTGATGGCAAATCCTTACGCTTACGTCAAATATCAATAAAAATCGATTAGCATATATTTTAATTTTTTTCTACGGTATTTTTTGACAACAAAAGAAGAATCAAAAACACTTAACGGCTACTGTTCCGAAAATATAAAAGAAAATGAGACGTTTAGTAATTTAAACAATCAAATGAAAATTCTTTTCATACAGACAGGCGGCACGATAGACAAGGATTATCCGAAGAGCGTAAAAGGATACGCGTTCGAGATAGGCGAGCCCGCCGTAAAGAGGATTCTCGAAAAAATCAAGCCTTCGTTCGATTACGAAATTCTTCCTCTGATTAAAAAGGACAGCATCGAATTAACTGAAGACGACAGGCGAAAATTATACGAGGTATGCGCGAACGCGGACGCTAATAAAATAATTATAACGCACGGAACGGACACAATAATTGAGACCGCCGAATACATATCTGGCATAAGGAACAAGACGATAATTCTCACAGGCGCCTTTAAGCCGGAGAGGTTCAAGGACTCAGACGCGGAATTCAACGTCGGGGCAGCAACGGGCGCGGTTTCCCCGCTTGGTCCGGGAGTCTATGTATGCATGAACGGGCGTATCTCGCTTTGGAATAAAGTGAAAAGGGATAAAGAAGGAAAGTTCATTCACGAAGACTGAAATGAAGACGAAAAAGGAAATAAGAAACGAATACAAGCAGATGAAGTTCCGCAAGGGTGTGTTTCAGATAAGGAATAAATCGGACGGAAGAGTGTATATCGGAAGCAGCATGAATCTGGACAAGGCGTGGAATTCACAGAAATTCAAACTCGAAGCGGGCATTCATTCCTGCGGTGAACTTCAGGAAGATTACAGGAAATCGGGCGCGGATAATTTTATTTTTGAAATAATTGAGGTGCTGAAAGAAACAGGCGAGACGGAGGATGCGGAGAAAGAAATAAAAGAACTTGAAGAAATATGCCTGATGGAAATTCAGCCTTACGGAGAAAAAGGATACAATAAAAAAACCTGAAAGTTTTCAGAACCCAACCGGTTTCTTTCCGTACAATAAATATGAGGGTATTTATATGAGCAAAAAAGATAAAAGCAGAGTTTGTCCCGTAGAATTATCGGGAAGTCTCGATACAAAATTCAGGAGACTGTTTCAGAATCCTGTGAAGATACTCAAGCCGTTCATACTTCCCGGAATGGAAGTACTGGATCTGGGCTGCGGTCCCGGATACTTCACGACCGCCATCGCGGAACTCGCGGGTGAATCGGGTAGAGTAACTGCTGCCGACCTGCAGGAGGGCATGCTGGATATTGTAAGGAAGAAAATTCAGGGAACGGAGTTGGAGAAAAGAATCGAACTTCACCGGTGCGAGAAAGACACGATAAATTTTAAAGGCAAAACGGATTTCATTTTCGCGTTTTACGTGATACACGAAATTCCCGACAAGGAAAGGCTTTTTACCGAACTATACAACGCGTTAAAGCCCGGCGGAAGGCTGTTAATCGTCGAGCCGCCATTGCACGTATCTAAAAGCGATTTCAGAAAAATGATAGACATAATCGTGGACACGGGATTCAGTTTAAACGGCTCGCCGCGGCTGTTTCCGAACAAGTCCGCGCTATTTCAAAAGAATTAGAACTTCCTGTTTTCCCTTCGTTATTGAATTGAAAATTACGGTTCCATCGATAATTTTTAATTCTTATGATTATAAAAAAACTCAACATAAATCTGGCGCTGCTCATACTGCTGATTGCCTTCTGTAATTCCGCGTATTCGCAGGAGGATTCGCTGAAGGCAGCCATAGAAAAGATAATCAGCGGGTCAAAATGCAGCGTCGGCGCGGCAATCAAGGAACTTGAGTCGGGAAAAACATACCTGTTTAACAACGACGCAAACTATCCGATGCAAAGCGTGTTTAAATTTCCACTCGCGATGGCGGTTCTCGCCCGCGTTGACAAGGGGGAAATTTCTCTTGACAAAATTATTAAGGTAACTAAACAGGATCTTCTTCCGAACACGTGGAGTCCTTTAAGGGAAAAATATCCTGACGGCGGAGAATTGAAATTGTCGGAAATTATTTCCTACACCGTATCTCAGAGCGATAACAACGGATGCGACATACTTTTCAGGCTTATTGGAGGACCGCTTGAAGCGGAGAAATACATACACGGGCTTGGAATAACAGATATAAGCATAAAGAACACTGAAGAGGAAATGCACAAAGACGGGACGCTTCAGTTTCTTAATTCCTGCAAGCCTTCAGCGATGGCGGAACTTCTGGGTGTATTGTCGAGCGGCACGGCGCTTAAAAAAGAAACAAACGATTTTCTTCTGAAGATAATGACGGAAACCACGACGGGTCCAAAAAGAATCAAGGGACTTCTTCCGGAAGGAACAATAGTCGCGCATAAAACAGGTTCATCGGGAAAATCGGATGACGGAATAACAGCCGCCTGCAATGACGCGGGAATTGTTACGCTTCCTGATGGAAGACACATAGCGATAGTCGTATTCGTGTCGATGTCAAAGGAAAGTGATGAATTTAACGATTCAATTATCGCAAGAATATCCAAACTCGCAATTGATTATTTTTTATCTTTGAAATGAATTTATCTGTACGAATAAGGCGTTGATGAGACAGCAGACTTTTCAAAAGAAAAAAAACAACAGAAATGGACATCAGCATTTTCGCAGAAAAGGAAACACAGCCGACCGATTCGGCTTTAAAAAAAGCGCTCGGAAAGAATTTCGAGTTATGGAAGAGACTAGAAGACTATACGATTTTGAAGTATCCCGAAGCAGATAAGGAGTGGGCTTTTCCGGGAGCGAAGTACGGCTGGAGTTTCCGCATAAAGGACAGGAAGCGCGTGATAATATACCTGCTGCCGAGGGACGGATATTTCAAGGCGGCTTTTAATTTCGGACAGAAGGCGTATGAGGAAATTCTTGCAAGCGATGTCGCGGATGAGATTAAGAAGGAACTCGAGTCGGCGCGCGCATACGCGGAAGGCAGGGGAATAAGAATAGACGTTAAGCGTCAGGCCGCGATAAAAGACATTCAGAAACTAATCGTAATAAAATTGTCAAACTAACAATAAGGACTAAGTGAAAAACAACATTCTCAAACTGCCTATGCTCGCGGCTGTGGCTCTGGTTATCATTTGCACATCGTACGCTGAAATAAGTAAGGCGGCTCCGTTTTCGGATTCGGTACGTTTCAACAGGAACAAAATATATTCTCTGGCTCTCGACGGTGAAATCCGAAAAGCGCTGACGTTCTTAATGGTAAGTGATTCGACATCAATTCCTGAAAAGGAATGGGAGTTTAAAACCAGGTTTGAAAGCAGATTTCTTTATCTCGAGGACAAAAGCGGGTATTCTGATGAACACAGGTCTCCGATAGACAGCCTGCTGAAAATTTATTCCGATTACTGGCGGCAGGCGTTTCTTTTTCCCGAATACAATAACGACAGTCTTCTGATGAACAAACTTGCAGCGTTTCTCGGCGGTAATTTCGGCGTGAAAAATTCCGAAATCAGGGATGACGATAATCTCAATATATATCTCAAAAAATACGTCAACTCGAAGGGGCTTCAAACGACGGGTTTCGGCAGGACGGGCAAGTATCTCGATTTGCTTGTCTGGCGGTCAATGTATGACACACTTTACAAATTCAATCTCTTCTCGGATACGATAAACGTAAAAGTAGTTTTCATGGACGGTTTCGTAACGCTCGGCTGGGAGGAGTACGCGACATTTGGAACGTATTATCCGGGCGGATGGGCGGATTCATCGGCATTGTACTGCGTGAAGCAGGCATACGATTTAAGCAGCGAAAATTTTCTTGTCTCATATCTCGCGCACGAGGGCAGGCATTACAGCGATTACGGATATTTTCCGAAACTGTCGGGGGCGGACCTCGAGTACAGGGCGAAACTTACGGAGTTGAGCCTCGCGGAAACTTCCTTGTTTAAATTACTCAAATTCTTCATTGAGAACGCGAATTTCGAAAGCGACAACAGTCATTCTGTTGCAAACTATTGCGTTGTGAGAGATTTGTCGCGCGCAATCTTTTCAAATGATTTTGAAAATGACATTGAAAAGTGGAAAGGTATAGACACCCGGCGCATCAATGAAGTTTCTTATGCAATCCTGTCAAAAAATACGGAAGAACTAAGAAAATTAGGAATTAACGCGCAGGATTACATAAAGAATAAAAGAAGTAACGGTTAATTTTCGATTGAATTCCGTTCAGAAAATTAGATGGAAGATAAGACTGGATATGAGTATTTTTAAGGATATTAAATTTTTATATGAAAACACGAAATATACTGCACTTCCTTCTTCTTCCGATGCTGTTTCTCGCTCTCAACGTGACAATGGCGCAGGAAGAGGAAGAATACCTTCTTGAAAACGAAACAAGCGAGGAAATACTTGCCCGTGAAGAGTTCATTCTTACAAGACGCGCGGGCGGACCGGGACAGATACTGTCACCGATGACGTATCCGGATGCCGTTCATCAGAAATCAATGATGACGCGCGACAAGGATATAATGCAAAACAATACTCACAGCACGTCCTGGGTAAGCATAAACCCGACGGGAATGTTTTATCAGTTTACAAATAATAATTACATTTCGGGCAGGACGAACTCGATAGCATTTCATCCTACGAATCCCAATATAATGTACATCGCGGCGGCTCAGGGCGGTGTATGGAAAACCACGGACGGCGGTGCAAACTGGTTTTCGCTAACGGACGACCTTTCCACGCTCGCTTGCGGCGACATAGTAATAGACAAAAACAATCCGAACATTCTCTACCTTGGAACGGGGGAACTTAACTATTCGTCGGACAGCCAGTACGGTAACGGAATTTATAAGACAACCAACGCGGGTGTATCCTGGTTTCAGATAGCAACAGTTTCTCAGGTCGGGAATAAATGCTCGTACATGGCTATCGACCCGTTCAACTCGAACATAATATGGATGGCGGGCAACAGCGGCGTGTTTAAATCCACGAACGCGGGTATAAACTGGACGAACACAGGCGCGGGCACGAACGCAAACTGCGTGATACTCAATCCGCAGAATTCGTCTATGGTATATGTCACTGTCGGCGGGACAAACGCCGGATTGATAAAGAAATCAACAGACGGCGGAGCGGTCTGGACTACGTTGTCAACGGGACTTCCTTCTTCGATGGGGAGAATACAACTCGCAATCGCAGAATCAAACGTGAATTATATATACGCCAGCATAGCGGCATCGTCAGGCGGCGCGCTGGTGGGGCTTTACAGGTCAACGGACGGCGGAGGCAACTGGACAGCAATGGCGACGACACCGAATTATCTGAGTTCACAAGGATGGTACGACAACGCGGTAATAGTTAAACCGGCAAACGAGAATCTCGTTGTAGTAGGCGGACTCGACGTTTATGTTTCGACCACAGGCGGAAGCAGTCTCGTTCAGCGTTCGCAGTGGGCGACGACAAATCCGGGAAATTTCTGTCACGCGGATATACACCGTCTCGCATATAACGGCAGCGTTCTCTGGTGCTGTTCGGACGGAGGAGTTTATAAATCGACAAACGACGGACAGAACTGGACAGACCTGAACCGGACGATATCGACGCTTCAGTATCAGAGCGCGGATTACGACCCAACGAATATTTTAAACCTTCAGGGCGGCACGCAGGATAACAACAAGCAAACTTCTACAAACGGCGGCGCAAACTGGATTCAGAGAACTACAGGCGACGGCGGTTATACGATAATTGACCCGGTAAACACAAATTATATTTACGGTCAGTACGTCAACGGTTCCATACAGCGTTCCACGAACAGGGGAACCTCTTTTTCAAGTTTCACGCCTTCCGGTTCAACGGGCGGACTTTTCTACAATCCTTATGAAATGGCGCCGGGGGACCATAACACAATAGTATTCGGAAGGGCTGACATCTGGAAGACGACGAACGCGCAAACGGCAACATCTTCATCGGGTTGGACGCAAATTGCCACCACAACGGTGGTAGGCGGAAACGTATCCGCGATTGGAATCAGTTCGACGAACATAAATAAAATTTACATAGGCACATCCAACGGAAGGATACTCGTAACGACGGATAACGGAGCAAACTGGTCGGTCACGACGGGATATTCATACGTCAGCGATTTCGTCGTGGACTATGCAAACGACGAAATCTGTTACGCCACATTCGGCGGTTCCGGAGCGACGAGAGTCGCAAGGACGACAAACGGAGGCATCAACTGGACTAACATATCATCGAACCTGCCGAACATAGCGATGAATTCAGTCGTTTTAAGAACGATACCACCGCGAATGTTATTCGTCGGGTCAGACTTCGGAGTGTTTCAGACAACGAACGACGGCACGAACTGGGTTGACTTCAACAGCGGTCTTCCGATGGTTGAAATTTATGACATGAAATACAAGCAGAATGTAGGGCAGATACTCGTTGCGACTCACGGACGCGGCTGCTGGACATTCGACCTTAATTCCGTACTCGGAACCGATCCGTACGGTCAGGTGCCCGAAGACTACAATCTGATGCAGAATTTTCCAAATCCGTTTAATCCGGAAACGAACATAGAGTTCGACATTCCGGTTTACGGAATGACGACACTGGAGGTGTTCGACATTTCGGGGAAACTTGTCGATAAATTAGTCAATCAGAATCTGAACGCGGGACATTACCGCGTGCAGTGGCGGGCGTCAAATTATCCGAGCGGGGCATACGTGTACCGCATTCAATCGGGAAATTTTACATCGTCGAAGAAAATGATTTTGCTGAAGTAGATTTAAGAAAATAGAATCAAGAATCAAGAATCAAGAATTAAGAATTTAGATATAAGATTTCTTGTTTAGGAACAATCCCGACAAGCAGGGACGCGAGAACGAGAAATTTTAGAATCAAGAATTTTGGATTTTGGATTAAGGATTAGGAATCAGGATTTAGGAAATGCAATTTTGATTTTTGATATTTGATTTTGATTTGAAAAGAAACGGCTGCTTAATAAAAACACCCCTTTATGAGGGGTGTTTTCATAATCGCAAATAAGATAAAATTATTTTTTCTCTTCCTGTTTTTTCGCGCCGAGAGTTTTCTTTATCCATTGTGTCGTTACCGACTTCGGGCGAATTATGGGTCTGTTAAGCGCGCGGTTGAGTATCAATTGCGCGGCGAGTCCCAGCACTCTCGAAACGGAGAAGAGCACGGTGTAATATTCATATTCCGTCATTCCGTAATGGAAGAGCAGCGAGCCGCTTGCCGCGTCGACGTTGGGCCAGGGGTCTTTCGCCTTGCCGCCTTCGATAAGCAGTTTCGGAACGATGTTGAAGAGTTGATTAACGATTCCGAATATTTCGTCGTCGGGCAGATGCTTTTTCCCGAACTCAACAAAAGCCGTGAACCTCGGGTCTGTAACTCGCAGAACCGCGTGTCCGTAACCCGCAATGACGCGTTTGTTGTTAAGAAGATTTATGCAGTATTCGCGGACTTCGTTATCGGAAGGAGTGTGTCCTATGTCGTCCCGCAGTTTTATTATGAATCTCAGGCATTCCTGATTCGCAAGACCGTGCAAGGGTCCCGCCAGACCGTTAAGACCTCCGCTGACGGAAAAATAAACGTCCGACAAGGCTGAATTAATCGTCTGCGTCGCCATCGCGCTTACGTTACCGCCTTCGTGGTCGGAATGAAGAACCATATAAAGTCTCATCAGGTCGGCGAAAGAGCCGTCGGGGTCCTCAACGCCGAGAAGCCTCGCGTAGTTAGCCGCCCAGTCGAGTTTATTATCGGAATTGATTCTTGGACCTTTATTGAATTTCCTCCTGTAAATATAGGCGGCGATAATAGGAATCCTTGCTATAAGATTCAGCGAATCCCAGAGCATGGGCTCCCAGAGCATATCCTTCGGCATTCCCTCGTCGTATCGTTTCCTGAAGAACGATTC
>CALGII010000275.1 GCA_937915485.1 uncultured Ignavibacteriota bacterium | reverse complement strand
TAAACAAGTTCAGATTCGTTGTGGTATCAAAAAAAAACGAAATTGACCGCTTCGGTGGCTGCGGCTAAAGCCGTGGGCTAAGTCGAAGAGATAATTCTTACACATTTAATCATTCTTTAAACAAGTTCAGATTCGTTGTGGTATCAAAAAAAAACGAAATTGACCGCTTCGGCGGCTGCGGCTAAAGCCAGTCGTGTGAAGCATTCATATACCCCATTCTAAAGAATGGGGTTAGTTTTTTATAAGGATATGTACGGTTTCAAAAGTTGATAATAAGCCGCGGCTAAATTCCGACATCGGGAACCGATGCCATATCAGTATTTTGTCTTATTGTCCAGCAAGTCCCAGACTTCAAAGGCAGTCAGGGCTTCGTCTCTAAGTTGCTGTGTGATTTTCAATTTTCTTTTAAGTATTGGTCTGCTCAATTCGTGGTAAATGAAGTCGTCCCTGAATCCGATTTTAGCGGCGTCTTTCTTCGTGTTGCCGAAATAAATCCTGTCGATGTTTGACCAGTAAACAGCCGAAAGGCACATCGGGCATGGCTCGCAGGACGTGTACAATTCGCATCCCTTGAGGCTGAACTTTTTCAGTTTTTTAGAAGCGTTTCTAATCGCTTCCATTTCGGCGTGGGCGGTAGGGTCATTTTTCACCGTGACCTTATTGACGCCTGCGGAAATAATTTTTCCGCCCTTAACGACGACCGCACCGAACGGACCGCCGCCCTTTTTCGCGTTATCGATTGAAAGGCGTATAGCCTTTCTCATAAACTCTTCTTTGTACATTACTTGTTTATATTGTTCTGCAGTTCCCTGAACGCCTTCTTGTCGTGAATTGCAATAGCCTTTTCGATATTCTCGTTTGCTTTTGTCTTATCGCCGAGTTTTAGATAGAAGTTGGCGAGGTAGTAATAACAGGAACCCTCGTTGGTGCTGCCTTTTACAAAATTAAGGCATTCCTCGGCAATCGCGATTCCATCCTTATAATCGGCTTCAACCGCATCTTTCTTCTGAGTGATACCGTACATTTTCGAAATAAGGAACTGACCGTAGGCGAAAGAAATATCCTCGTCGCTCTTCCCGTATTTATCAAAAAGCAGTTTGTAATACTCGTCCGACTTTTCAGGTTTCTTTTCGGCGTAACTGATTTCAGCGAGTGAAATGTAGGCGGTTTTTAAAAGTTCGCTGTTTGGATATTTTTTCACGAAAGCCTCGACGTTTTCGGACTTGTTGCTAAGTTGAGCGAGCATCAGTTCGGCATCGTCCGTATAGCCGTTCGTGTTATCGGGGTCGAGTTTCAGGACTTTCTCGGCGAAAGATTTTGACTTTTCCATATCTCCGATATCGGAAAATTTTCTTGCCATCTTGAAATTCGCTTCAACATCGTCATTGTTTTTTTCAAGAGCGCTCTTGAGAGAAGGCATCGTGTTTTTTCCTTCGTTGTAGTCTTTCATTATCGAAAGAAAGTCTTTAGCGGGGAAGTATCCAATGATTCTGTCGATTTCATTACCGTCGCCGTTAACAAAGACTACAGTCGGATATCCGCTTACATCGAATTTTTTGGCGAGTTCAATTCCCTCGCCTTTTTCTGCGTCAATCTTCCAGTTAATCTGGTACTTATTAGCGAAATCCGCCACTTCGGAATTCGTATAAACCTTCTTGTCGAGTTCGACGCACCACTTGCACCAGTCGGTGAAGAAGTCAATCATCAGAACCTTGTTCTCCGCTTTCGCTTTAGCAAGGACCTCCGCGTACGTTCCCTGAGTAAAAATAACTTCATTCGCATAAGTCTTAAACGCGAACGACGCGAGCAATAAAACGAGCAATAAAATTTTGTTTCTCATTGAATTATAATTTTTTGAAATTTAATTCATATCGCATTAATATTAAATGGAAATCAGCCGTTCAGAACTTTAAGCGTCCGAAATTGTTATAGAATAAAATCAAAAAGGAGAACTTAATGGAAATGCGGTTTAAACTGCTGGATCATCCGTTCTATCAGCAGTGGTCAAGGGGAGAAATAACGCGTTCGCAGTTATCCGCGTACGCGCATTCTTATTATGAATTCGTGCGTCTTATGCCTGTTTTCTGGGAGAAGGCTTTGGAAGGACTTGGGGTGGACGAAAAGGAATCGATTGATGTTATAAACGACGAGAAAAGTCATACCGTTCTGTGGGAGAATTTCAGGTCGAAGTTCGAGAAGCGCGGTCATCCGGGAATGAAGGATCTTAACGAGGCGTTTCTTTCAATGAACGCTTCGAGGCTTCTCGGCGCCGTGCACGCTTTCGAAGTGCAGCAGCCGGACGTCGCGAGAACAAAAACCGAAGGATTGCTTAAGCATTACGGATTCGGCGCGAATGAGACGGAATATTTTGACGCGCATCTTAACGAAGCAGAGCACATAAAGTTCGGGCTGAAGATTGCCGATAAGTACGCGGACCGAAGCGAGTTCGAGGCGGGATTTGCCGAAGGCTCGGAACTTGTGTATAACGCGCTTGACAGGTTTCTTGCGTAAAATTAAAAAGGGGGAAACGAGTTTCCGTTTCCCCCGGCTTAAAAAATTAAGGAGTTAATTTTTTTTAAAAGCAGTCGCCGAGTTTCTGAAAAATTTTCAGAGTATTCTTGATTTCGGTGTTGGACAGTTTGCTTTCGATAACCTGTTCGCAATCGTTCAGCATGCTGTCGATTTTCTTCTTGATTCTGGCGCCTTTCGGAGCGAGTTTAAGAATCATATTCCTCTTGTCGGACTGAGCGACCTCGCAAACGACGTATTTGTTTCTGACGAGTTTTTCTATTACCCTGCTGCCTCTTGACACCGACAGGCCCATTTTCTGGGACAGCCTGTTGCAGTTGCAGGGTTCATCGGACGACATCGCTGTGATGCCCCTGTACTCGGCAGGGGAAAGTCCGAATTCCTGCCTGATAGTCTCTTCCTTTTCGAGGCACTTGCTTTTCATTGCAAGTATAAGATCGATTATTCTGTCATTCATATTTATTGTCAGTAACAAAAGTTGTTATTAGCATATTAGCAAGAATGATTTTTATTTTCAATACATTACACGAAATTAAAATATTTCGTTCTTGCGAAAAAAAAAGGCGGTTGTACAAACCGCCAATTAAGGGAGAACAATAATGTTCTTATGCTATGAAAAACTAGTTAGCGCTTTTAAGAAGGATTTCGTTGATTGCCTGCACGAATCCGTCTTTCGGCATCGCGCCCATCGACATCTGGGGCTGGCCGGAACTGGGAATGAACAGAATCGAAGGAATGCTTCTGATTCCGAAAACGGCAGCGAGTTCCTGCTCCGCTTCCGTATCGACCTTATAAATGTCTATCTTCCCGTCGTATTCGCCTGATAACTCTTCGAGCACGGGCGCGACCATCTTGCAGGGTCCGCACCAGTCGGCGTAGAAGTCAATAATTGCGGGCTTGTCGCCTTCGAACTTCCATTCCTTGTTGTTTTCGTAGTCGAAAATTTTCTTCTTAAATGTTTCTGCTGTTAAATGTTCCATTTTGCCTTTTTTATTATCGTTTATATTTAAAACCGTATTCTGTCCTGTCTTTACCGGGTTATCCTTCTTCGAAAACGAAAAGAACACCGTTACTCCCGCCCCAAGGACCAGAACCGCTATCGCGTAAATTGTTTTCTTCTTCATATTGTTTAAATTAGTTGCCAATAGAAATAGTTGCTAATAGCAACTTATATCTTTTACAACTAAAAGTCAATGATTAAAGTTCAGATTATTTTGTAATCTTCGATGGAGACGGTCCGGGAGCACAACCGCGTGTCATCGGGTTCGTTAGTCGCGACTATAAGGACACCGTTTTTTTTCTGTTCCTCCGCGACCTCATAAACGAGTTCAATGCCCTGCGTATCGAGGTTAGTCCGCGGTTCGTCCATAAGAAGCAGGGGCGGCGAGTTTATGACGGCGAAAGCGAGTTTTACGCGCTGTTTCATTCCCGATGAAAAATTCTTCACCTCGTCGTTTCTTCTGGAATATAGATTTATCGTGTTGAGGAGGTTTTCGATTCTGTCTTTTTTCCCGTCGTTTATGCCGGGATTCTTGAGGTCATAAAAGAAAGAGAGATTCTCATATGCGGTAAGTTCCTCGTACAGGTTTATGTAAGGGGCAATCATACCTACATACAGGTGATGCCGTTCGGGATTGATTTTTTTCCCATCTGAAGAAAACGCAATCTTTCCTTTTTCGGGCTTGATAAGTCCGGCGATTGTTTTCAGGAGCGTCGATTTCCCCGAGCCGTTCCTTCCGGTGACGGCGAGAGAGTCGCCCGCATTCAGTTCCGCGCTGAAATTATTGAAAATTATTTTATTGAGGAATTTCTTTTCGAGATTGCTGCAAGATAATGAAAATCCGTTCATATCATTCCTGCACGAGTCCCGATTTTTCTTTAAGCCTCTGGTCGCGGCGGCGGAGCGCCTGGTCGAACCTTCTTATTTCATCTTCGGTTTCGGGAATTACCGGCGCGACGGGGATTGGTTTTCCCGACGGCTTATAAACGTTAACGAATGTAAGGTAAGCGCTGTTGGAATGAAAAGTCGTTCCCGACTGTATGTCTTCGACTTCGACCTTTACGCCGACTTCCATCGAAGTGTTGAAAGTCCTGTTCACTGACGCCTTCAGACGAACGATGTCTCCGAGTTTAATCGGATTGTGAAACTGGAGGTTATCGACGGCGGCGGTTACGGCGATGTTGTTACAGTGCCGGGAAGCCGCGAGCGCGGCGGCGATGTCTATCCAGTGCATAAGTCTTCCGCCGAGCAGGTTGCCGAGCATGTTAGTGTCATTCGGTAGGACAAGTTCAATCATTTCTACCTGCGAGTCTTTTACTTTTCTTTCCTGCATATAAATTAAATAGATTTTTTCATTCTAAGCACCTTTTGCAAAAGGTCGCTGTTCGGGAATCTTGATTCAAAGCGTTCGATTTCCTTTTTCGCGTCATCGTATTTTTTTCTCGTTATAAGCGAATTAATCTTTCCGTAGAGCGCGTCGTCGGCGTATTCCGTGTCAAAGTATTCGGAAACGACGTGTTCGAAATAGACGATTGACGCCTTGTAGTCATCCATCTTGTAGTACAATTGCGCGGCTTTCAGGTCCTTGTAAGCGAGTTTGGACCGCAGTTCTTTAATCTTCGCTTCGGCAACGGGAGCATTTTTATCTGTCGGGTACAGTTCGAGAAAATTCTTCAATTCGTTTATTGCCTGATACGTGTACGTCTGGTCGAGCGAATAATCGGGCGACAGGCCGAAATAGCACATAGCCAGTTGGAATCTTCCGTCAACGGCGAACGAACTCGTTCCGTAATTTTTCAGAAGATACTCGAATTCATAGGCTGCGAGAATGAATTCCTCGCGTTTAAGGTAACTCATTCCGAGGTAATACTGCGATTTATCGCTGATGTTTGTTCCCGAGAATTTAACCTTTATAAAAGAAAAATCATCAATTGCCTGCAGATAATCTTTTTCTTCATAACTTTTCATCGCTATCGCAAAAGCCTTATCCGGGTCGTCGGTATCAATGTTTGTTCTGTCGGTACCCGAGCAGGCGGCAATGGTCAGAGAAACGGCTGCTGCAGCCAGAAATAAAAATAATTTCATTAATTTTGACATATTATTTGCTTCTTATTGTAAAAAATAAAATTACCGTCGCGGCGGAAACCAGCACTACAACGGCGGGAACAAAAGCCTTCCTGAAAAACGATTTTTCGGGAAGTTCGGAATTCATAAAAGCAAACCCGCTGTTCTGAATATAATCCAGGTATTTCACATTTACAGTATCCTTAAAGGAACCCGAAAAGTTCCTGCTGTTCGACTCGTTCCCGGGCTTTCCGGACGAATACGAAAACGAAACCGAAATTTTCCGTATCGTGTAATCATCCCCGAGCAGCGATTTTCCTTCGGGTACCGAATATTCCACGCCGAGTTTAAGATTGCGGACAAAGAGGCCGTAATCTATGCTGTCGGTGCTTTTATCATAAACGAACCTGTACGCTGAAAACCTCTGTTTGCATACGTTCAGAAAGAAATTTCCCGTTTCGGATTCGGGTCCCGCGTCCATTTTATAGATTTTTTCTTTTCCGAGAATAGTAACGTCATCCTCAATCATCGTCATTCCTTTGTTCAGAACATCCGAGAAAGCATTATAATTTGTTTTCGGCAGTTCCTCCGAATTTTGCTGCGCGAATCCTGTATTAAACGGGATAATGAGCGAAAATATGAAAAACAGTTGTCTGAACATCCAAGTTATAAAATGCGCAATTTTTAATTTCTTTGAACAGTTACTATCGTTTACTTTTCGTTATCCCGGCACATAAAACACTGAAATAAACGAAAATATGTAACAATCAAATTAACTTAATGGGGCGGGATTATCAAGATTATAAAAAAGTACAGAAATCAGATGATTTCTTTTTAAACGCCGCAATGGATGCGAAACATCATTCATTAAAACGCAGGAGTTCTAACATCAAGTTTCCGTTTAAAGCATCGTCAAATACAAATAATCAATTGAATATCTGAACAAAATAATATATTTTCATAAAAAATTATAAATATGAAACGGATAAAATACTTAGCGGCCGGAGTAATTCTTATATCATTTATCTTTACCATCACATCTTGCGACAAAAAGGACGAGCAACAGAACGTTACACAACAGAAGGAGCAGTATTCCGACAAGGAAAAGGAGTTGAAAGACAAGGAAGACTTTCTGAACATAAAGGAAGAGCAATTGAAACAATGGGAGGAAAGGTTAAAGAAGATAGATTCGACGCTCATATCACAGGGTAATGATACGGGCGTAAAGGATACATCGAAGACGGTTAAGGACACCGTCAAAACGAAAGACAAGAACAAGGAAAAATTCACTCAGAAGGAAAAGGAACTTAACAAGCGGCTGGACAATCCCCAGACCGCGGTGGGGGATTATCTCGAGTTCATACAGCGCGGGGTAAGCGATACAAAGACTTTCGAAGCGAACATGAAGAAAGCGAGCGAGGTATGGGACGGCAGGTCGGCCGACAGTTTCAAGAAAAATTACAAGAACGTAAAGAAGTTCATAGTCACGGGACCTCCGACGGTATTATCAAAGAAAGGAGAGAACGCGACGGTAAAGGTCAAGGTCAAGCAGACGACTGTAGGAAGCGACGGCAAGGAAGTCGAAAAGGAAAGCACTATCACGTATAATCTTGTCGCCGACAAAAACGGAAAATGGAAAATCAAAAGCAACGTAGTAAAATAAACAGTAAAAACATAACAACATATGAGCATCTTAGTAAATAGCAAATCGAGAGTCATAGTGCAGGGAATAACGGGTTCGGAAGGAACGTTTCACACGACGCAGATGATAGAATACGGAACGAACGTCGTTGGAGGCGTGACTCCGGGCAAGGGAGGAACGTTGTTCGCGGAAAAGATACCGATTTTCAACACAGCGAAGGAAGCCGTCGCGGCTACGAAGGCGAACGTGTCGGTAGTGTTCGTGCCCGCGGGATTCGCGGCGGACGCGATCATCGAAGCCGTTGACGCCGGAATAGACCTTGTAGTATGCATTACGGAAGGCATACCCGCGAGAGACATGATAAAGGTTTACGATTACGTACAGAGCGTAAACAAAAAAGGCAGAACGGCGCGCTTCATCGGACCGAACTGTCCGGGAATAATTACACCGGGCGAATGCAAGATAGGAATAATGCCGGGTTTCATACATAAAAAAGGAAAGGTCGGCGTGATTTCAAGAAGCGGAACGCTTACATACGAGGCGGTCGACCAGTTGACGAAACTTGGTATCGGACAATCGACCTGTATCGGCATAGGCGGAGACCCCGTTATCGGTACGAGATTTCTGGATGCTATGAAGTTATTCAACGAAGACAAGAACACTGAAGCGGTGGTTATGATTGGTGAAATCGGCGGCAGCGCCGAAGAGGAAGCCGCGTATTACATTAAGAAACATTTCAAGAAACCCGTAATCGGTTTCATAGCGGGAAGAACAGCTCCCCCGGGAAGAAGGATGGGGCACGCCGGAGCGATTATCGCGGGCGGAAAAGGAACAGCGGCGGAGAAGATGACTGTTATGAAAGAGTGCGGCATATATGTAGTCGAGTCTCCCGCGGACATAGGTAAAACCGTAAAACTCGCGCTTGAAAAAGTCAAAGCGCGTCAGAAATTGAAGACCGTGAAGAAATCTGTAAAAGCGTCAAAGAAGAGCGTCAAAAAGGATACAAAGAAGGTAAAGAAAGCGATCAAGAAAGCGGTGAAGAAAGCGGTCAGGAAGAAAAGATAATTGGAACAAACAATAATAAAAATAAACAACGCGAAATTCTTCGCGTATCACGGCGACCTTGAACACGAGAAGGTCTTCGGCAATCAATTTGAGGTTGACATCGAAATGCATTGCGACCTGAAAGAGTTGAATCACAGCGACAAACTCAGCAAGACCGTGAATTACCTCGCGGTTTACAATCTGCTCAAGGAGATATTCAGCCGGGAAAAATTCAATCTTATCGAAACGGCGAGCATCAAGGTGTGCGAGGCGATAATAGAGCATTTTCCGTTAGTGAACAAAGTGACCGTGAAAGTAAGAAAACCGAACGCTCCGCTGGGGATAATAGATTCGGTTGAAATCATAAACGAATTGGAAAGACGATGAAAGAAAACGTTTATTTAGGGTTAGGGTCAAATGTAGGCAATAGGGCGGGATTCCTGAAGAAGACCGCGGAAAAAATTTCAGAGCATAAGAACGTCAAACTCATACGAAGTTCGTCGATGTACGAGACCGAGCCGTGGGGAATCACCGACCAGGAGAAATTCCTGAACAGCGTAATTGAAATCGAAACGGGACTGATGCCTTCGGAACTGCTTGATTTCCTGAAAGCGACCGAGAAATCTGTCGGAAGGACGAAGCGCGGAAAATGGCTCGAGAGGGAAATTGACTTAGACATACTTTTTTTCGGAGACCTTGTTTATCAGTCGGGCGTTTTGACGGTTCCACACAAGGAAGTTCAGAACAGGCGTTTCGTGCTCGTACCGATGAATGAAATCGCTCCCGATTTCGTCCATCCCGTGTTGTTAAAGCCAATGAAAAAACTTCTCGCGCTTACGAGGGATAAATCAAAAGTAAAAATATTCAAAAATAAAAAATAGTGCCCGGAGACACGATTAAATACATAGCGATTGAAGGAGTCATCGGAGCGGGGAAGACGTCGCTCGCAAAAAAACTGGCGGAAAAACTTAACGCAAAACTTATTCTCGAAAATTTCGAAGACAATCCGTTCCTCGAAAAATTCTATAAGAATCCTTCGAGATACGCGTTCCACACTCAGATATATTTTCTTCTGACAAGGTACAAGCAGTTGCTTCAGTTGAGGCAGGAGGACCTGTTTCATAATTACATTATATCGGATTACATTTTTGAGAAGGACAAGATTTTCGCGTATCTTAATCTTGCGGACGACGAACTTGAACTTTACGAAAAAATGGTATCGTTCATCGAGAGGAACATTGTCGTTCCCGACCTGGTCATATATTTGCAGTCGACGGTTGACAGGCTGATGTCGAACATCAACAAGCGCGGCAGGCTTGCGGAGAAGCCGATGTCCGAGACCTATATAAAAGACCTGAACGAAGGTTACAACTATTTCTTTTTCAGGTACAAGGCATCCAGAGTGCTTATAGTGAACGCTGCGGAGATTGACTTCGTGAACAACCCGAAGGATTTCGACGAATTGTTGAGCGAGATAATGAAGCCCGAGCACGGCAACATGGAGTATTTCGACCCGTCGGCAAGAAAAATCGCCAGCAACAAATAAGCGATGGGCAAGATTTTAACATACCTGATACTTTTTATTCTTCTTTATTATATTCTGAAATTCCTTATAGGATTTTTTTACAGATTGAAGTCAAACGACTCCGGCGTGAAGAGCGCCCCTCCGCGGGAGAAAAAATCACAAATCGATAAGGATAAGGCTGTCGATGCAAAGTACGAAGACCTTTGATGCATTAAGCGTGAAGAACATACTGGTGGTGCGTCAGCACAACCAGTTAGGCGACATGCTTTGCAGCACGCCGCTTTTCGCCGCGCTCAAGAGCAAATTCCGAAACGCGTCGATTACCCTCGTCGCATCGCCGTTCAACTGCAGGATGTTCGAGGGCGGCAGCGAATACGTGGACAATCTGATAAAGTTCGACAAGAGCAAGCCCGCGAGTTTTTTCAATCTGATAAGGACGGTAAGGAAAAGAAAATACGAGATAGGAATCGTACCTTCGACAGTATCCGCATCATCGACATCGCATTACATAAATTTCCTTTCTGGCGCGAGAATAAGAATCGGCGCGGCGAGCATAAACGGAAGAAAAAATAAGTCAGCGGGTCTGCTGACGGATTCTGTTGACTTTAACTGGAGCGGGAAAAAAACGCATCAGACGGAGAGAAATCTTGATTACGGGAGGCTTCTCGGAGCGGATTTTTCCGAGACGGAAAGAAAGAAAGTCAGAATAAAACTTAAGCCTGAGGAGATTAAATTTTCCAGAGACTTTTACAGGGAAAACTTCCCAGACAAGAACAGGATGGTTTTCGCATTCCACGCGGGAGCCGGGAAAGAGAAGAACAGGTGGAGCCCCGACAGGTTTGTTAAACTCATCGAAATTCTCCGCTCAAAATACGATTGCTACATAATGCTGACGTCGGGATATATGGACAGGGAAGTAACTGATTTCCTGCTTCCGAAATTCGAAAAGAAAAAAATCAAGCCGGTAATAATCGAAAAACCGCACCTGAAAAACATCGCGGCGGTGCTCGAGGAAGCGGATTTGTACGTCACGAACGATACAGGGCTGATGCACGTCGCGGCATTCGTCAACGCGAAAGTAATCGGTCTTTTCGGGCCGACGAAAGCATACGAATGGGGACCGCAGAACGAATACGGGAGGAGTATACAATCGCCATCGGAAGACATAGATAAAATAACGGTTGAAAAAGTGTTCGAAGAATCGGAGAAACTAATCGCATTGAAACGGAAATGAATCACATAAAAAATCTCGCCGCGATAGACATCGGAACAAATTCCTTTCATCTTGTAATCGCGAAGGTAAGCGACAGGGGCATCGTGAAGATTCTGGGCAAGGAAAAGGAAGTCGTGCGTCTCGGAAAGAGTTCGACGGACATGAAATACCTGTCGCCCGACGCCATGGAACGCGCCGTCGCGGCATTAATGCGGTTCAAGATTATCTGCGATTCACTTAACGCGCGGATACGTGCGGTCGCAACGAGCGCCGTGAGAGAGGCGCTTAACAGGGACGAATTCATTTACATGGTTCTCGAGAAGACGGGAATTCAGATTGAGGTCGTGTCGGGATTCGAAGAAGCGCGCCTTATTTATCTCGGCGTTCTTCAGTCGTTGGACGTTTTTGACAGGCGGATAATGCTGATTGACATCGGAGGCGGAAGCACTGAAATACTTATCGGCGAGAAGGGGCAGACGCAGTACTCGAACAGTTTCAAACTCGGCGCTGTCAGGCTGACGGAAAAGTTCTTCAGCGGAGGAAAGTTTGACAGCGGGAATATAGAGGAGGCGAGGCGCTACTCAAGACTTATAATGAATCCCGTAATCAGGCAGATAAAGGAGGAAAAATACGATTGCGTAATCGGAACGTCGGGAACGATAACGAACACCGGCTCGATAATACTCGCTGAAACGACTTCGGCAGACACGGCAGATTTTAATTTCAATAATTTCAAATACAGTTCCGAAGAATTTGAAAACGCCGTCGGGAAAATCCTGAAATGCGAATCGGTTTCACAGTTAAAAAAAATCGAAGGGCTGGATTCCGAGCGGGCGGACATAATCACGGCAGGCGCGATAGTTCTCGAGCAGTTGTTCAGGGAACTTGATATTAAAACTATTACTCTGGCTAGTTACGCTCTGCGCGAGGGTATAATACTCGACACGATTGACAAGGAGCACAACGCTCTCGAAGCCGCAGACCTTAGGAATGTGAGGTACAGAAGCATAGTGAACCTCGCGAAACAGTGCAGGTACGACGAGGAGCACGTCAAGAAAGTGCTTCAGTTCGCGGAGAATATTTTTAACAGTTTGAAGGACAGTTTCGAACTCGACGAGAAGGACAGGGAATTTCTTGAAGCGTCCTGCATACTTCACGACATCGGTCACAGCATATCGCAGTCTCAGCATCACAGGCATTCTTACTACCTGATAAAGAATTCGGAACTTCTCGGATACAACAACGAAGAGATAGAAATGATAGCGAACATTTCGCGCTATCACAGGAAATCGCATCCCAAGCAGAAACACGCTGACTATTACAAACTGCCGGCTCTGAACAAGCGCAAGGTAAGGATGCTAGCGGGCATTCTCCGCATCGCGGACGGGCTTGACAGGGGACATAATTCAATAATCGAAAAGATAGAAATATCCCTGACCGACAGCGTTTATAGGATTAAGACCAAAGTAAGAGCGGGCGCGGACCCGACTCTGGAAATCTGGGGAGCCGATATGCGAAAGGGACTTTTCGAGGAAGCGTTCGGATACAGCGTCGTGATTGAGTAAATAATTTTTTCCGAAGGCATCACGAATTCAAACAATACCATCAGCCCGAATCATAATGTTGTAATCTTTTATGCAGTATAGAACCGTTTTACAGGTTTATTTAAAAAAAGCGAACGTTTCTTTTCATTTTAATTTTAAGATATATATAGGTATTTTAGAAACATATAATTTTTAAAAACGGCTATGAAAATCGGAATCACTTGTTATCCCACGTACGGAGGAAGCGGCGTTGTCGCGACTGAACTCGGAAAGACTCTTGCAATGAACGGGCACGAGGTGCATTTTATATCATACGCGCTTCCGTCCCGTCTGACTTCTTTCGTCGGTAATATTTTTTATCACGAGGTAGAGATGTACAAGTATCCCGTGTTCGATTATCCGCTATATTCGATAGCGCTCACAAGCAAGATGGTTGAGGTTGTCAAGTTTCACGACCTTGACCTTATTCACGCGCATTACGCGATTCCTCACGCTTCGAGCGCTTACATGGCGAGGGAGATACTGAAGAGCGAAAGAAAGAATTCGAAGAACATTAAAATAATCACGACGCTGCACGGCACTGACATAACGCTTGTGGGGCTTGAGCCGAGTTTTCTGCCGACGATGAGGTTCAGCATAGAGCAGTCGGACGGCGTCACGGCGGTTTCAAAGTATCTGAAGGACAAGACAATCTCGAATTACCAGATTGAAAAGGACATCGAAGTAATTTACAATTTCATCGATACTGAAAAGTATAAAAGAATTAACGTACCTGAATGCAGTCTGCTCAGGAAAAACATTTCGAAGAAGGGCGATAAGATTCTGGTTCACACGTCGAATTTCCGTCC
>CALGII010000274.1 GCA_937915485.1 uncultured Ignavibacteriota bacterium | reverse complement strand
GTGCCTTAGTGGTACGCTCTTGCTCTTCATTGCTAACTGTTAAATGTTAACCGCTAATTGTATCCGCTCTTGCTCTTAATCCGCCCTTCCCGCCTTAGTGGTGAATCTTTTTTAAAAAAGAAAGCGGCCCGGTTGAGCCGCTTTCGAGAATGGGTGAGAAATTATATATTACTTCACTAAATCTTTTCCAAATGAATCCGCCCCGCGATATAATCCGCAGGCGCGCTATTTCACGAAAACCATCTTCTTTATCGAAACGAAATCGCCCGCCGTCATCTTATAGAAATAAATTCCCGACGAAAGATTCGAAGCGTCAAAACTGACGTCGTGCGAACCGGCTTTCATTTCCTCGTTCTTCAGCACGCTGACTTCCCTTCCCATCACGTCGTAAACTTTCAGCGTAACGTGACTGTTCTTCGGCAAGTCGAATCTTATGCTCGTTGCGGGATTGAACGGATTCGGATAATTCTGTTCGAGCCTGAAAACGCGCGGTGTCAGCGCTCCGTTGTTGTTTATGTCCGTAGCGTTAGCGAAACATACAGAGAAAGTACCCCATTGAGACGCCGTCGGCACGAAACTCGAAGTCGAAGTCCCCGCTGTCGCGAGCACCGAGCCGCTTCTGTCAAATATCGTATACGGGAAAGTATTGCCGCCGTCAGTAGATATCTTGACGGTCAACTTGTCCGTATAACCCGGTCTCTGAGCGTACGCCCAGTCGAATGAAATCGTGTCGGACGGACTTACGTTGTTGTACACCTTTGTTTTTATAACGTCAGTCGTGCCGATGTTATCCGTATATGAATACAGGCTTAACCGTATCGCTCTCGCGCCCGGGAATGAAGGTCCGCCCACCGCTGCGTATATGTACTGCCAGAACGTGAAGTTGAAATCGTTGTTGATTAGTTTCCAGCCGTTCGGCGGGAATGTGCCTTCCATCGTCTCAACAGCGATTCCGTTCGAAACGCTCAGTGGCTGCTGACCCGGAAATTCGTATGACGCCGGCTGAATCGAATTATCGGTTACCGGCGGCAGAGTGATTTTTTCGTGATAATAATTCCTTGCTTTCGCCGCGTTTATTATTTCGTGAGAGTATTCGTCCTGAATGAAAACCGCTGTGTACATGACCGAATCAACCCAGTTCGCGTCTCTCTTGTACTTGTATTCCACCGTGTATGTGCCGGGCGTATAATTAATCGAAATACCGTCCGAGTTAGGATACATATACCTGAACACGTCGTGGAAAACTGTCTCGCCGTTCGAACCGGGAGGAGTTGAATAAGTTATCGTTCTTTCAATCGCGCAGATTCTCAGCCTGTAATCTATGTTCGAAGGAAGCGCCGAAACGACGTTTATAGTTATAGTCGCTTTTATAGTATCGCCGGGAAGTCTTGTATCGGTAACCGACAGACCGATGGGCGATGCTTTCGAGCGCCTGGTATTGAACGGATTCAGAAGATTCGCCTCTGTCGAATACGCGCTTATCTGCTGATGAACTCCGTCAATCTGTAGAGTCGGCACCGCGCTAACCGAATTATAAAGTGTTCTAACGCGCTGCTGCGGAATGTTGACGCCGTACATCGGGTCGCCGAGAGCGGGCCACCATACGTGATATTTAATCGGCACTATTGAATCAAAATGCGTTTGAATGAACGCGTCGAGATAAGGATTCTGCGAGGCGCAGGGACCGCAGGTCGTGCTCGTGTGCGCTTCGAAAAGAATCTTCTTCTGGACACCTGCGAGGAACACCGTTGACTGCGTCAAAGTGTCGTTCGCGTGATTCTGGTCGGTGCTCCACGTTATGTACGCTTTCAGGTTTTTCGCTACGTTGATGTTGAATGTCAGCGGGTCGAACGTGACATTCATTGTCGCGCCTCCCGATACGGAACCGACGCTCTTCGTCGAATTGTAAGAGCCTCCGTCGGTTAAAGTTATTGACGCGCCCGAAGATGCGCCCCTGCCCGAGTTTAGCACGGTCACCACCGGAGATATCGTCGTTGAAGTCGCGCCCGGCATCAGATAATTCTTGTCGTTCAATCCCAATGTCGGGATCGTGAGATCGTTCGTGTAACGCATGCCGAACGAAAAATTATCGAGCCAGAGATTGTTCCCGTTGCCGTTCGTCGCTTCAAACTGAATGACTACGTTATTCACGAGAAGTTTATCAGATTTATCGCCCGGAAAACCAAACGCGAAAATAATGAATGTGATGATTAATGAGGTAAAAATTGTAAGTTTTTTCATAACCGTTTATATTAAAAGTTAAACAATTTTTTTCCTTGCTTTAAACCGTTAAGAATAAAGGGAGAAATCAACGGTTTATAATATTGAATATAAATAAAAATGTTTTCAAATAGAAAACATTTTTTCGTCTGTCAACTAATTGATGCATGGCGTTGCCCGCCTGAAATCCGCGCGTATTATGATTCATTAAGTTATCGATGTGAAGACAAAAAAAAAGGCGGTCAGAAAGACCGCCCAATTAACTTAAATTATTAAGATTATTTCACGAGCATCATCTTTTTTACCGATGTGAAATCACCGGTCGTAATCTTATAGAAGTAAACACCCGAAACAAGACCCGACGCGTCGAATGTGTAAGCGTACGAACCCGCTTTAAGGTTTTCGCTCACGAGTACGGAAACTTCCCTTCCGAGTATGTCAAATACCGTCAGGTTCACGTAACCGTTGGCGGGAACGTTGAATTGAATTCTCGTTACGGGATTGAACGGATTCGGATAATTCTGTTCGAGGCTGAATTTTTCAGGTGTCTGCGTGCCGATTTGCTCAATGCCTACTGCGGGCAGGTTTTCCTGATTGAAATATATGTCCGACGGACCCGAACCCGCGTAAGCGAATGCAGCGTATTTATTCGTACCCGACTTGTAAATCGCGACGACAGGCGGCAGTGTTCCTGTGCTCTGGTAACTGTTCCTCTTGTACCAGTAACTGCCCATGCTGCCGAGTACTCCTCTGCGCACGGTTACCGAATCGCCGTCCGTATCAACATACGCCGCGACAAAATAACCGCCGCCAAGCGTTAGTGAATCCGAATTGCACCACGTGAAATCCGATTTCTGCGTCGTCGGTCCAAGCACGTAGTTTACCGACCAGGAACTGCCTCCGTTAGTCGAACCGTGATATCTTGCGGCTCTATAGGAACTGTCCTTTGTAGACGTTATTAAAATTTTCCTCGGAGTGGTGTATTGCTCCTGTTGTACGGTGAGACAGGGTTTTTCGTATTTTGTTCCGGTCGACGCCGCTGTCAGATAATAAACGTGATATGCCGTTGACGGCGCATCCGGTGTAGTTAGTACCCTGATTTCGTACTCAGTGTTTGTCAGGCGCCTTTCAACCGCTATATAAATCGAGTCGGTGCCGTTCTTCGAGCAGAAAGATGCTGACGGATAAAAATCGCTGTATGCCGTCGTTATTGTCGAAGAAGCGTGTGTTTCGCACCAGTTCGTCGTTCTGTAATGCCGCAGCGATACCATCGCGTTCGCGTTGGTCACTTCCATCACGATGCAGTGCATGTATGTCGCCGTATTGTAATACATTCCGTCGCTACACGCCGAAGGATATTGGAACTTGTTCCCCGAGCCCGGCGTTCCGACAGTGAAGTTCTGCCAGGCAGTTCCGTCTCTCCTGAAAGATGTCACGTAAAGCGCGGCGTTATCCATCGATGAATTTGAACTCGATGTGTAATATACCATAACCCTCGTGGAATCCATATTCGTCGAACTCCTTGGCTCGACAATCATCGATACCTGTCCGAAATATGCGCTCGTGTTCTGAGCGCCGCTGACGTACAACCAGTTCCTTCCACCGTTAGTGGATCTATAGACTAAAAAGATTCCGTTTATTCCGGATACGTTCCTGCGGTTCACTACAAGATACAGGTTTCCGTCCTCACCTTGTTTCAGGTCGTATTGCCTGAAACCGCCTGAATATGCTACATCGCCGTTGTGAATCCTTATGTCGCCTATGCCCCAGTCGGCATTAAACGGCGGCCTGTTAGGCTCGGTTACCGGAACAGTGTTCGGGTCTGTTGTCGGAGCCGGAACGCCAAGGTAAGTGTCAATAAGAGTACCGAGACGCATCTTTTCGTTATCATTGCCGTTCCTCTTGGCGGCATTGTACTCGCGAAGCAGATATTCAGGCACTCGCGTATCCTGAACAACGTTCTGCAATTCATTTATTTCCGATGGGCTAATTCCCCAGTTGCCCGGTACGTTCAGCCTTGTGTCAGGACCAATGTCCTCCTGAGCAAAAACATAACCGGCACAAAAAGACAGCAAAGAAATCAAAAAGAGTAACTTGATTTTTTTCATAGTGTATCTCCCTATGGTTTAATTAATGAAAAATTTGTGATTCTTTTTTCGGGTCGGTTATATCAGTGTTCAGAAGTGGAAATTGTAATTTGTATCAGTATTATAATCGACCGATGGTCTCTTATTTTACCCCGAACTATTATTTTTTTATAATCTAAATAAATAATGAATAACATGCAAGATTTTTCAGCGTTAATATCATTTTTTTTCAACGTTATCTTTTGTAATCCTTCGTTTACTCAAAAGTCAGACCGGAAACATCAAATAGTCCTGCTTAATCCTCCGGAATTGATGAGCACCGGCGCGCGTCCTGTAAAACTCTGAATTTTATTCACTTTCAATTGTTTAAATGATTAAAATCATTTAACTTAAAAACTAATTTATTTAATTTTCTGTATGGATTTTAAACTGTCTGAACACCAGAAAGAGATACAAAAACTCGCGAGAGACTTTGCTGAAAAGGAAATCGCGCCGTTCGTGATGAAATTCGACGAATCGCAGGAATTCCCTATGGAAATAGCAAAAAAACTTGGTGATATGGGTTTCCTCGGAATCATCTTTCCCGAAGAATACGGCGGAGCCGGGTTCAGCACCGTTGAATACACGCTCATAATAGAAGAGATATCGAAAATTGACCCTTCGGTCGGGCTCATTATTGCTTCACATAACGGTCTTTGCACGAACCACATTTACTCGTTCGCGAATGAAGAACAGAAAATGAAGTATCTCCCTGACCTCGCATCAGGGAAAAAACTGGGCGCCTGGGGACTCACTGAAAACGTTTCGGGCAGCGACGCCGCATCGATGGCCTCTTTCGCAGAGAAAAAAAACGGGAAGTACATTCTCAACGGCAGCAAGATGTTCATTACGCAGGGAACCGTAGCGGGCGTTTACGTCGTAACCGCGGTAACGGACAGATCAAATCCTAAGAACGGTATTTCCGCTTTCATTCTCGAGCCGGGAATGCCGGGTTTCAGAATCGGCAAGAAGGAAAACAAACTCGGTATGCGCGCTTCTGACACCGCCGAACTGATATTTGAGAACGTGGAAATTCCCGAAGAGAACCTTATCGGGAAGGAAAACGAAGGATTCAAACAGGTCCTGAAAATTCTCGACGGCGGCAGAATAGCGATTGCAGCGCTGTCGCTCGGTATAGCGCAGGGCGCGATTGATAATTCGATAAAATATGCCAGGCAGAGGAAACAATTCGGGAAACCCCTTAGCGAGTTTCAGGCTACGCAGTTCAAGATTGCCGAACTCGCGACTGAAGCCGACGCGGCGCGCCTTCTCATAATGAAAGCCGCCGTAATGAAAGACGCGGGCGAAAACATTAACACCGCTTCGTCGATGGCTAAACTCTTCGCCAGCGAACTCGCAGTAAAAGCCGCGAACGAAGCAGTGCAGATTCACGGCGGTTACGGGTTCATAAAGGAATTCCCCGTAGAAAAACTTTACAGGGACGTGAAACTCGTTACTATCGGCGAAGGCACGTCCGAAGTGCAGAGAATGATTATCGCAAAGAACTTAACAAAATTATTTTAAATACCCGGAGGAATAATGTCGTTTCTTGACAAGATTGGATTTACAAGGTTAAAGGAAGGATTGAACAGGACTAAAGATGATTTATTCGGCAAGATAAACAGACTTGTAAACGCTAAGAAAAAAATCGATGAAGAATTTCTGAACGAACTCGAAGAAATCTTTTTATCGTCCGACATCGGCTATGACACTGTCGAGACTTTGATTGTGAACATAAAAGAAAGAGCGAAGGAAGACAAATACGAATCCGACGAAGAACTGAATACTTTAATTAAAAATGAAGTAAGAAAAATATTCGCCGTATCGACGTCATCATTCAGTTCTTTCGGCTTCGAACTTACAAAAAAACCATTCGTCATAATGGTCGTCGGCGTAAACGGCGTAGGCAAGACAACGTCAATCGGTAAACTCGCTTATAATTTCAGGAAAGCCGGAAAGTCCGTCCTCATTGGCTCCGCGGATACGTTCCGCGCCGCGGCTAACGAACAACTCGAAATCTGGGCGAAGCGCGCAGGCGTCGATATAATTCAAAATCCGGACACGGGCGACCCCGCGTCTGTCGCTTTCGATACGGTGAAAGCAGCCGTGTCAAGAAATACTGACGTCGTTATTATCGATACCGCGGGCAGGCTGCACAACAAATCCCATCTGATGGAGGAGTTGAAGAAGATTCAGCGCGTTATGCAGAAAGTCCTCGCGGATATTCCAGACGAAATTTTCATAGTGATTGACGCAACGACGGGACAAAACGGTCTCAATCAGGTTCAGGAGTTCTCGAAGGCTCTCGGAAAAGTTACCGGAATAATCCTGACCAAACTTGACGGAACCGCGAAAGGCGGCATCGTAGTTAAAATCAACAATGAAATGAAAATACCCGTGCGTTTCATCGGCGTCGGCGAGCAGATCGACGACCTTCAGGTATTTGACAGCGAAGATTTTGTAAACGCTATTTTCGGAGAAAAATAATGCCGGACGGAATTTATTCAATAGTAATCAGAAGCGTTGTCGTTTATCTTTTCATTATAATCGCGATTAGGATATTCGGCAAGCGCGAACTGTCGCAGATTTCGGTTATCGACCTCGTTTTTATTCTTCTGCTCAGCAACTCCGTGCAGAACGCGATGGTCGGTCCCGACTCTTCGCTTCTCGGCGGCATTGTAGCAGCCGCTTCGCTTTTCCTCGTCAACCTTCTTTTGAAACTTTTCACTTTCAAGAGCAAAAAAATAAGTTTGCTTATCAATGACGAGCCCGTGCTTCTCGTCCACGACGGGAAAATCGTTAAAAGAAATCTCGAAAAGGAAAAGATAACAACCGACGAACTCGAATCGGCAATAAGAGAGCACAGCATTGAATCCGTCTCGGACGTCAAACTCGCGATGCTTGAACCCGACGGCAACATCAGCATAATTTCAAACGACAAGCAATACCACGTCTCCAAACACAGGAAGGCGCATAAAATAGTCTCGAAGATTGAATAACAAAATTCAAATACTGCCCCAGCACCTTTACAACAAAATCGCGGCGGGTGAAGTCGTCGGAAGACCTGAATCTGTCGTTAAGGAACTAATCGAGAATTCAATCGACTCGGGCGCGGCGGAAATTTCCGTCCTCATAAAGGACGCGGGAAAAACACTAATCAGCGTTATCGACAACGGCTCGGGTATGAACGAGGAGGACGCCAAACTCGCTTTCCTCAGACACTCTACGAGCAAGATATCGACTTACGACGACCTCGAAAACATTAAGACTCTCGGATTCAGGGGCGAAGCCCTCGCCTCGATTGCCGCGATTTCGCAGGTCGAATTGAAAACAAGACTCAGAAGCGATGAAGTGGGCACGCTCGTTAAGATTGAAGGCAACGATGTGAAAGAAGTCTCGAAAGCGAATATTGAACCCGGCACTTCTGTATCGGTAAAAAATATTTTCTATAATACTCCCGGAAGAAGAAATTTTCTGAAATCAAACCAGACCGAGTTCAGGCACATCTACGATACATTCGTAAGGCTGGCGATTTCAAACCCGGGAATCGAGTTCAGGTTTTACAATAACGACGAGTTGATATTCGACCTGAAACCCGCGACATTGCAGTTGCGTATCGAAGAACTTTTCGGAAAGGAATTTTCCGATTCGTTAATCGTTATCGCGTCGGGCAATCAACTCGTTAAACTTAACGGCTTCATATCGAAACCCGGTTTTACGAAGAAAGCGAAGCAGGACCAGTTCTTCTATCTCAACAGAAGATTCTTCACAAACAAGAACCTGAACTTCGCCGTTTACTCGGGTTACGACGACCTTATAGAAAAAGGGAACTACCCGTCTTTCTTCCTGTTCATA
>CALGII010000273.1 GCA_937915485.1 uncultured Ignavibacteriota bacterium | reverse complement strand
AAAATATTCGGCGTGAAAGCGGGCGAACAGGAATATGTTGCGGAACAAAAAGTCAACGTGAGAAAAATCAAACTTGAGAACTTCGACGTGGAACTTCTCGAGCCGACATCGCCTGAATCCCCCATCGGAAAATTTATTGAAAAACGCGGCGAAGGAATTCATCACTGCTCGTTTGAGGTGCCTGACGTGGCGTCGAAACTCGAAGAATTAAAAAGCAACGGCGTTCAACTAATAGACCAGCAGCCCAGAACGGGAGCGGAAGGAATGCTAATCGCGTTTCTCCACCCGAAATCAACCGGAGGCGTGCTGATGGAACTGGCGCAGCACAACAAATAAAGTGTTTTGCGCTGATTTTAGTTTTTTGTTTGATATATCAAATATAAAAAATTAAAAGCAAAAATAAAAAAGGGTTCGTTGCTAACAGATACGGCTCCATCTTTTTGATTTTTTATATGTATTTTTAGTTCTGCTTCTCCGGCTCCTGTACTGGAAGCCGGAATGATTATGTTTAGCATTCTCAAGCCGGAGCCTGGGAATCAGAGTTGGTGTGTGCTTCTCTTTCTTTTTGATTTTTAATATGTATTTTTAATATTTTATATTTGATTTTTGATTTTGTTTGAAACTTTTTACACTGAAAAGCACTATATACATATAATACACAAACTTTAAATAACATTATGAAAAAACTTCATTTTCTTTTTGTATTAGTACTTGCCGCGTTGTTTACGTTTGGTTTCGGAGCAAACCTCAATCCGGTTAACGATTTCGGACACCGGTATGTTGTTATTGTTGACGGCAAAGAAATAACCATTCCGGCGAATGTATTCGACAAAATAAGAGCGGATATCGGCTCAGCCGACCTTCCCGACTGGGCGCTTATGTCGCCAGATAAAGACGGATATGAAGGCACGAGAACTCTCGAACTTTATGACTACATTAAGACGCTCAACCTCGAACCAAAACCGCTGGTTGTCGCCGTGATGGATTCGGGTTTTGAAATGGACCATCCCGATTTGAAAGACAACATCTGGAACAACGAAGCCGAAATCAACGGTCAGGCTGGAGTCGATGACGACGGCAACGGATACGTAGATGATTTTCACGGCTGGAATTTTCTCGGCAAGGCGGTCAATCTCAATCTTGAAGTAACCCGCGAATACGCGAGAATGAAAAAAGAAGGCGTATCGGAGACCGACTCTTATTACAAGAAGGTAAAAGCCGAATATGACAAGAAGAAAACCGAAGATACGGAAACATATGAATACATAAAGATGCTCGCCGCCGACCTTCGCGACGCTGTGGCGGTATTAAAGGAAAACAATGTAACGTCCGACCCGAAGCAGTTGCAGGAAATTTCCGATAAACTCACGGGAAAAGTTCAGGAAGCGGCTCAGAAAATTCTCGGCACGTACATGCTTACCGGCGCGGGACCCGACGAAATTATTGAATACGAAGGAATGTACAAGAGCAAGACAGAGGTTCTTTACGATTTGAATCTCGACCCTTCGACTTTAATCGGCGACAACTCGAAAGTAATGAACGAAAAGAACTACGGCGATAACGACCCGTCAGTAAAAGTAAGTTCCCACGGAACGCACGTCGCGGGAATAATCGGCTCTACAAAAACCGGAGTCGGGCAGGCGCCCTTTGTCAAGTTGATGTATCTCCGCGTTGTTCCTGCCGACGGCGATGAGCGCGATAAAGACATCGCGAACGGCATCAGGTACGCCGCGGATAACGGAGCGAGCATAATAAATCTTTCCGCGGGAAAATATTA
>CALGII010000272.1 GCA_937915485.1 uncultured Ignavibacteriota bacterium | reverse complement strand
TAATAGAGTACAGTATTACGAAGAAAGCGACAATCGGAATAAATATCTATGATATCACGGGCAGAAGCGTTTACGATATGACGGCGAATAACCAGGAACCGGGAAATTACAAATTGAAAATAGATTTTGGTCCTTTGTATCTTCCCTCGGGTGTTTATTTCTATAATTTCAAAGTAGTCAATGGAAATAGGGAACAACAATATTCAGAAACAAAAAGAATGATATATATGAAGTAAATATTATAAAACAGGGCAGAGACTCAATAATCACCTTCCACGGGTAAAAATTGAACGTTCCTTTCGGAACGCTCCACCCTATTTATATAAAATATAATCATTTTAATAAAGTAAAAAAGGAGGGATATGCTTGCATTAAAAGGCATTTCGAAACCGGTTTTTGATACAAGTTAAGATTATTACCCGCCGGTATTAAAATTTTTTAATAAAAATTTTATCATTTTTCAAACTTTAAATTTCCCCTATATGAAAAATTTAATAAAGTATTCGGTTATCATTTTGCTCACTATCGTTTTAAACGAAACATTAATTTCGCAAAACGACTATATGAAAAACCGGTTTACAATTGGAGCATATAACAAAGTGATGAATCTTGAATTGCGAAGACCGGAGGATTTGCTAAATTACAACAATTTAAATTTTAACGTAAATCTGAGTTTTACTTATAGAGGTGATGATAACGAAAACTGGAGATATTTGGACGGATTCATCACAGACCCGTCAGAATATCTGTCAACCTTTCAAAATACAATTAATGATTTATTTTATTCTCAATCTGACTTCAATAAGCAGAAAATCTATTTTGAGAGAGCAAAGATAATTCGCGGAGCGCTCGGGCAGAGAAGCACTTATCAGGCGGAAAATCACGGGACCTATCAGACAAAATTTCCCGGTTACGGATACAATTATTCTCAAACGGGAATGGACTATATAGATGACCCCGATAACAACGTAACCGTTGCCGGAAGAAGGTGCATATCCGGCAATCATTCGGCGGGTTATATGGTTTACGGTTTATACGAAAATATGGAGCAAGTTGACCACCCAAAACGTGATGGTTCAGGGAAAACATCTATGGAATATTTCTGGTCAGATAATAAAGATGATTTGTATTTCTGGGTAGTAAAGCCGAGAATGAGAATAAAGGAATCTGATTTTAATGACCCGAATAAGAAAGAAATGAATGTCGTTAGAATCGATATTGTCGGATATCTTTATCCGTTGGACCCTATTTATATTAAAGTAAAAGATTTTGGAGATTATTTTCAAAACTATAACGGTGAATATAAAGAAGATTTCTATACTTATATCACTGAATTTAATTTTACTCCGATATTGCAAGTTCTTGCGATAAATTTATTAAAAAACATGCCTGATTTTGATAACTCTAATAAAGATGCGATATTACAGGCTTCTCAGGTAGATTACAAAGTTTACTGGTGCGGAAACGTTGATGTTTGGCTTGATTACGTTCGCGTAGATGATGAATGGGCGCATTTCCTTTTTACGGATCCGACAGGAAACGCAACTGGGAATGATTTAGATTTTCACCAAAAAATTAACGATGAGGTCAACGCACTTAATCCTCCCGGAAATCCGACAGCCGGTTTCGGGTATTTTTATGTTGACGAATATTGTTACAATAACGTACCGTGCATAGCGGAAGTGAACAGATTGGTTCAGAATTTGAATCCAAATACAGGAGTTGTAGCGATGGATAATGAATTTGCGATAGACGGATTAGATGAATTAAGAAACAAACCTTATTTCGGAAAATTCTACGATGACTTATTAACATCCGGGGCGGTTACTGACATACTTGTAAATGAATGCTATCCGTTCGATTTGCTTAACGGCGCGGATAAACATTTTGTAAAATATCCAAAGACAGCGGAAACAAATTTTCCTGCCGGGCTGGCGGCATACGTATCGGGACTTTACAGACAGGCTGACAATGACGAGGAATATAATGACGGAATTAATTATAAACTGGAGCAAAATTATCCGTACTATTTTCTCGGCATACACCGTAAGAGCGCTGATATGATAAGGAAAGCACGGCAGATAGGAAAGAACATTACATACTCGATTTCAATACAGAATCACGTATTCGAGCAATATCTTGGAAGAGGTTGGGCTGATGAATACGGTTTGCGCGATGTTACCAACGAGGAAGTCAGATTGCAGTCTTATCTCGCGCTGACATACGGCGCTAAGCAGATTATGGATTACTGTTATCACAGCGATCCTCCTGTTGTCAGAACCGAATCTCCATACAACGGAACATATTTTAACAACGGATTAATAACATCGGACGGCAACATAATAACTACGAATTATTACGGGCAGCCGAAATTTCAATTTCTATGTAATTTGAATGCAAAACTTCGCCAGATTGGAGAAATAATGTATCCGACCGACCAGCCGGACAAGCATTTAATTTTAAACGATTCAAGAACGATTAATACTGTTTTTCAGAATTATCATACGGAATATACTTGCGGACTGCCGTTTAAATTTATATCGGATATCCTGTCAATATACCCTGATCCAAACGGAAGCTTCCTTGATAATAACACGGACCCGTCAGAAAAAAGATACTGGGAAGTGGGAACATTTCTACCACCCTCTTCTATATTTGAAGAAAAATTCAGCAAGTATTTTATAATGCTGAATAAACGATGCACGCCTCCGAAAGAAAATGTAAGTTACGGTGACGTAAGACATTTGAAAATTAAATTTGACCCGAATGATCTTCCGGGATTTAATAATTGGGTTCTGATTGACCCTTTGACAAATAACGTCATAACCGCTATAAATAAAAATTCGGGAACATATTATTATGCCGGTGAATTCCAGCCCGGCGAAGGGAAACTTTTTAAACTCGCGCCTGTTATGCAGGAGGGCGGAACGTTCGTGTGCGATGAGGAAGTGCTGGGACAGACATTTGTATGCAAGGGTTCTGTATTTACGAGCCATTACAATCTTGAAATCAATAACTCGCACATAGAGTTTCTCCCTTCCGTTTCGATACAGGCGGGATACAGCGAGGATTACGATAACGAACTGTCTATTACAAATACACAACTAAACGGAAAGAATAGCGTCAACTGGCACGGCATAAGCGGCAATTATCTTTATAATGTTTTTATGTCGAACATTCAGGTGTCTGACATTGAAGGCTGGGCGGTTAATCTGTCAAACTGCGATGCCTTATACCTGCAATCATCGACATTCAATCTTAGCAATACAAACTCAGGCGCTGTAGCATTAAATAACAGCATTGGAGCGCCAACAGCCATTATATGGAATAATGCATTTGTTACGAAAAGTTTCACCGCGGCGATAGCAATATTCAATTCATCTGGAAGCGAGGATTATGTTACTATTTATAACAACAATATTTCCACAGTCGAAAACGGAAACAACGGCATAATAATTACTAACTCTTCGGGTGAGATTGAAGATAATACAATTACGGGATTCTCGACCGGTATTAATCTGCTGACCTGCGCGTTTGACGTAAAAGATAATAACCTTTCTTCCGGCAGGGACAATTCGATTGGGATAAACGCGACGGCTTATAGTACTTTAAATCTTAGTTCTCTCGGAAACGTCATTTTTGGAGGTTATAATGGAATCAATAATTACGGCACGAACTGTGTCAACATAAATGTTGACAATTCTTCATTCGCTTCAGATATCGGTTATAACGAATTCAACGTCAATAATACAGACGGTAATTACAACTTCTTTGGAACAGGAGTATTCCCGAAAAGTGAGGAATTTAACGTATATGAGATTCCATCAAGGTATAACTGTTTCAACGGTGTCAACGGAACTCCAAGATGTAGTCTGCGCGTTCCTAATCATCCAATAATTTATACATTAATAGGAAATCCGTATTATTGCAACTCGGAACAAAACGAGGATATGTTCTTTACGGTTCAGTTAGCGGAAAACTTCGTCGATACTGTCTTCCGCGCTTCGGATTCACTAGACGCGAAACTAACGGAAAGACAAAAACTTTACAAGGGAGTCCTGATTAATTTCCGTAAACATCAATACGACAGTGTTTCGATAAAAGGGAGTTACTATTTGTCAAATTACACTGACAGCGTAGTAGCGCCTGATATAATATCCAAACTGTTTTATTCTGCATCGACACTGGATACCGCAGGAGAAAAAATTCAGCCCCTGAAAACATATTTTGAGCAACTGATAATAAATAACCCGAACAATCCGAGACTCGTGAAATCTGCTTATTATCACATTCAGAAATGCAAGGTTTATCTCGAACAGTATCAGTCGGCTCTGGCGGGATTTGAAGATATTATCGCGCAGAATCCGTACGGCTACGAGGGACTTCTTGCTTCGTGGGATTACGCCGCGACTCTTCTTTTGATGGACACCATTGGCGCGGGAGGTATGAGCAATAAATTGGAACTCAACGAATATCTCAGCGAAACAAGCACGGCTGATTTTACTGTCGATTCTTTGCGCTCGAAGCGATTGACAAAGTACGACAATTACGATAAGTCTGTCTTTACGCCAAACGACAGAAAAATAATTATTCAGAATACCGCAACGATATTCGCCGAGCAGAGAAATAAACAAATCGAGAAAGTAAAAGAACTTGAAAAGAAGGTGAATAACAGCGACGGAGTTGACGCAACGAGAAGTAAAACTGAACTTGCAACAATGAAGGCATTGAATGAAGTCGTGAAGATAAAACGTGCGAAAGACCAGCCGGATTATATGAGA
>CALGII010000271.1 GCA_937915485.1 uncultured Ignavibacteriota bacterium | reverse complement strand
TTAGTATCATAATCACAACTTTTCGATGTACCATATTTAATTTCCAACAATATCTCCCCTAGTCTACACCAAGCCCAACTCTTAGGTATTTCAAATGGAATCTCTTCGGTTTTAATAGGGGGCAACTCTTTTTCTTTCTTGAGATTACCCTCTTTAATCAGTTTTCTTTTTTCGGCTTTTATCCTTTTGAGGAGTTCTGAAGCCGGTTCGTCGTTGGGGTTTTGAGGAACAAGGTTTCCCCTAATGGCTTCGCTTAAAATACTATCACGCAGAAGCGATAACAAATTGTTCTGATTTGATATTTCTTTTGATAAAGCGTCAAATTTTATGTTGATTTCCTTGAATTTTTTGAATGATAAAATTTGACTGTCGTAATCAAGTATGTTTATTTCAATCCGGCATATATCTTCAAACCTTAATGCTTTTCTTACTGTACCCCGAGCATATAAATTAATTTGACGAAGACCCTCTTTTGATTTAAGGAAGGTCAGAAGAAGTTCAGGAATAATCGTTTTAGGTTTAACTTTAAAAACGACATACGCCGGACTTATCAATCCTATTTTATCCTCATTTAATAAGCCTATAGAGCCAACATTGATTCGATAAGGATTGTAAGCAAAACAGCCTTTCTCAATAATTTTATATTCACTTATTTTGTCTTCAGAGGCATTCTTAGATATTGCAATTCCTGTATGGTTATTTACACCAAGAAATTCCAACTTACCTGAATACTCGTAATCCTTTTCACGAACGGAAAACTCATCTATCAACTTGTCCAATTTCACTTTTTTCCACTTCATCATTTTTCCGGAATTTTGAACCCAAGTGGGTTTTTAGGTTTTGTTTCAATGCGCAGGATAGCCCTAATAGCGTCAAAAACAAGTTTAAACTGTTTATCGTATTTCTTTTCGAGAGTTTTCAATTTTTTCCTTAATTCAACGTTTTCTTCAAGAAGTTCGCGCATTTTTACAAACGCCCGCATAATTGATATATTGACCCGAACCGCCTTTTCACTTTTAAGCACTCCGGACAACATAGCAACACCCTGCTCGGTAAAAGCAAAAGGTCGTTTTCTAACGCCTCCCCAACTTGATGTCACAAATTGTGACTTCAAGATTTCAAATTCATCAGATGTGAGTTGAAACATAAAGTCAGCGGGGAGTCTCGATATGTTTCTTTTTACTGCCTGATTTAAAACTTTAGTCGGAACTTCATACAGCACCGCTAAATCCCTATCAAGCATTACCTTTTTTCCTCTGAAAAGAAATATTCGAGATACAATCTCCTTGTATGAAATCAGTTCTTTCAATATGAAGCATTTATTTTTTTAATTCGGCTTTTATTTTAAGAAGCAAATCAGCGCTCTTATTAAAACTCTTTTCCAGCATAGCGATCAATTCCGCGGTTGAATGCTCTACTTCCTCTTCCTGTTTATTCGGGTTTTTGATATCGAGGTCATAATTTCTATCTACAATGGTTTTAATATCAACTTTCCATGCAACTTCATTTTGTTCGCGTTTCTTCCACCATTTCTTAATCGAGTCAAACTCTTTTAATTGGATTGGTTTTGTCTTGCTATACGACTTATAGCCTTCGGGCATTTTATGTTCGTAGTACCAGATATGTTTTGTCTGTTTTCCTTTCTCGAAGAAGAGAAGGTTTGTCGCCACGGTAGCATAAGGTTGAAACACGGAATTCGGGAGACGTATAATAGTATGAAGATTACACTCTTCAAGAAGCCGCCGGCGAACACGCAATTTAATACCGTCACCAGTAAGGCTGCCATCGGGAAGAACGATTCCCGAGCGCCCGCCATTTTTCAAAAGATGAATCATAAGAATCAGAAAAAGGTCGGCGCTTTCTTTCGTGCGGAAATTCTGCGGGAAATTAGTTTCATTGTTATTCGCGACGATGCCGCCAAACGGCGGATTTGCGAGAATTACGTTAACCCGATGTTTCTCAGTATAACCTGTAAGCGGCTGGTCGAGAGCATCGCGGAGAGTAATATTCGGAACTTCGATATCATGAAGAATCAAATTAGTAGTAGCAAGAAGATACGGAAGGGGTTTATATTCCCAGCCTATAATATTCTCTTCGATGTCTGAGCGTTCCTCAACGCTGTTTGCCTGCTTTTTAAGACGCTCTATTGCGCACGTAAGGAAGCCGCCGGTACCGCAGGCAGGGTCGAGGATTTTCTCACCAAGCCGAGGGTTTATGATATCGGTAATAAACTGCGTAATTGCGCGCGGGGTATAGAATTCACCGCTTTTGCCCGCGCTCTGCAAATCTTTCAGAATGGTTTCATAGAGTTCGCCGAAGGCATGACGGTCTTTAGCGACATTGAAATCTAATTCATTAAGTTTATTGAGAACTTTGCGGATATTGATACCGCTTTTCATATAGTTGTTGTTGCCTTCGAACACTTCACGAACGATAAAAGCGCGGCGATTATTTCCCGAAACGTCAATGTTTCTTAGGGCGGGGAACAATTTCTGGTCGACGAATTCAAGAAGTTTTTCGCCTGTAATGCCTTCATCATCGCCAGCCCAATTGCCTTTTTCACGAACCCAATGGAATTCATCGGGGATAGGCGATTTATACTTACTATTCAGGAGTTCAAGTTCTTTATCTTTATCGGAGAAGATTTTAAGAAAGAGCATCCATCCCAATTGTTCAATGCGCTGTGCGTCACCGTTGAGGCCTGTATCCTGCCACATAATATCACGAATGGATTTTAAGATTCCGGAGATGTTAGACATTATTATTGATTGTTTTTCTTTTTTCGATTAATTCAATTAATTTATTTCTAACTCCAACGTCACAAAGTGCCGGCTCTATTCTTGCTATAATTATTTCGGCGGTCTCAATAATTTTCTTAACGTTTTCTTCAATCACTCCCTCGTCTTTATTGTATATTAGTTCACCATCGATTGGTACATTGTGTACATCATAGGACAAATATTGCTTACTATTGTTGCGTTTATCTATTTTATCAAGAACGGGTTTCATTATTTGAGTCGCTTCTTCGTCTGTGCCGTATAACATTCCTTGAATCCTTACATTATTATTGTCTTTATTGGGGAAATGTATAAGAAACACAAATGATTCCCGATATTTTAATTCTTTAGTAGCATAACCCTTTGGTATTATATCGTTCAAGTTCTGTGTTAGAAATCTCA
>CALGII010000270.1 GCA_937915485.1 uncultured Ignavibacteriota bacterium | reverse complement strand
AGCTATACAAGGTATTTACTGTATGTCCAATTTCTTGACCAGAATACGGGTTGGATAGTCGGTGATTCGGGCTGTGTTCTGTTATCAACAGACGGGGGTAATCAATGGACACAGAAACCTACGGGTGTAAACCGCGCTCTAAGTTCAGGCTTTTTCATAAACTCACAGACGGGATGGATTGGAGGCGACAGCGGTTTGATGATGAAAACATCCGATGGCGGAGCAAACTGGATTAACATTCCTTTAAACATATCTGACGGCATTCAGTGTATTAAATTCGTTAATCCGCAAACCGGGTGGGCTGTAGGATATGACTTTTTGCTTTGGAATACCGAAACCATCATAAAAACCACTAACGGCGGGCTTAATTGGGTTCATCAAAGCAGCGGCCAAAATAAGCCGTTGGGTGGTTTATTCTTTTTGAATGAGCAGACGGGTTGGGCTGCGGGTGGATTTCCCGGCGGGATTGTTGTTAAAACAACAAACGCCGGTACAAACTGGATATTACTTCCAAACTCAAGTAATTACCCGCTTTATTCTATTTATTTTTCTGATTCGCAGAATGGATGGGCTAGCGGATATGGTGCAAATATCCGGACTACGGACGGGGGTGAAAACTGGTTTATGATGGGATCGCTTTCAGAGAATTTTGGTTTAGACCTTCAGTTTGTGAACGCTCAAACCGGTTGGATTGTTGGTTTCAACATCATAAACTACAGGCCGTTGATTATGAAGACAACAAACGGCGGGAGCCAATGGGTGCAGCAAAACGTCCCAACTTCAAACAGCCTATATTACGGCTACTTTCTTGATGCTCAAACCGGGTGGGTTGTGGGTGACGGTGGCGCCATTCTCAAAACTACAAACGGAGGCAGTGTTTTTATATCCCGGATTAATTCCAACGTGCCCGATAAATACAGTCTCTTTCAAAATTATCCGAATCCGTTTAATCCCACGACAAAAATCAGATTCCGGATAAAACAGAGCACAAATGTAACCTTAAAAATTTATAACATACTCGGAAAAGAAATTGAAACTCTCGCGAAAGGTTTCTTTAATCCGGGCGAATACGAGGTGACTTTTGACGGAAACAGGTTTGCGTCGGGAATTTATTTCTATAAAATAGAAACGGACAAATATTCAGAAACAAAGAAAATGATATTGACGAAATAACGGCAGCCTCGACCAGCGCTTCATCCGTTATCGGCGCTTATAAATTGTCGGCTAAAGGTAGACGTCGGAAGATTCGGATTTATCTCGGTGTTTCGCGCCCGAGATCGTCCGCCGCGGCGGAGAATCGATACTCCTTGCGGGCAATCCCGACTTTGTCGGGACGTAGATTTTCTTAAATAAAAAACCCCTGTTGATTTTTTAACAGGGGTTGTGTGCCCGAGATCGGAATCGAACCGATACTGCCCTTACAGGCAACAGGATTTTAAGTCCTGCGCGTCTACCAATTCCGCCACTCGGGCTTATCTTCAAACTTTTTATGAACTCTTTATACTGCGCAATCCCGACCAAGTCGGGACGCCTCTACCAATTCCGCCACTCGGGCTTATCTTCAAATTTTTTATGAACTCTTTATACTGAGCAATCCCGACTATATCGGGACGCCTCTACCAATTCCGCCACTCGGGCTTATCTTCAAATTTTTTATGAACTCTTTATACTGAGCAATCCCGACTATATCGGGACGCCTCTACCAATTCCGCCACTCGGGCTTATCTTCAAATTTTTTATGAA
>CALGII010000269.1 GCA_937915485.1 uncultured Ignavibacteriota bacterium | reverse complement strand
TATTTCTTCTTCAATTCTGCTGATTTTTAAATCTGGTTTCGACAATCGTGGTAACGCCGGGTTCCTGCATAGTAACACCGTAAAGCGTATCGACGGTTTCCATTGTTCTTTCGTTGTGAGTAATGAGTATGAACTGAGTCTTCTCGGAAAACTTGCGAATCATTCGATTAAATCTCGCAAGGTTTGCGACGTCGAGAGGGGCATCGACCTCGTCAAGAACGCAGAACGGAGACGGCTTAACGAGATAAATCGCGAAGAGGAGTGCGATAGCAGTGAGAGTTTTCTCACCGCCCGAAAGAAGTTCGATAGAAGTCGGGCGTTTGCCTCTGGGCTTCGCGGTGATTTCAATCTTGGCTTCCAGCGGGTCCTCTTCGAGTTTTCCGTCTTCGTCCTCTTCGTAAACGAGTTTGAGGTTGCATTCGTCGCCTTCCTGAAAGAGTTCCTTGAAGATGCGAATGAAGTTCTGTCTTATCTCTTCGAAAGTCTTAAGGAATCTTTCTTTAGCCTCGTTGTTAATGCGTTCTATCGTTTTCTTAATATCGCGTTCGGATTCAAGGAGGTCATCTCTCTGGACTATCATTTTCTCGAGTTCGTCTTTTTCGGTCTGGTAATCGTCCCAGATAATCTGCTGATAGCCGCCGCCGAGTTTTTTCAATCGTTCCGAAAGTTCGTCCACGTCTTTACCTGCAGCGTATTCATCGAAGTTTCCGTCGGCGTCAGAGTACTTAATCTTAACGCTATTGAGTTCGTCTTTAAGTTCGTGAGGAACGCTGAGAACGTCAATCTCGTATTTCTTCAGTATCAATTCGTGATGCTGGTCGGATTTAATTTCGTATTCCTTGATTTTTATCTGAGAGTCAATGAGGAGTTTCGAGACCCTGTCGAATTCCCGGCGCTTGTTTCTTTGCTCGATTTCTATTTCTTCCTTGGCGTTTTTCTTTTCACCGAGTTTGAGGTCATTTTCATCGAGCCGCTTCTTGACAAGGTCACGCTTGATTTTCAATTCTTCAATCCGCCTGTTGTTATCTGAAACCACTTCATCGAACTCCTTCATTTTCATCGTGTCGTCTTCGATGGTTCTTCTATTCCGTGTAAGTTGGTTTTCCTGATATTCTTTGCTGCTGATGGTCCGGGTGTTATTGCCTTCTTCGTTTCTGAGTTCATTTTTCAGCCTGTTGAATTCAATAAGGAAGGTGTTGTAATCAGCCTGATTCTCGGTATGCTTAATATCGATTTCAGTGAATTCATCGGACAGGAAGGCAAGTTCCTTCTCATAGTTTGATTGTTCGTTTTCGAGACTGCTAAGTTCGCTTATGAGTTCGTTTATTCTTGCGTTGAGTTTAAGGTTGTCATTCTTAATCTGCCCGTACGTTTCGTCATTTCCCGAAACCTTATTGTTAAGTTCTTTGAGTTTGAAGTTTATGAGGGCGATGCGGTTGCTGTTTTCTCCCGACTCTCTGGTAATTTTTTCAAGTTCAATCTTGACGTTATCGATATCAAGGCTTTTAAGTTCGTCCTGAAATTCAAGCAGCAAATTATTCTGCTCGTGGAGGGTTAAGCCGAGCGATTCGATTTCGGATTCGAGTTTAACAATCTGATTCTCCCTACCGATTTTGAGATTTTCCTCTTTGGTCTTTCCGCCGGCGCGGACGACGCTTTGAGTAACTATATCTCCGTCGAGAGTAATGAACTTATAATAATTATCGCCTGAAAGTTTGAATGCCGTATCGAGGTCTTCGACGATTACATATTCGTCGAGGAGGTAGCGCATAAGCAGCCTGTAATTATCGTTTTTACATTTTAAGACTGTATCGGCAAATCCGTAAACGCCCTGTGAGCCGAGGAAATCGGGATTATAAAAATCGTAATCGAAATAAACGGGAAGCGCCGTGTCGGAATACAACTTATCGTTTAGGATAAAAGTAACTTTGCCTTTACCGCTTTCGTTGAGTTCGGAAATCA
>CALGII010000268.1 GCA_937915485.1 uncultured Ignavibacteriota bacterium | reverse complement strand
TGCTAGTTTATTTAGAATATCGACAATTTTTACATAACTAATATTTATGTAGTGTTCGTCAAGCGAAGACAAATCCCCAAAAGGTGTCAAGTATACAAAAACCTTATTTTTGTCATGATAGTCAACATCCACGACAGATTTGTATTTACTTAATTGATTGGAGTGTTCAGTAGAATCAATTTTATTTTCTATAACGATTACAACGTTGTTCAATTCTATTAAAATATCAATGTTCTTCCATTCGGTTTTTACAGTTGCGTTTTCTAAATTCAACTTAGGTATATTTATAATCGATAAATTATTAGACCTCTCATCGATAAATAACTCCCTTAAAAATCTTTCCAAAAACATTATGCCCAAGCCATGATTTTCTGACGGATTTAATAACCAGGCTAAAACATTTGAATGAGCAAATTCTTTTCTCTCGATTTTAAGGATATTAAAAATGTTAGGTTTTTTCAGAGAGCCAACAATTTTTTCAAAGTTATCATCTTCCAATAATTCCTTATATTTTATTTCAAGCTCTTTATCATCCATTATGCTAACTTATAAAGTTCGTTTTCAAGTTCTTTTACGGCTTTGAGGTATTTATTCATATCGCCGAACTCGCGGATTATTTCGACAGGTGAGCCGAAATCGACGAAGGGTTTCACGCGGAGCACTTCGACATTTTCAATATCGGATATACCTTCATCGGCATATTTATCGAGAAGGGCGTCGAGTATTTTTCTTGCTTTGTCGCCGTATTTAGTGAAATAGTTTCTTTTACGGACATTGTCAGCACGCTCTTTACGAGTGAGCGGAGGTTGACCATAAGCAACGAAGCAAATCAAGTCGAACAGGTCCAAGGGCTTACTGACTGCGTCAACGAGAGCCTCGACTATTACACCGTTTGATTTCAACTCTTCAATAATTGCTTCTTTCCGTTCGGCGTTCTGCCATTTGGTAAGAAAATCGTTCAATGAAGTGTAAGAATTATTTATGATTTTTTTAGTATAATCTTTAAGGTTTTCGGTAATTAAATTTCCCTTATAGTCGTGAAACATTTCCTGAATCAGGAGAACAGAGACATCAATACCGTTCACATAAACTTTTTCCCGGGTTTGAGGCGGTGAAACAGGCTGAGGTTCGGGTTTTCTTAAATCCGGGTCGCTCAGCACTATTTGATTGCCGTTTTCCTCATCTATTACGGGTTCTAAATTCTTTTCTTCTTCATCAATTACATCGGTTAAATCAACATCCTCGGAAACGGGTTTAATGCGAATCGGGTCGCCGTCAAAATCCTTATCGACGAATAAATGGGTGACATTCCTGAAATCAAGTATCGTGAAAAACAATTTATCGTAATCCTCGTTTATTCTTGTTCCGCGTCCGATAATCTGTTTGAACTTCGTCATTGATTTAATTTCGGAATCAAGAACAATAACCTTACAGGTTTGAGCATCGACGCCTGTTGTCATCAATTCGGAAGTATTTGCGATTACGGGATAAGTTTCTTCGGGATTAATAAAATTATCCAATTCCCTTTTACCTTCTTCATTATCTCCGGTAATCTGCATAACATATTTATAATTATTTTTTGCAATGTCAGAATTCTCGTTACGAAGCAGAGTCGTCATCGCTTCAGCGTGTTCGATATCAGTAAAGAAACAAATCGTTTTAGCGTATCTATCGTAACCTTTAAGGAATTCCGAGATTTTTTTAGCGACAAGTTTCCGTCTTTCGTCAACTACGAGAGTTCTGTCAAAATCTATTCTATTATACAGGCGAGATTCAACGAGATTTCCATTTTTATCCTTAAAGCCTTTAGGCGGAATCCATCCAGTAACATCAATATTTAGGTTTACGCGGATAACGCGATAGGGAGCGAGAAAGCCGTCGTTAATTCCCTGTTTAAGAGAGTAGGTATAAATCGGCTCTCCGAAATATTCAATATTACTGGTTTCTACGGTTTCTTTCGGAGTAGCGGTAAGACCGATATGCGCGGCGGATTTAAAATATGTTAGGATATCACGCCAGGCGCTGTCATCACGCGCACTGCCCCGATGGCATTCGTCAACAACGATAAGGTCAAAAAAATCCGGAGAAAACTGTTTATAAATATTTTTTTCTTCTTTACTGTCATATAGTCCCTGATACAATGAAAGGTATATCTCATAACTCTTGTCGACCTGGCGGTGTTTTAAGACAGTCATTCGATTTTTAATCTGTTT
>CALGII010000267.1 GCA_937915485.1 uncultured Ignavibacteriota bacterium | reverse complement strand
GTTGTACAGGGACGAAGAATCGCTAAAACCTATTAAATATTATTTCAAGTTTCCCGCTCTCAAGGACAAGAAAGCCGCGAAGGTTATAGTTCTCGACCCGATGATAGCGACGGGAGGAAGCGTCATTTTCACGCTTGAATACCTGATGAACATGGGCTTCAGGGACATCAACGTGGTTTCGCTTCTCTGCGCGCCCGAGGGGCTCAAGGCAATAGACAACAGATTCGACGCTAAAGAAAAAAAATATTTCCGCTTGCTTACCTGCAGCATCGACGAGAAACTTAATGATAAGGGTTACATCGTGCCCGGACTCGGAGACGCGGGAGACAGAATATTCGGCACCATATAATTTTTAAGGAAACGAATGCTGAGCAATTTCTATAAGAAGAAACTTGACGAACTCATCGGCAGCGCCAGGATAAGTCTTTCGGCGAAACGAGTCAATGACAAGTTGATTTCTAACGCTTTCCGTTTCGCGCTCGACGCGCACAAGAACGACAAGCGCGAATCGGGCGAGCCTTATTTCACGCACCCGTATGAGGTTGCTCTCATTCTCGCGAAAGAAATTCCGATTGACGACACCACGATAGCAGCCGCGCTACTTCACGACGTTGTAGAAGACACGATGTTCACCATAAAGGATATCAAAGCGGAGTTCGGCGACACGGTCGCTGAAATTGTGGACGGCGCTACGCAGATTGAAGGTCTTACCGAAAATTACGAACTCAAACAGATTGAGTCGTACAAGAAGATGCTTCTCTCGATGACATCTGACCTGAGAGTTATGCTGATAAAGTTCGCGGACAGGCTTCACAATCTGAGGACACTCGAATTCCTTTCGAGCGCGAGGCAATTGCGTATGGCTCAGGAGACTCTCGACATCTACGCGCCGCTTGCTCACAGGTTCGGACTTTCGATATTAAAGAGCGAACTCGAGGACCTATCCTTCAAATATCTCAACAGGAAGGAGTACGACAGAATCGCCGCGCACATAAAGGAAAAGAAACGCGAACGCGAGAGGTTCCTGAAGAAATTCATAGAGCCCATTAAAGCTGACCTCGACAAGGAGAACTTCAAGTACGAAATCTATTCGCGCGCGAAGCACATATACAGCATTTATCAGAAACTATTAAAGAGAGAAAAAGGATTCGAGGAGATATACGACCTGCTCGCCGTGCGCGTGATACTCGACACGACGAACAAGTATGACTGTTACCTCGTTTACGGAATTGTCTCACAGATTTACGTTCCGATTCCCGAAAGATTCAGGAACTTCATTTCCGTTCCGAAGCAAAACGGCTACCAGTCAATTCACACGACCGTAATGAGCAAGGAAGGACACCGCGTCGAAGTACAGATTCGAACGAAGGAAATGCACGAGATTGCCGAAAAGGGCGTCGCCGCTCACTGGAAGTACAAGGAGAACTTCAACATCAACGACAGGAAAATCGAAGAGTGGATGAAGAACATACGCGAGACATTCGAGAACGCGGCAAAGGACGAACTCACGACGGGTCAGTTAATCGAGAATTTCAAACTCGAACTTTTCCAGAATGAAATTTACTGCTTCACTCCGAAAGGAGACCTGAAGATACTTCCTTCAGGCGCTACGCCTGTCGATTTCGCATTCGAGATACACACCGAAGTCGGAATGAGATGCATCGGCGCTAAGGTGAACGGAAAAATCGTTCCGCTCGACACGCGTCTTAAGAGCGGCAATCAGGTTGAAATTATTACATCGAAGACTCAGAAGCCGAAACGCGACTGGGAAAAGTTCGTCGTGACGCCGAAAGCCCGCTCGGACATCAAGCGTTACTTCAATTCCGAAAGAAGAAAACTAATCGCGGACGGCCGCGAACACTTTGAGAAGAAACTCAAGAAGCACAAACTTCACGTTAACGAAGATTCACTCCTGAAAGTCGTGCAGAGGATAAAATACAGAGACCTTCAGAAATTTTATTTTGAGATTGGCGCGGAACCCGAAAAAGCCGACGAGGTTATTGAATTCCTTACGGACAAGACGAAACTTCAGCAGATTGAAGCAGCGTCTATGGAAGAAAGCGCCGCCGCCGCGGAAGCCCGCGAGCAGGAATCCGTTGACAGGTTCAGGAAAGAGACTCACGACACGACGAAGGATATAACAATCGGTACGAACGGCTCGAAGACGAGCATTCAGGGAATCAAATACAGTTACGCGAAGTGCTGCAATCCGATACCCGGCGACGACGTTATCGGATACGTCACGCAGACCGAAGGGATAAAAATACACAGGAAAAACTGCAACAATATTATTAATCTTTATCTTCTCGAACCCGACAGGATAATCGAAATTAACTGGAGCGAAACGCAGGGCGGAGAGTTCATGGGCGGAATAAAGATAATCGGCGAGGACAAACCCGGTATTCTGAATGACGTAACTGAAACTCTCTCAAGAAACTTCAAACTCAACATAAAGAGCGTCAACATTCTGACGAAAGGCTCGATGTTCGAAGGCACGCTCATAGTCGTTGTTGAAAATCTATCTCAGTTGAACGCGGTAATCGAAAAAATAAACGCGCACGAAGGGATATTCAGCGCGGCGCGCGTCAATTAGTTTCGCAGACCACTACTGCTGTAGCGTATTCGTCAGTATGCGAAATTGAAATGTGAAACCTGTACTTAGAGTATTCGTTCTCAGCCAGATGATGTATGTACGGCTTGCCTCTTTCATCGTTCAGAATTTCAATATCTTTCCACCTGAAATCTTTCGAGATACCTGTTCCTATTGATTTCGAGTATGCTTCCTTAGACGCGAAGCGTCCCGCGAAATGCGGCTCCGGTTTTGCTTTGAAGGATTTGCAGTAAGCGATTTCCTTTTCGGTAAGTATCTTTTCGTAAAACTTATCGCCGAACTTTTCCATTATCGACTTGATTCTCTTTATGTCTATTATGTCTATGCCGACTCCGATTATCATAAAATTTGATTCTCCTTTTTCACGATGTTTATTAATTCGGTTATTGAGTTTATGTCGTAATCCGACCCGGGATGAACAGTGTCGAACGTGTCGCCGTATCTTGCGAACACTGTTTTCATTCCAACTGCTTTCGCTCCGACGACGTCGCGTTCCGCCCAATCCCCTATCATAAGGCATTCAGCCGCTTTCAGGTTCAGGCGTTCGAGCGCGAGGTTGAACGGAACGGGAGACGGCTTTCTTTCACCCGTATCGTCGAACGTAACAATGACGTCGAACAGGTGATGGAAATTTAGGTAAGAAAGCCTCAGCCACGCTTCTCTCGAAGGGGCGTCCGATACCACGGCGAGTTTAATCCCCATCTTAATAAGTTCAATCAGTGTCGGAAATACTCCGGGATACGGCTTTAACGCCGCTTCGCGCGCCGTCCTGTATGCAACTATTCCCGCCGAAATCATCTTGTTGTCAATCGCTCCGAACTCGTCAATCAGGAACTCATCGAACACCTGCTGGTATTCGATTCCTTCGCGCTTGTATATGGCTTCGATTTTCGACTTCGCTTCATCTTGCGAGAGTTTCAGCCCGGAATCTATCATAGCGATAACCGCCGCGTCTATCGCGCGCTCTTTCATCAGCATGAAATCAACAAGAGTGTTATCGAGATCAAATATTATTGCCTTTATCATTTTCAGAATTTTTTCGTTTTCAAAATATCGCTTAACAGAAAAAAGGAACCCGTAACGAGTATCATATCATTCTTGCCCGCCTTCGACGCGGCGAACGCGTACGCTTCAGAAGCGTTTTTCATTATTGCGGCGCGGGACTTGTTCTTAACCGCTTTCATCAACATTTCGGGTTCGGCGGAGCGTTTGTAACCGGGTTTAGTCAATATCAGAAATCCTTTCAACTTTTCCAATTCATTAATGCACTTTTTGTATTCCTTGTCAGACATCATCCCGAATATTATGAAGAGTTTACGATACCTGTACGCGGCGAGCGTTCGTTTTAAAAATCTAATGCCTTCGGTATTGTGTGATACGTCAAATACAACGAGCGGATTCGTCCCGAGTATTTTAAATCTGTAATCGAATCCGGTGTTTTTAGCAATGCTCTCAAACCCGCGCCGGAGTTCATTTTCCGCGAATCGTATTTTACGACTTGTAACAAGCGCGTCGAATACGCCGAACGCGGTCGCAAGATTGATTCTCTGGTAATCACCCGAAAGAGGAAGACGCAGGTTACGGAGCGAATAGTGTCCGGACTTCACGTCGAATATCCGTGCCTCCGCTAAAGGTTCTCTCGCTCTGATTCTGACTTTTTTCTGCGACTCTGTCAGCGGGGATTTCCTTTCTTTGCAGTATATCCTTATTTGCTTTATTGCTTCCGGCTTTAGTTTTCCGATAACGCAGGGAACATTCTTCTTGACTATGCCCGCTTTTTCAAACGTAATGTCTTTCAATGTACCGCCGAGGTATTCCGTGTGGTCAATCGATACGCTCGTGATTACTGACACGAGAGGAGTGATAATGTTGGTAGAGTCAAGCCTTCCTCCGAGACCGCATTCGATAACCGCTAAATCGACGCCGTTATCGGAGAAATACTTGAACGCCATTGCCGTAGTGACTTCGAAAAAACTCGGAATGATTTTTTCGATATCCCTGAAATACTTTTCCGTGAATGAAACAACGTAATCTTTTGGAATCATCCTGCCGTTTATCCGTATTCTCTCGCGGAAGTCCTTGATGTGAGGGGATGTGTAGAGCCCGGTACGAAATCCTTTTTCTGTAAGGGCGGAACTTATAATCGAGGCTGTCGAGCCCTTGCCGTTCGTTCCCGCGACGTGTATTGACCTGAAATTCTTATGCGGATTGCCTGTCAGTGCGGACAGTTTTTTTATGTTCTTTAAGTCGTACTTTATTCCGGAGCGTTCGAGACCGAAGAGATAATCAATGCAGTCTTTATAATTCTTGAATTTCATCAAAGAAATTACAAAAATACTATCTCATGTTAAAAGCAGAAAACAATCACATGATTCACAATTTATAAATCATGCTATAACGAAACGAAGGCATCATTTGAGTAATACCATTTTCTTGGTTTCAGTGAAATCCGATATAATTAGCCTGCAGAAATATACTCCTCCCGAAAGTTTTTCCCCGTTGAAAAATATCTCGTAACTACCCGCAGGAAGCAAGCCGTCAACAAGAACATCCACTCTTCTTCCCGATGCGTCGAACACTGCAATCGTAACATTCTTTATTTTGGTTCCGTTACTGCTGCCTACATTGAACTTTATTTTTGTGGTCGGATTAAACGGATTCGGATAATTACCTATTAGTTCATTTTTCACGGGTAAGCCTGTTCCCGAAGGATTTATATTTACCGGCTGAGGCGTAAAACTCCAGACAGACGACCACGGTCCAGAGCCGTAATTATTCCTCGCGTTGACCCGCCAGAAATAAGTTATGTTCAGGTTGAGTTTTCCCGAAGGCACGGTGTATTTGCTCAGAAGAACGGTCGCCGAATCCGTAAAGACAGTAAAGTTTGGCACGGTCGATATCTGAATCGTGTATGACAACACTCCCGGCAGACTGTCCCAGTCAAGAACCGGCGTCGTTGATGTTCCGATGAAACCGTTAACCGGAGAAATCAGAATCGGGGCTTGAGGCACGAGTCCTGTAGAGAAACACCAGACTGTTGACCAGTCGCTTGCGCCCACAGAATTTGATGCTTTAACTCTCCAGAAGTACGTGTAGCCGGGCTGGAGTTTCCCCGCGGGTACGGGGTATTGGTTTGACGTAACAGTTGCTGAATCGGTTATCACATAGAAGTTTGCCACGGTTGACACTTGAACTTTATACGAAGTCGCTCCTGATGACGGACTCCACAGCAGAGTTAAATTCACCGGCAAATCGGTCGAGTTATTAGGCGGATAGACGAGTACCGGAGCCGCCGGTATGGGCAAGCCGCCGGTAGTGGTTTTAAGAATCGTTCCGTTCATGCAGGCTGCCCAGCCGGTGGAGGAATTCAGCATGAATATTGAAGCAACACCATTAGAAGTCGGCGTTGATTGCGGAGACCAGGATTCCCCTCCGTCGTTAGTTCTTAAAATTTGCGATACTGCGAACGGGGAATTTAATATCGGGTCTCCTCCGGAAACCCATCCCGTACTGCTGTTTGTAAAAATAATTGAATTGAGTCTGTAAGTTGAACCGGTAGGTTTGCTAATCCAGTTTACTCCCCCGTTCGTTGTTTTAAATACAAATCCTCCCATAGCGGTAATGAAACCTGTAGTAGGCGAGAGGAAATACATACCGAGCAAATTCTCTGAAGTGTTGCAGGTCTGCGTATTCCACGTGCTTCCGCCGTCCGTGGTTTTCAGCAAATTTCCGGAGTCGCCCGTTACCCATCCCGTATTCTGATTAACGAAAATGCAGTACGTATAAGTCCGCGCTGTGTTGATGTAAATTGTACTCCACGACAAGCCGCCGTCCGTTGATTTCAGTATATACCCTTTGGATGTTACACCCCATCCAAGATCCGGATTAATAAAATATGTTTTCATAACCGCACCGATACTGGAATTAAACACTGAATTCCAGACGACGCCGCCATTTGTTGTTTTTGCTATATATGAGACATTATTTGTAACACTGCCTCCGGATGTCCAGCCCGTCTGTGAATTGATGAACTGAACTGCAGTGAATCCGTGGGTTGAAGACAACTGCTGAACCCAGTTATTGCCGCCGTTTGAAGTATGGAGTATCGTGTACCATCCAACCATCCACCCGGTATTCTGATCTATGAACTGCACATCCCTTAACGCATTGCTTGTCCCGCTGTACTGAGTGAACCAGCCGGTCTGCGAATATAAAGTGCCGGTGAATAGGACGGCCGAAACTGCGAGGTAAAAGAATAATTTTTTCATTTTT
>CALGII010000266.1 GCA_937915485.1 uncultured Ignavibacteriota bacterium | reverse complement strand
AGACTCGGCGAACTGAAACAGTCGCGGAACCGGGAAAGCGTGAAACGCTCTCTCGGAGGCTTGAAGCAGGCGGCGTCCGACGGCAAAAACCTTATGCCCGTCATACTCGAATGCGCCCGCAATTATGTCACGCTCGGCGAAATGTGCGGCGAACTCAAAGAAGTCTTCGGCGTGTATCACGAACACGCAGTTTTCTAATCACTCTTGCTTCAAAGATTGAAGATAGGACAGAATCAAGAATCAAGAATCAAGAATCAAGAAGTTAGTAGAGCAAGAGCGATTAACCACAGAGCACACCAAGGACACAGAGAAGAGCAAGAGATTTTTTTAGGTAGAAGAGCCATAAAAACAATTAGCAGTTAATAATTAGCAATTAACAATTGGAGAAAGAGCGATTTTTTTTTGCTGTCATTCCGGCATGTTCTTAGCCGGAATCCATTAACGTAATCATGCTTCAACTCTGTTACACGGAAGAACGCAGAGAAGGCACAGAGTCCCACAGAGATTGAAGAGCAAGAGCGTCCTGCCACTAATTACCACTAATTTTCAAAAAGCACTTGGACACAGATTAAAACAGATGGACACAGATTACCACAGATTAAGAGCAAGAACTTTTTCCATATCCCGCGTGAAAGAGCGGAAAAATTTGCTACTACTTTTATTCGGTTTTGAGAAAGAACGAGTGACACGAATAGTGTCGTTTAATGATACGAATGACACGAAAAGTGTCGTTTAAATTTACTTCCGGGTTGAAAAAACAGGGATATAAGTTCCGTGATTTTCAAATCGTGTCAAAATAGTATCACTGCGTATCATAATCACAAATAAGATTCTGATTTTCCAAAAGATAGCGAATGACACTCGAATGATACTTTTTTTTCGTATCAATTTTATTTTTCCGCCGGTCAGCATTTTTTCAATCCTTCTATAACGTGTTTAGGAACATAGGACTGCGAGTAATCCGTTTCGGGAATCGTATTTTCCGGAGCGGAGTAAGTGCTGGATTTATCCGAGAACTTCCTGAAGACATCAATTTTATTGACAGTATTGAAGAGCATATTAATATTTTTCAGGAGCGATGAATAGTCCAGAGAGATTTCCTCATTCCTACGGATCTCTGTTTTCATTTTTTCGATATTCTCGTTAATGAAATCGAAGTATGACTCATAGGCACCGGCGACCTTAGAGCGCAGCCTGTTCAAATCGGAATTCCTGCCGTTTATGATATCGGCCTTAAAGAATTTGTTCCATCGGTTGGCGGTAGCGAGGGAGATTTCGAGTTCTTCGGAGATATCGACGAGGGATTTGCCCAGAATTCTCAAAGAGACGAATTTCGATTGTGTTTCAATATCCTTGCGCATAGCAATAAATTTTAATTTCCCGGCAATAAAATATTACCATACAAATATAGCGAGCGGTGGGGTAGTTTGGTTCAATAAATGACCGGGAAGGCCGGTAAAGCATTGATAAACAGTGAAGTTATTTTTCGCGAAATTTGTTTTCGGGGTGCAGTGATTAAGGATACATCGGCAGAAATGAGGATTTGTAGAAGGAAGGTAAGGAAACGCGAAGACAGAAACGAAAAAAAATGTTAATACACCTTAATTATACACTTGATATTTCGAGGTTAAATAATTAATTAACGAAAAAGAGGACACAAAAGCATAGGAGGCATAAATGGCAATCATCGGGAAATCGCTATATATTCCGGCAACTTTTCAAAAAGCATATCTTAGGATGGTTATTCATTTCGCTTATGAAATTAAGAAATATTACTATTGAATGATTTACTAAAAGTATATTCAATAGAAATTTTATTACTATTTAATAACACTAAATAAAAAGTATAAATCACATTTTTTGATTTTTGAGATTCATAAATTTTTTTAAAAGAATAAAGACTGACCGTTAGATCTATACACACATTTCTTGATGTATTGATCTCGTTTTGTCAGACATAAAAAACGATTTGGCGGTCATAATAAAGGACAATTTCGTCACAGGAAATAATAAATCGACTATGGAGAGACGAGTATATTACGGAGAATATTCCTTGAAACATTGGTTGAACTTAATACTAAAGGGAAATATCGTTCTCCCTTGGTATCAACGTTCATTTGTTTGGGATAAAAGTCAAATTGAAAATCTCATAAAAACATTTGATAACAGTCAATTTATACCCCCTATTATTATTGGTGCAGTTCGCAAAAATGGCGAGTGGAAAAACTTCATACTTGATGGACAACAAAGACTTACTTCGATTCTTTTTGCAAAACTCAACAAGTATATTGACACCAAAGAGTATATTGCCAAAATTCCAAGTGCTGTAGTAAATGAAGTAGCAGATGATTTACCCGAGAACGAAGAAGATATTGTTGATGAGAGAATAAAAATCATTAAATGGAATTTTAGTAATATACTCAAAGACAACAAATTCGATTCAACTGAATTAGAAAGTTCATTTTACACTAGATTGCTTGAGAATCCCAAAGTTGATAATTGGTTTGAAGAACATTTTCTTGGGTTTGCCTACATAAGACCAAGCAATGATGTTGAAGAAGATGCTCAATCAAAATTTTACTCTGATATTTTCCGTAACATCAATATTGGTGGAACAAAATTAACACGCTTAGAGACTAGAAAATCATTGTATTTCTTAAAGGAGGACTTGAAGGACTTCTTCGTTCCTGAGTTTTTGAATAGTTACAAAGTTGAGACAAGTAGCAAAGAAAGTGGTTTGATAGATTTTATAAAATATCTGTCAATCCTATCTCAATTCAACGGGGACAATCACTCTCTACAAAAATATGGAGGAAGGGACTGGGAGAAAAATGAAAATTACTACCAAAAGTATATTAAGGCAGTTGTTGACAGCGATGCAAATAATGAATTAAAGTTTGATGTTTCATATCCTACAATACCATATAACAATGAGAGAATCGAAAAACTAAAAAATACAGTTGAACAATTTGAAATTCCTAAATCATTTCCATCAATAATCGATATGGATATGTATTTCTTTGGGATAGTAAATGAAGTTGTGTTCTTAAACAAGCAACTTGATGAAACAAGGAAAGAAGAACTTAAAAATAAATTGGCAGTAAAGATCAATGAGTTAAAAGAGACAGAAAACCATAAATACAATCCGTACGCCTTAAAATATTTAAAAGCTCGTATAACAGCATCACGTGAGATTTTCCAAAGCATAGAAGTTCAGCAAAATGAATAAACATAAAGACTTTATATTATCTCCAATTACTGACATCTTGACTGATGTAGTTTCCGCTAGTGCTGGTATAGGGAGTGGTATAGAAACTTATCCATTGTGTGATTATATAATGCAATCTGCTTTCATAAAAATGACAGGGTTTCAAGAGCAAAAAATGAAATGTATATGTTGGGAAATGGCTACAAATGATTATGACTATAGATATACTTTCACTCAAACACCTCTAGGAGAGTGTTCGAACTATAAAGACAAACAGAAAATTTATACTGATTTAATCAAACAGTTAGAAAAACACGGAATACATTTTTCTGAAAATTTATTTGAAAATAAAGCAGAGTTACTACAGACAACATTTTCGGATATAACAAGCATATTTACGAGCACCAATTTATCTCTTTGGGCAGAGTACGATTTTGCCAAATTTACTATTATTTTAGAACACGTTAGAAGTAACCATTTTGCTAATGACAGGAACAGTTTGTTTTCCGATAAAACATTGAAGGATATTTATGAAAAACACCTATACAAACACAGAAACAGAATAGCTCACAACACTCAATCATATCAACAAAATTTACCAACTTTAAAATCATTGACTATTGATGACTATAAATACGAGAATTATTTTGTTTATTTTTTCATTCTCAACCTTATTGACAAAGTGTTTATTGAGTTATTCAGGAAGTATCTGATTGCAATTAGAGAGGGCATACAGTGACAGAAGAAAACAACCACCAACTTCGGTTTTGCGTCAGGCAGAGTGATGTATTTCTATTTATGATTGTGTATAATTGAAGTGTGATTTTTCGTATCGAGTTTAGTGCAAAAATCCCACCCGAACGAAAAGTCCGGAAAGATTGAATGCATATATAAAATAATGACCAACCCGCATATGGCATATTTGGTTTTTGCCAATATGCGAGCCAATGCTTTGAAAACTAAAAAAGTATATTTTTGCTGACATAAATTAATAAATTAAGAGAATAATGAACCAAAATTATTCAAGTCAACAATTGATTCAGCTTTGTAAACCGCGAGAGTGGGAAGATTATGGCTTGAGTAAGGTGGAACTTATTGCCAAGATTGATGATAACTTTAAAAAATTGTAAATAGTTCCTTTTATTTTGATATTGAAAAAGTAGGAGACTATTTCCTTACACATAACTTGTCTCACAAGCTTATAATCAGAAAGTTAAATGATAATATTAAGAGATTATACAAAGATGAGCAAGCAAATAGAAGAATAATTATAAAACAAGTAAAGACGCTATTAGCTGAAAATGGACCAATGTGGATTCTTCGAACTGATATTGAGAAATTTTACGAGAGTATAAATCGCGATAGACTTTTTCTTAAAATTCGAAATGACTCAATGCTTTCGTATCATTCTCAAAACCTTTTGCAATGCCTTTTTCGAAATCCTCATTTAATTGGTTGTACAGGGTTACCTCGTGGATTAAGCATAAGTGCAACATTATCAGAATTGTATATGAGAAACTTTGACAAATGGGTAAGACGCATTAAAGGCGTTTACTATTATGCGAGGTTTGTAGATGATATAATAATTTTTAGCAATAGCCCAATCGTTATAAATGATTTAAACAGAAATATCAATAAGAATTTAGAAAAAGGTCTTCATCAAAAAATAACAAAAACAGGAATTTATAGAGGTGACAATATTAAAAAAATTAAACCCCTTGAATATTTAGGCTACCAATTTACTACTGATACAACCAAAAACAAAAAAACTTTAATTATTTCCATCGCAAACAAAAAAATTAAAAAGATAAAGTCTCGTATAACGCTGTCATTTTTAGATTTTATAAAAAATAAGGATTTCGTTTTACTCGAAAACAGGATAAAATTCATAACAGGTAATTTCAGTGTTCGAAAGAACATAGAAGGACATGATTTAAAGGCTGGTATTTATTACAATTATTCCCATATAACAGATTTTAAAATTTTTGACAAACTTAATTTGTATTTAAGAAAAACATTATATAGTAAATCATGTAATTTTGGTTCCAATTTGTCTTCAATAATTGATAATACACAGAGACAAACTCTTGCAAACTATTCATTTAAACATGGTTTTTTTAAAAAGGTCTTTTGCATTTTTACTTTTGAACAAATGAATAAAATTAAAAATTGTTGGAGATGAGTAAAGTTAAAATAGATAAAGACGATAAGAACAGGGTACTTTTAACAGAACTATTACCCTATGAAGTACCTATGTTATTCTCAAATGATGGGTTTTATTCTTTAGTAACAAATGGAAATTTTAATCAATTTAGGGAGAAAATTAAGTCATTAAGAAAGAGTGGTCAATACAGCATTCCTTTTAATTTTGAAGTTCGAAAATTAATTTTGGGTGATACGAGAACTTTAAGTATTATTCATCCTCTAAATCAATTAGCATTTATTGATTTTTACGAAAAGTATGATTCTGTATTACTCCATTTATGTTCGAAAAGCCCCTTTTCATTAAGAAAAGCATCTAAAGTTGCGAAATATTATTACACACCCGGATTAGTCTTTGATGAAGATGAGCACAAAAACCAAGAGGTGGAAATTATTCCAGACGTACTCGACAAAGAAACCAGATTATTAAAATCATATTTCACTTACGAGCCAATTGATTTGATTTATAAATTTTATGAACGTAACGAATATCAACGATTAGAACAACGCTTTAACATATTATTAGAGTTTGACATTAGCAAATGTTTCTACAATATTTACACTCATTCCGTAACCTGGGCAGTAAAAGATAAAGAAAGCGCTAAACGTAATGCAAAAAAAGAATCATTTGAAAATACGTTTGATAAAATAATGCAATTGGCAAACTATAATGAGACTAACGGAATTGTTGTCGGTCCTGAAGTGTCAAGAATTTTTACGGAAATAATATTGCAGCAAATTGATTTAAATGTTCTGGCTATCTTGAACAAGGAAGGATTAAAACATGGAGTTGATTTTGAAATTAAAAGGTATGTAGATGATTATTTTGTATTCTCAAATGACGAAGAATATATAGAACTTATTCTTAAAATTTATAAAAAGGAACTTGAAGAATATAAACTGTATACAAATGAATCTAAAACTAACAAAAAAACTACTCCTTTCATTTCTAATATAGCCGTTGGAAAAAGAGAACTTAAGCATTTATTAGATAAGATTTTTAATTCCTTGGTTACTATTGGTGGATCAATTGTTTCTGATGATGAAGTTAAAAAAATAAAGAAAATTGAAAAAATTAAGTCACCGTATGCAATATCCAAAAACTTTATAAAGGATTTTCAATGTATAATCCAACGCAATAACCTTACGTATGATGTTTTGAGTAAGGATATAGTAAGGTATATTAAACAAAAAGTAGTAAAAATCTTCAAAGATAAAGATCTTGAAAAGCCAAATGATGTTATTGAAAACTATCTATTACTTGCTCTCGACATTTCTTTTTATGCTTATTCATTAAACATTACATCAAGCGCAACATTTAAACTTGCCCAAATGATTGTAGTTATCTGTAAATTTCTTGAAGGTAAGGAAGAGGATTTACGGCAAAATATATTCTCTAAAATCTTTAGGGAGTCTGATTTTGTAATGACAATTTTTCAGCGTAAATCGAAAAAAAATGAAACGAATATTGAAACCCTAAACCTTTTAATAGCTTTAAAGAAACTCGACGATGCTTATTTATTAAGTGAGAAGAAAATTAGAGAATTATTCAATCTAAATCATAAAAGTGGATATGAACGAATTAATTATTTCCATATTATCACTCTTTTATATTACTTCGGAATAAATTCTGAATATGACAAATTACGAGATGAGATTTCCGAACAGATTATTTTAAAATTCGAAAACGAATATGATCCATTTACAAAATCGGAATTGACATTATTATTTTTCGATACTATTAGCTGTCCTTTCATAAAACAGGATATTAAAAAGAAACTAATGCGGGTATCGAATTATGCAAAGAGTGGTAGAGAAGAAAGTGAGATAGCTGAAATAACAAAGCATAAAACATGGTTTATGGATTGGGATATTGATATTGATTTAGAAAGAGTCTTAAAGAAAAAGGAATGGGGCTCTTCGTATTAGAAAATATAAGGATTGGTGTGAAAGGTCGAAAATTAACTGGTACTAGTTCAGTTGATGACAATACTTTATGTCACGTTTCTCAGTATACGTGGGAAACAGACGTAAATGAGTACTCTTTAATCTATTATTTTCAGACTTGTTCTGTTAGATAGATTAAGAGCACATCACACACGATAACTTGAAGCACCAATCCTTTCCTTTTGTTTTAAAAGAACACATGCAATATACAAGCCTAGCTAAAAACCGAGTTTCGCATAAGAACTGCTAGGCCAATGCACAAGAACACTGTGAAATTGATAAGCAATAAAAACGAAAGGCACAGAAGAAACCCATAACAAGGTATTGCAAAAGCCGAGATGTCGGGTTTCTATGACAATTTTTCACTAAACTAGACTTTCATTTTTCAGATAAACGGTAGCACTAAAAAGTTCAACCTTCGTCAAAACACAAAGACGTTAAAATCTAACGAACGACAGCACAACACGACAAAAAACAGGTGCGTAAAATGTTTTTATGGAGCAATACATATTTTCGCCAGATGGGCTCAAGTCAATCTTTCCCGATAAGCCGGGACTCAAAGAACGAGCAATGTGCAATTGGATTCCGGCAAAGAGAATGCAGGAATGACAATCGAGGGAACAATCGGTCTGTCTTGATTCTTGATTCTGTATGATAAGAACAAATGTTCTGTTGCTAGAACCGTGCCCCTCCCCCGTCCGCCTCCGTGGAAGTCGCACATCGCCTAGGCGACCCTTCGGCTCCTCCAGAGGGGGACATTTCAATTAACAGTGTGCAATTAGCAGATAACAATTAGAGATTGAAGAGCCCCTTATCGGCTTATGCCGATAAGGTATATTGTGTTTATTATTCTTTTTGCTACAAAAATGTCGCATCGCCACGGCGACCCTGCGGCCCTACGGGGCTTGTTTTGTGTTATTGATTTTTTTCTATTTGATGTCGCATCGCCACGGCGACCCTGCGGCCCGAAGGTCAATCTTCAATCTAAAATTTTCAATGTTCAATTGGATTCCGGGGAAGAATTTGCAGGAATGACAAGCAAAAGATTAAACGCTCTTTTCTTGATTCTTGCTTCTTGATTCTTGCTTCTAACTTCTAACTTCTAACTACTAACTTCTAAATTCTAGATTCTAGATTCTAAATTCTAACTCCTGGATTCTAGAATCTGCCTTTCATACAATTCTTGCAAAAGTTATATTTAGTTGATGAAAATCATTAAGTTAATATCGCTGATAAGGCCGAAGCAGTGGATTAAGAATCTCTTCGTGTTCGCTCCGATTTTATTCGCGGGTCAACTCCTGAATTTTCAACTTCTTTTCAAGAGCATTTACGCGTTCATCGCTTTCTGCATCGCGTCGAGCATCGTTTATATCATTAACGACATTATCGACAAGGACGCGGACAAGGTGCACAAGAAAAAAAGGTTCAGACCGCTCGCCTCGGGTGAAGTGAGCGTGAAGGAAGCGCTGATTTTCGCCGCCGTTCTTCTGATTCCCGCGGCGCTCGTGCTGACAAGGCTCGATTTAACTTTCACGGTTGTCGTATTGATTTATTTCTTCCTGAACATTCTTTATACGTTCTGGTTCAAGCACGTCGTGATTCTTGACGTGTTCATAATTTCAATCGGGTTCCTTCTAAGGGTCGAGGGCGGAGCCGCGGCAATAGGCGTGGAGTTTTCGAGTTGGATGATATTGACTACGATTTTTCTCTCGCTCTTTCTCGCGATTTCGAAGAGGCGCGCGGAACTTTCAGGCGCGGAAAACGGGAAAGCCGAGAATCAGAGAAAGGTGCTGGAGCATTATGATCTGACGTTCGTTGACCAGATGAACACGGTCGCCGTAACGGGCACGATAATCTGTTACGCGCTTTACACCGTTTCGGAAAAAGCCGTGACGACGTTCCACACGGACAACCTTATTTACACGACGCCTTTCGTTATCTACGGTGTGTTCAGGTACCTTTACCTTCTGCATAAAAAGAATCTCGGCGAAAGCCCCGAGCAGATAGTAACGAAAGACCTTTCCTTGATATTGAATATCTTTCTCTGGTTCATCGTTTCGTTCGCCATAATATACAAGCCGAAACTCATCGCGTTTTTCAACTTATAATTGATGTTCGCAATCCGTCATCTGTTTGAATGTTCAAAAGAATAAAAGAATATTTCACCGTGAATCCGACGAATTACAAGTCGGAATTCCTGCTTCTGCTCTGCGCGTTCGTGTGGGGATTCAGTTTCCCGTCGGTTAAAATCGCGCTTGAATATTCGTCTTCGAACGCGTTCATATTCTTCAGGTTCTTTCTCACGCTAATCGTGTTCTACGCTTTTTACAGGAAGAGAATAAAGCAGTTCAACAAGAAGGAAGTTTATCAGGGAATGATTCTCGGCTTCTTTCTCTTCGCGGGATTCTCGACACAGACATTCGGAATGCAATACACGAGCGCGTCGAACTCCGCGTTCATAACGGGAACGTACCTGATACTCGTGCCGTTCATACAGATTACTATAATCAAAATTAAGCCGAAGTTCGAAAACATAATCGGAATCTTAATCGTGCTCGCAGGCGTTTACATTCTTTCGGGAATACACGAATCAAAGTTGAATTTCGGCGACGCGATAACGTTCATCTGCTCCGTCGCCTTCGCTTACCACATAGTATATCTCGACAAGTTCTCGAGGAAGAGCGACACGCTGGCGTTGATTTACGGGCAGTACTTTTCGATGACGGTGCTAAGTCTTGTATCGCTTGTGTTCATCGACTACGCGATGCTCGGCACGTACAAGTTCGAACTGAATTCGTTCCTTATTTTCTCGACCGTGTTCAACGGAATATTCTCGACTTTCATTGCGCTTTACATAGCGATGAAATTCCAGAAATACACCACTCCCGTCCGCGCGGGTCTCGTGTATAATATGGAGCAGGTATTTGCGGTAATTTTTTCTTATTTTATGCTTAACGAAGTGCTCGCGGCAAATCAGATTATCGGAGGATTGCTGATACTCGCGGGCTTGCTGTTCTCTGAATTTTACAAAGGAATAAGCAGAAAATTCGTATGATAAGGATAAAAATGACCATCAGGGGGATGGTACAGGGCGTCGGATTCAGGTATTACTGCTTCAGGCAGGCAGACGCGCTCGGAATATGCGGTTACGCGAAGAACCTTTACAACGGCGATGTGGAAATCGAGGCGGAAGGAGCCGAAAGCGTTCTGAACGAGTTCGTGAAACTCGTCGAAATCGGTCCAAAATTCTCGAGAGTTAACTCTGTATCCGTGGTAAGACTGCCGTATGAGGGCAAAAACAAAGATTTTTCAATATTATGAAAAACCTTGTTTCTATAAATTTTATAAATTATTATTGAATAAAAAAGGAGTCGGGCTGGTAGAAACAGATACCACTTTTAAAAAATATGAATATGATAAAAATAAAAATTTTTCTGGTTTTTTCGATTACATTCGCTTTATTTCAAGCATACGCACCGGCCCAGCAGCAGTACACTTACAACTTCCTGAATCTCAACGCTGACGCGCGCTCGTCTGCAATGGCGGGCAATTTCGTCGCTTTCGAAAACGACGTTAACACGATTTTCTACAATCCCGCGGGTCTCGCAACGCTTGACGGCAGCAAGGCGAGCGTAGGTTTCTTCAAGCACCTGATGGACATTAATTCAGGCACGGCTTCGTACTCGCAGAAATACAAGGACATCGGCTATATCGGCGCGGGTATCAGGTACGTGAATTACGGAAGTTTCGACAAGTACGACGAGTATTTCAATAACCTCGGTACGTTCGGAGTCAACGACATCGCCCTGTCGGTAGGTTACGCGAACAGGTATATGGAAAACCTGAAATACGGCGTGAACGTGAAATTGATTTTTTCTTCGATAGACGAGTACCAGTCATACGGCGCGGCTGTTGACCTCGGCGCGATGTACACCATTCCCGACCAGAAGATGACTCTCGGCGCGAGCATACTAAACCTTGGAACGCAGTTGAAGACTTACAACGGCGTGAGGGAAAGACTTCCGCTTGACATAAGGGTTGGAATGAGCAAGAGGCTTGATTACCTTCCTCTTACTTTCAACATAGGATTTTCAAATCTCGCGGACGAGTACGACAAGTTCTTCGAGAGATTCAAGAACGTAATAGTTGGCGGCGAGTTTGATTTGAACGAATACGTGCTGTTGAGAGCGGGCTATGACAACGCCGCGCGGCAGAACCTTGAAACAGGCTCATCCAAAGGGATTGCGGGTTTCTCGGCTGGAATCGGAATCAAGTTCAAGGAAACGTACAGGCTTGATTACGCTTTCAATTCGTTCGGGCACATAGGCTCCGTGCACAGAATTAATCTGGCTTTCGACTTAAAATAAATTAATTTTAATTCCGTCTTCGCGGATTTTCCTGGTAAGTTTTTCAACTTCATCGAGGGTCTTGTTGAGGTTGTTGAAAAACTTATCGTCGTATATGAACTTCCCTACTCCGCTCTTCTGCATCGTGATGTCGTTCACCATCTGATTCAGGCCCGTTATGAGGCTGTCAAACTTTCCTGTAAGCGTTCTGATGTCCTTGACCGTATTCTTTATTTCGGGACTGTTGTCGTCGAGCATCGTGTTGACGTTGTTCATAGTCTTGTCGGCGTTGTCCGTCAGGCTTCGAATGCTTGTCCTTGATTCGGATACGAGACCGTTAAGGTTTCTCGAAGTAACCGAAAGGTTCGACATTGTGTTCTTCAGGTCAGCCTGCATGTTCTTATCGCCGACGAGTTCATTAATGTTGACGAGCACCTTGTCGAGATTGTCGGCGGTCGTGTTGAACTTGCCGATGAGCGTCTTCAGGTCGCCCGAGAGGTCGCCCACGGTCTCCATCAGCGAGCCCATATCGAAACCGGGATTGCCCCTCAGCGGGGACTTGTAGTCTATCTCCGTGTTACCCTTGCCGGGTTTTATCGCGAGCGTCTTTCCTGACATCAGTTCGGGAGCCGCTATTGTTATTGAATAATCAGTTTTTATTTTTACGTCCTTATCAAGAGAGAAAGTAACTTTAACCGAATCGCCTACAAGGTCCAAATCCTGCACCTTGCCCTTGTTCACGCCGTTCACCGTGACGGGGTCGCCCTTGTTGACTCCGCTGACGGATTTGAAATAAACATCAAGACTTATTCTGTCCTTGCCCATTATAAACCCTTTGGTCCAGAACACGACCGCCGTAACTATTATCACGGCGACAAAAACAAAAACTCCTACTTTTATTTCGGAGAATTTTTTATAAAACATGATTTTACTTGTTTATTTCGAGAATTTTGTATTCCAGTTCGCTTGCGGGAACTTCGACCTTTACTATGTCGCCTACTTTCTTTCCCATAAGCGCTTTGCCTAACGGAGAAATTACGGAAATTTTATCCTGCTCGAAATCGGCTTCGTCGGGAGAGACGAGAGTATATGTAATTACCTCGTCGCGCTTGATGTCCTTGACCTTGACGTCGGTAAGAACGAAAACCTCGCCGTCGGGAATATCGTCCGGTTCGAGAATCTTGACTCTCGAAAGAAGATTTTCGAGTTTGCCGATTTTTAGTTCGAGATGCGACTGCGCTTCCTTCGCGGCGTCGTATTCGGCGTTCTCCGACAGGTCTCCGTGCGACCTTGCTTCGGCGATTTTTTCGGCTATGGATTTTCTTTCATTCATCTTCAGAAAACGAAGTTTCTCTTCGAGTTCCACGAGCCTGTTTCTTTTTAAATAAACAATTCCTTGTTCCATTATTGCTGTTTTTTCTTTTTTGTTTTGTTTTTTAATAAAATCATATGCCCCATCTTATCTCTCTTGGTTCTCAAATATCTCTCGTTTACGTGGTTTGCTTCAGTTTCGATTGGTACCCTATTGACAACTTCGAGACCGTAACCGTTAAGACCGATAATTTTTTTCGGATTATTTGTCAGCAGGTTTATTTTCTTTATGCCTAAATCCCTCAGGATCTGGGCTCCGATTCCGTAATCTCTCAGGTCAGCCTTGAACCCGAGTTCGATGTTGGCCTCGACAGTATCTTTCCCCTCGTCCTGCAATTTATATGCTTTTATTTTATTAACCAATCCAATACCTCTTCCTTCCTGACGCATGTACAGAAGGACGCCTCTTCCCTCTCTCTCAATCATTTCCATCGACTTTGTCAACTGCTCTCTGCAGTCGCACCTGAGCGAGCCGAATATGTCACCCGTCATGCATTCCGAGTGCACGCGCACCAGAACGGGCTTTCCGGTTTTCACGTTTCCCTTCACGAGCGCGACGTGCTCCTTGGAATCGACAAGGCTTCTGTAAACGTTTATGTTGAAACTGCCGAACCTGCTCGGGAGTTTCGCGTCCGTCAGTTTCTCGACAAGAATGTCTTTCTTCAGCCTGTACTGAATCAAGTCGCGAATCGAGATTATTTTCAACTTGAACTGTTTCGCGATTTCCATCAACTCGGGAAGTCTCGCCATTTCTCCGTTTTCCTTCATCACCTCGCAAAGCACGCCCGCGGGATAATGCCCCGCGAGTTTCGCGATATCAACCGCCGCTTCCGTATGACCCGCGCGTTTCAGGACCCCGCCGGTTTCAGACCTTAGCGGAAAAACGTGCCCCGGCTTGCCGAGGTCGTTCGGATTGGTTTTCTTTCCGATGAGCGCCTTGATAGTCTTGTGCCTGTCGAACGCGGATATGCCCGTCGTGGTGCCGATAAGATAATCCACGCTTATCGTGAACGCCGTCTCGTGAAGCGACGTGTTGTAATTCGTCATCATCTCGATTCCGAGTTCCTCGAGCCTCTTGCCTTTCATAGGAACGCATATAAGCCCCCTCGCGTGGCGGACGAGGAAATTAACGAGTTCGGGAGTTGATTTCTCGGCGGAGAAAATCATATCGCCTTCATTTTCCCTGTCCTCGTCGTCGACGACTATTATTATCTTTCCTTTTTTGAAGTCCTCGACGGCGGCTTCTATCGTGCTTAAGCCTGATTTCTTAACGGGTTTCATTCTTCTGAATATTATTATTTTTTCTCGGGTTCCATCAGTCCGACTATCGTCGAGATGCCCGTTTTTTCGATTTTCACTTTTACGTTGTCCGCGATTTTAATAAGCGCGGTCTTGTCTTCAACGCCTTCTACTACGCCGTGAATGCCGCCAGCGGTTATTACTTTATCGCCCTTCTTAACGCCTTCGAGAAGTTTAGTTCTTTCTTTCTGCCTCTTCTGCTGCGGCCTTAATATAAGAAAGTAAAACACGACTATTATTAGAAGGAAAGGCACTATCGTTGATAACAATGATTCCATTCCTCCGGGTTGTCCCTGCATTAATATTCCGAGTAATTCCATACTATTTTTTTAAATTATAATTTGATAAAAATGTTTTTTTAAATTCCTTGAATCTGTCTTCCCTTACGGCTTCCCTTATGTCATTCATCAGTTTCAGATAGAAGCCTATATTGTGTATCGAAGCCAACTGCGCTCCGAGTATTTCTTTAGTAATGAACAAATGCCTCAGGTAAGCGAAAGAGAAATTAAGCGACGTATAAGTAAGGCATTTATCGTCTATAATTCCGAAATCTTCGGCGTACTTCGCGTTCCTGATGTTTATTTCGCCGTACGTCGTGAAAATCCTTCCGTGCCTCGCGTTCCTTGTCGGCATCACGCAGTCAAACATGTCGATTCCCCTTTCGACGGATTCGAGAATGTCAACGGGAGTTCCGACACCCATCAGATACCTCGGCTTTTCAGCGGGCAATAAATCCGTGCAGTAATCCGTAACCTCGTACATCAACTCGTTTTCCTCGCCCACCGCGAGTCCGCCTATAGCGCATCCGCTAAACGGCAGTCCGCAGAGTTCTTCTATGCATCTCGACCTTAGGTCCCTGTACGTGCTTCCCTGAACAATGCAGAACAGATTCTGATTGAATCCGTAAAGCGGCTCAGAGCCGTCGAAATGTTTCAGGCATCTTTTTTCCCAGTCGATGGTCCTGCCGAGAGCCTTCTCCGCCTGTTTCTTCGCCGCGGGATAAGCGATGCACTCGTCGAGAGGCATCATAATATCCGAACCTATAATTCTCTGTGTTTCGACTACGCTTTCGGGAGTAAATATGTGCTTCGACCCGTCAACGTGAGAGTTGAACCTGACGCCGTCATCCGTAACTTTCTTCAGTGAAGAAAGGCTGAAAACCTGAAAGCCTCCGCTGTCCGTGAGCAAACTTTTTTTCCAGTTCATGAAAGCGTGAAGACCGCCTGCTTTCCTCATAATGTCGTTCCCCGGACGCAGGTAGAGGTGGTATGTGTTTCCGAGAATAATCCCCGCGCCGAGATTTTCGAGTTCGGCGTTATTCACCGCCTTAACCGTGCCGAGCGTTCCGACCGGCATGAAGACGGGCGTTTCGATTACCGAATGCGCCGTCGAAATCAAGCCTGTCCGCGCTTTTGATTCGCTGCTTTGTGAAAGAACTTTAAAAAATTTTATCTCACCGCTTCCCACTCTTTTGACAAGGATTTTTTAAAAAATGTTATCCAGATTGAATTCTTCGCCCAGTCATAAAACACCTTCGTATATCCGTATTTCCTGTACCGTCTCGGCGATTCGTAAACGAGCAGGTCGCCGCAGTACTTCACCTTACCGAGTTTATTTATCCGCTTGTAAAGGTCGAAATCTTCGCCCGCGTTAAAATCCACATTATAGCCCCGCGTCTTTTCAAACATATCCCTTCTTATTATGTGGCATTCGCCCCTGCCCATACCCATAACCGCGAGATTCAGCAGGCGCACGTAATTGTTATAGAAAAAATGAAACAATTTGTCCGACAATTTTTCTTCGCCGGGAAAAACCCTGACCTTGCAGGCTAAAGCGGAGCATTCCGCGTTTCCCATCAGCCGTATCACCGTATCCATGAAACTGAAAGCGTCGTACAGCAACGTGTCGGCATTTAAAAAAATAAGAACATCGCCCGTAGAAACCTCAAAACCCCTGTTTCTTCCGTCAGAGATGTTCTGCTTATAACTTTTTTCGTGCTTTACAACTTTGTCAACCGAGCCATTCAGCCGCGAAATTGTACCGTCGCTGCTGCCGCCGTCGCTGACGATTATCTCGGCGTCATATCTCGCCTTGAATTCGTCAGTGAACTGGCTGAGTGTCTGCCCTATCAGTTTTTCCTCGTTGAACGTAGGAATGATAATACTGACAGAGGCCATTCCCTATTTCTTCAAAAGGGCTTTCAGACCTTTTTTGTCTATGGTCTTGATGGCTTCCGTCGATACTTTCATCGTAACGTATCTTTTTTCTTCTTCAATCCAGATTCTTTTCTTCTGAAGATTGGGCAGTTGTTTTCTCTTCGTTCTGTTGTTCGCGTGAGAAACGTTATTTCCCGTAAGGCCTTTCTTGCCTGTTATGCTGCATACTTTTGACATTTTCCCGGTCTCCTATCCTTTATAAGGTTTAAAAGTAGATTCGTAAACTCTAACATTCTTATCGAGAAATTTTACCGAACCTTTTTCTGTTTTAACTGACTCGATGAGCCTGACGTTGATTAAACGCGTCTCCTTGTTCGTATCGGGACAAATTACCGTGTTCTCGTGCTTCTTAGCGAGTTTTGCGGCTTTATCCGCGAATGATTGTACTTTTGCCATGTTTTGTTATTTTAAATTAATTTCTTTTAATTTCATTTCAATTTTCTTATTGATGCCGAATCTCGCGATTTCATCCGCTCTGAGTATCATTTTCTTTATCGCGTACGGGGTTGATTTTCCGTGACCGATAATCGATACTCCGTTAACGCCGAGCAGAGGCGTACCGCCCTGTTCCTGATAATCGAATTTCTTCAGTATCTTCTTCATCGTGCCGTACATCATACCAATCCAGATTTTCTTGAAAAATCCGAGTTCAGCGTATTCCCTGAACTTGAACTTCAGCAGGTCGAGAACGCTTTCCGCGAGTTTCAGAAGTATGTTTCCGACAAACCCGTCGCAAATCACGACGTCAACCTTGCCTCTCAGAATATCGCCGCCTTCTATGTTGCCGACAAAATTTATGGGCGCCTTTTCAAGAAGTTCGTAAGCGGCGAGAGAAAGCGCGCTTCCCTTAACTTTTTCTTCGCCCACGCTCAGGAGTCCCACGGTCGGATTTTCGATTTTATAAATATTGCTCACGAAAATGCTTCCCATTACCGCGTATTCGACAAGATGGTTCGGTCTGCAGTCAACCGTCGCACCGACGTCGAACACCATTGTCGAACCTTTCATTGTCGGCAGTTGAGCGCCGATTGTCGCCCTCCCGATTCCGGGAATTCTGCCGAGTCTAAGCGTCGAATGTGAAAGAACGGCACCCGTATTGCCCGCGCTTACGAGCGCGTCGGCTTCTTTTTCCCTCTGCATTCTTAGCGCGACGTTGAGAGACGAACGGGGCTTTGATTTAAAAACTTCAGCAGGCACGTCTTCCATCGTCACGTACTCTTCGGCGTGAACAATCTTCAGATTCGGAAGAGAGACGGGATTTTTATCCAGAACCTCTTTTATCTTATCTTCGGGACCCACGATGATGACGTCGATGTCCGGGTTTTCTTTCGCCGCGTCTATTGCGCCGAGAACCGGATACTCCGGAGCAAAATCCCCGCCCATTGCATCAATCGCAATCCTAATCCTGCTGTTTTCCATCAAGTTGGAAATAAAGATTTATTTCTTCGGTAAAATGACGCTTTTTCCGTCATAAAAACCGCAGGACGGGCAAACCTGATGATTCGGCTTCATTTCACCGCAATTCGAGCAGGCGGACACCGCCGGCGCAACCGCTTTGTAATGCGTTCTGCGTTTTCTTCCTCTTGTCTTCGAATGTCTTCTTTTTGGATTTGGCATTTTATCTTATTTTAGATTTTTCTTGTTTAATAGTTTATCCCAGACGGGATTTATTTCCTTTGTTTCCGTATTCCTTAAAATTTCTTCTTCCGTCTTGCCGCAGTAAGCGCATCTGCCGTCTTTCTCATCCGGAGCCTTCCGCATCGGTATCGACACGAGTATGTTCTCCCTTACCATTCCGCTCAAATCAATAAAGTTCTTTTCGGGCGGTATAAAAAAAATATTCTCGTCATCGCCCGATTTAAGTTCATCGGGGTCTCTCGAGTATTTAAAAACGACTATGAAACTTCCGCTAATGTCTTTCTCAAAATTTTCGAGGCATCTGTCGCACGGGAATTCGAACCTGCATCTGAAATTCACATCCGCGTAAACCTGGCTGTTCGATTTATTCAGCCTGACGCTTACAGCCACCTTATCTTTTATTACATAGTCACCGAGTTCAAAAGTTACCGCGTCCTCGCTGAATTCGTATAAATGCTCACCTTCAGCTAAATTTGATATTATAATCTTCATCTAAAGTAGCCGTATTAATAAACCGCCTGATTAAAAACTACGCCCCTATCAATTCAGTGTACGCCTTCGAGTCGAGCAGGGCGTCGAGTTCGGCCGCATTCGCCATTTCAATCTTGAAAAGCCAGCCTTCGCCGTACGGGTCTTCGTTCACTGCGGACGCTTTGTCGTTAATACCGCTGTTGAGACCGACAATCTTACCGCTGACCGGACTGAACACTTCGGAAACCGTCTTTACGGCTTCAATCGAGCACACTGTTTCTTCCGAAGCGACCGCGTCACCCTCGGATTTTGCAAAATCGACAAATATTATATCCCCTAATTCGCCTTGCGCATAATCAGTTATACCGACAGTCGCGATATTTCCATCGACCATCACAAATTCGTGATCTTTAGTAAACTTTAAATTCTCAGGGATTTTCATAAAATATTTATTTAATATTTATTTGTTAAAACGATAAATATAATGATTTTACGAGTTTTATTCAATTGATTTATAATGATATATGTTGAAGATAAATCGGAATGAAAAGGACAATAAACCCGCGTATCCGGATACATTAACCTTATACCCCTGAAAGACCTGACCGGCATAACGGAGTGAACTTCGCGTGAATTATTTTTTTATTTATACTTTTCCATTTAAAATGATACGAATTTTGGGTAAATTTATTGTTACAATATTTCAGGAAGACGCATTATATTGAAGTTTTACAGAGAAAAGCAGCATATTCTAAAAATCACGGGTACCGATAAACAGGATTTTCTTCAAAGGACATCCACGAATGATTTCAGCGGTTTCGGCGCCTGCGATTCCATAAGAACGGTTTTCACGAATGAGAAAGGCAGAATAGTCGATTTTTCGCTCGTGGCGTCAAAAGACGGGGTTTTTTATATATTTTGCACCAGGGGAAATGAAACTCCCTTAACGGATTTCTTTAATAAATACATCGTTACCGAAGATATTCGAGTTGAAACGCAGGTAAAGGAGACACTCATATTTTATAACGATAGTAAGGACAGCAGGAATTTTTTATTCGAACGCGGAGTGAGTGAAAAAGTGTCAGAAGTTGACGGAAACATATTTGTTACAGACAGTTACGGCTTTGAAAAGACTTTTGTTCTTATTAATAATCAGGAATCGGATTTCCTGAGACTGCTTATAACCGAGAATGAAGAAGCACCCGAAGAAGAATTCGGTCTTTTCGCTTTAAGGAACCGTTTCATATACAGCAGCCGTGAACTTAACGCAAGCATAAACCCGCTTGAATGCGGATTGCAGGAGTTCATATCGTTCTCAAAGGGCTGTTACATCGGGCAGGAGGTAATTTCGAGACTCGACACGCAGAATAAGGTACAGAAAGAAATCGTCGGATTCTCGAGCAGTATCCGACTCGAGCCGGGAGACAAAATATACGCAGCAACCGAAGACAAGGAAGAGGAATGCGGATATGTGTCATACGTATTTAGTACCGGCAGCGGATGCGAGGGTACGGGTTTTCTGAAAAAAGTTTATACGGAAGGCGGAAAAACATTTTATACAAAGCGAAACGGAATTCAAAGAATAAACATTAACAAATTTTCTAAATTATAAATAATTATCATGTCAGCAAAAATTAAAGAATTGTTAGGCAAAGAGAATGAATCTCTGCTCACGCACAAATGCACAACCATACCGAAAGAAGCGCTCCACCTACCGGGCAGCGATTTCGTTGACAGAGTCTGGAAGGATTCTGACAGGTCGCCGAACGTGCTCAGGAACATGCAGTTAATATTCAACACGGGCAGGCTTGGAGGCTCGGGTTACATGTCGATACTTCCCGTCGATCAGGGAATTGAGCATTCAGCGGGCGCGTCATTCGCTCCGGAGCCCATATATTTCGACCCTGAAAACATAGTCAAACTTGCAATCGAGGGCGGATGCAACGCAGTAGCGTCGACTCTCGGGGTACTCGGCACGGTTTCAAGAAAATACGCACACAAGATTCCTTTCATTCTGAAAGTAAATCATAACGAATTTCTTTCATACCCGAACAAATACGACCAGATCATGTTCGCTAGCATCGATCAGGCTTTTGATATGGGCGCTGTAGCGGTCGGGGCTACGATTTATTTCGGTTCAGACGAATCATCAAGGCAGATTCAGGAAGTTTCAGAAGCGTTTGAATACGCTCACGAATTAGGACTAGTCACGATATTATGGTGTTACCTGAGGAATCCGGCGTTCAACGTCAAAGGCGACAAAGATTATCACGTTTCCGCGGACCTGACAGGACAGGCGAATCATCTCGGCGTGACAATCGAAGCGGACATAATCAAGCAGAAACTTCCGGAAAACAATGGCGGTTACAACGCTCTCAAATTCGGAAAGACGCACAAATTCGTTTACGAAAAACTTTCATCGGACAATCCGATAGATCTTACGAGATATCAGGTTGCGAACTGTTACATGGGAAGAGCGGGATTAATCAATTCAGGCGGCGCCTCAACGGGCAAAGGCGAATCCGACCTTCAGGAAGCAGTGAAGACGGCAGTTGTAAACAAGAGAGCGGGCGGAATGGGGCTCATCTCGGGAAGAAAAGCGTTCCAGAAACCGATGAAGGACGGTGTCATGCTCCTTAACGCGATTCAGGACGTTTATCTTGACAAAGAAATAACAATCGCATAAATCAAACACTATAAAAATGAACAAACCCAAAAAAGTCGCTTTAAGAAAGCACAGGAAAACAAAAGTTAAAGTAAAAGCAGTAAAAAAAGAAATGCTTAAGAACAAGAAAAAAGCATAAGTTCATATCAAACACGCAATAATAAGGGGGATTCTGTCCCCCTTATTTCATACAGGATTATTTTTTGAAAAAACTATCGATAATATTATTCCTGATATTCACGACTTCATTCACACCGATTGCGGCGAAGTTCACTGTGGCGGAGATATCTCCTCTCAGTCTGGCTTTTTTGAGATTCGGCATAGCAGCGATTTTGCTTAACGCGGTATTTCACTACAGGAAATTGACATACAGAATTGACCGTTCGGACGTGCCCATGTT
>CALGII010000265.1 GCA_937915485.1 uncultured Ignavibacteriota bacterium | reverse complement strand
CTTCCGTTGCTTTGCGCTTCAGCCGTGGGCTAAGTCGGAGAGATAATTTGTTTTGCAATGAGCAATTCCGCAAATAAACTCCAAATAAAATTTCTTCCGTTGCTTTGCGCTTCAGCCGTGGGCTAAGTCGGAGAGATAATTTGTCTGACTCTGAAAATTTTTATTTATAAATTCCAAAGATATTCTCTGCCCTATTCGGGTATTGAAATCCGAGAGTCCCCCTTTGAAAAGGGGAGACTCTCGTTTACAATTTAAAGAAATCTATTTTTGTAACCCCACCTTTTAATGTGGGGTAAAAGGCATACAAAATAATAGGACTTTAGTCCTCAATAAAAAAATTGTGCGTTAAAATCTTTTTTGTACCCCACCCGCCGCGGCTGTGAAACAGGAAAGATAATTTATTGATTGTTTCCCTGTATTTTAATAATTTAAAGAAATATTTTTTTTATGAAAACTGTGCTCATTACCGGGGGAAACAGGGGCATAGGCTATGAAATCGCAAGACAGTTGGGAAATCTCGGTTTTATGATTTTCCTCACATCAAGACAAAAAGGAAAGGGGGAACACGCAATGATGAATCTGCGGGGAATGGGTATCGACTGCAGATTTGTACAACTCGACGTATCCGACACAAGAAGCATCGAAGAAGCGTTCAAGGTCGTTTCAAAGAGCATCGACAAACTCGATGTGCTTGTAAACAACGCGGGCATAATGCCGGATGCGGGTGAGATACTCAAAATCAGGCCGCGCGTCATGAAAGATGTGTTTGACACGAACGTGTTCGGACCGCTTTTCGTCACGCAGTATTTTCAGACGCTTCTTAAGAGCGGCGGAAGAGTCATAAACATTTCGAGCAGTCTCGGAAAAATCTCGTCGCAGTATTCCGCGTACTCGCCCGCGTACGGCATTTCAAAAACAGCGCTCAACACTGTCACGCTCAGGCTTGCTCACGCGCTGCAGGAAAAAGGAGTCGCCGTGAATTCAATGTGCCCGGGGTGGGTTAGAACGGATATGGGAGGAAAGGACGCGCCGCTGCCTGTCGAGAAAGGCGCGGAGACTGCCGTCTGGCTCGCGACCGAAGCGCCGCAGGAACTCACGGGCAAGTTCATTAAGGATAAAAATGAAATTGAGTTTTAAAACATGGAATATTTAATAAAATCGGTTTATATTATCCTAAAAAATCCGCTATGAAAACTTACGTCGTTGACAGAAAACTCTACATAGAAAACAGAAAAAAACTTGCAAAGCATTTGAAACCGGGCTCGATGGCCGTCGTCATTTCGAACGACATGATGCCCACGAACTCGGACGGTCTGATGAAATACAGGCCGAACAGCGACCTGTTCTGGCTTACGGGCGTTGAGCAGGAAGAATCAATTCTCGTCCTGTTTCCCGATGCGCCCGACCCGAATTTCAAGGAAGTTCTTTTCCTCCGCGAGACAAGCGAACTTATCGCAATCTGGGAAGGAAAGAAACTTTCAAAAGAAGAAGCAAGGGAAAGAACGGGTATTCAGAACATTGTCTGGCTTTCGGATTTCAACAAAATTTTCAGAAACCTTATTACCGACGCTGAATATGTTTACATCAATTCGAACGAGCACAAGCGCGCGGTAATCGAAGTTGAGACCCGCGCCGCCCGATTCATCAAATGGTGCAAAGAACAGTATCCGCTTCACAACTATCAAAGGCTATCCCCGATAATAAACAGGCTTAGAACCGTGAAGTCGAAAGAAGAACTCGACCTTATGCAGAAAGCCTGCGACATAACTGAGAAGGCGTTCAGGCGCGTTCTGAAATTCGTGAAGCCGGGTGTGATGGAATACGAGGTCGAAGCGGAATTCATACACGAGTACATAAGAAACGGAGGCGACAACGCGGACTATTCTCCCATAATCGCTTCGGGAAGAAGTTCGTGCGTACTTCATTACGTCGAGAACAACAAGGAATGCAGGGGCGGCGACGTGCTTCTGATTGACACGGGCGCGTCGTTCAGGTATTACAACGCAGATATGTCGAGGACGATTCCCGTTAACGGAAAGTTCACGAAACGCCAGAAAGCAGTTTACACGGCGGTGCTGAACGTGATGAAGTCTTCAATCAGTTCGGTCGTGAAAGGCACCGTCTGGAAAGACCTTCAGAGAGAAACCGAAGAGAACATGGAAAGAGAACTCCTGAAACAGAAACTTCTTAAGATGAGTGACATAAAGAAGCAGGACCCGAACTGGCCCGCGTTCAAAAAATATTTCATGCACGGTGTTTCGCACTTCCTCGGAATCGACGTCCACGACGTCGGTTACTTCCACGAGCCGTTCAAGCCGGGTATGGTGTTCACGGTCGAACCGGGAATTTA
>CALGII010000264.1 GCA_937915485.1 uncultured Ignavibacteriota bacterium | reverse complement strand
AAAACCGGACTGTCAACCCACGCGTCCCTGTAATCGAGTACGAGCGGTATCTTATATTTTCTCTTAACTTCCTGCCCGATTAGAAAATCCGTGTACGGCGGGGCGGTCGCGTAAACAATCTGAAAACCGTCGTACTTTTCCCAGAGCCGGTCTATTGTACTTAATGCTTTGTTTTTCCAGAGTATTTTGCTGTCAGGCACGAAAAAGAACTGCGAAATTATGCTTCTGATTTTTCTGAATCGTTCTTTTGGGACACGCGTTACGATCTTCGAAACATTCATAGGCTTCTTACCCGTTCTTTCAATTATAATTCCGTTGCTCAATGCCTCATCCAGAAGATGTTCATCGATAGCATAATATTTCCTCGGATTAATCGTTAAAACCACGGGCTGCCAGTTGTGTCGTGTAAGGTATTTGGCGAATTTCAACGTTCTCTGCACACCGCCCATCCCCATAGGAGGAAAATAGTATGAAATAATTAATACTCGGTTCACCGTATCTGCTTTGATATATTTGAGAATTCTTAAATTACCTAAATTAAGAAAAATTTTCAATTCATGACGGTAAAGAAAGGCGTCGTGTAAATATAAGTGTATTAAGGAATGGCGATTTTTTTACTATATTTAAACATCATCAAGCAAATTGATTAAATGAGCAAAGCAGACATTCTAATTGTTGAAGACGATAAACTTACCGCTTCAGTGCTGCGTAAGTATCTGGAAAAGAACAATTATAATGTTACACACGTAATCGAGGACGGCTTAACCGCTGTCGAAAAGGCGCTGCTTACAAAGCCCGATTTGATCCTAATGGATATTTTTCTTAAGGACAGCATCGACGGGATTGAAGTCGCAAGAAGAATTAAGACGAAAGTTGACATACCCGTAATATTCCTTACCGCGGATTCAAGCAGCGACACGATTCAGAGGGCGAAAATAACGGAACCGTTCGGCTATCTCGTTAAACCCGTCGACAGTTCGGTTCTGATGACGAACATAGACCTGACGCTTCGCAAGCAGATTTCCTATAACAAGAAATTGATGGAAACTCTGCAACAGGCAAACGACGAACTCGAGAGAAGGGTTAACGAAAGAACTAACGAACTGTTCGAGGCGAATGAGGTCCTAAAAAACGAGATAATTCAAAGGAAACTTGCCGAAGAAGAACTTCGGAAAGCCGACACACTTGCGACTATCGGCAAGATGTCAGCCGTGCTCGCCCACGAAATCAGGAATCCTCTGAATTCAATAAAAATTAACGCCGACATACTTCACGAAACCGCTGTGCTTACGGAGAACCAGAGAAAGAGAATAAAGATTATTCGCAAGGAGGTCGAAAGACTTAACAATCTCGTTAAGGACGTTCTGATGTTTTCAAGGCAGAGCGAACTCGTCTTAATCGACCTAAGCCTGAAAAATCTCATCGACGGCTTGTACCAGCAGATTATGAACATACTCGAAGAGAAAAAGATTGACTTTAAAAACAGCATAGGCGACGTCAGAATAAAAGGCGACTTCGAAAAACTGAAGCAGGTGTTTTTAAATCTGATACTGAACTCGATTGACGCGATATTTGAGGACGGCATGATAGAGATTTCGTCTGTTACTGACAATGGCTCAGGTAAAATCTATATTTCCGTGACAGATAACGGCTGCGGTGTGGCGAATCCGGACAAGATGTTCGATCCGTTCTACACGTCAAAAAATCTCGGAACCGGACTCGGTTTATCCATATCGCAAAACATAATAAAGCAGCACAACGGGGAACTCGTGCTTCATTCAAGCAAGCCCGGCGAAACTGTATTTCATATAATTCTACCTTATTACAACTGAAGGAAAACAAATGGAGAAAATTCTATTAATTGACGACGAAGTCGACGCTCTTGAATCGCTCGCGTCCTGGTTCGAAGAACTCGGCTACGAGACGTACAAGGCGTCAACGGGGTACGACGGCATTGACCTCGTTAAGAAAATAAATCCCGATGTTGTTATATCAGATATACAGATGCCGGATATTTCGGGGCTCGAAGTATTGTCGATGATTAAGGACTACGACGAGACGATTCAGGTGATTATGATTACGGCTTTCGACGATATGGACACGACTATTAAAGCGATGCAGAAGGGCGCTTACGATTATATCGCCAAGCCGCTGGACATAAAAAGACTTGAGATGACAATGAAACGGGCTCTTGAGAACAAGAGCCTCAGCAGAAAACTCGAACTCGCGGCACCGACACTTAAAGCGGAAGTTGACATTAACAGGCTGCTCGTCGGAAAAACACCTGTGATGAGGGAAATTTTTAAGAAAATCGGACAGGCCTCCGCTAATAAAGTAACAGTTCTTATTCAGGGTGAAAGCGGAACAGGAAAGGAATTGATTGCAAAGATAATACATTCGAGCGGACTGACAAAGAACGAGCCGTTTGTCGCGATTAACTGCACCGCGCTTCCCGAAAACCTGCTCGAAAGCGAACTGTTCGGTCACGTGAAGGGCGCGTTCACCGACGCCATAAAAGATAAGAAAGGAAAATTCGAACTCGCGGGGGAAGGCACGATTTTCCTCGACGAAATTTCGGAAATGTCCTTCAACCTTCAGGCGAAACTCCTGAGAGTCTTGCAGGAGCATGAGTTCGAAAGAGTCGGCGGCGAAAATATTATTCCGCTTAAGGCGAGAGTCATTACCGCCACGAACACTGACTTTCATAAACTCGTAACGCAGGGAAAATTCCGCGAGGACCTTTATTACAGACTTAGTGTGTTTACTATCGTGTCCCCGCCCCTAAGGGAGCGAAGAGATGATATTGAACTGCTCGTGAAACACTTTCTTGAAAAAATCAACCTCACGCTTCATAAAAACGTCCGTAAAATCCCTTCTGAAGTTATGTCTATGCTCGTCAAGCACGAATGGAAAGGAAATGTGAGAGAACTCGAAAATACTTTGATGCAGGCGGTCGTTCTTTCGAAAGGCGATGTGCTCGAAAAGGAAAATATACTTCTCAGGAAATACAGCAACGATTACGAAGACCTCATTAACAATGATAATATACCTCTGGAAGAACTCGAGAAACTTTATCTGAAGAGAATTCTCGATAAAACAAACTGGAACGTGAAGGAAGCGTGTGAAATTCTCAAGATTAGCAAAGCCACCATATATAGAAAGATAGAACAATTCAATCTTAAAGAAGGCGGCAATTGAAACAATCTCAAAATGAGAACAATATCTCAATTTGATATATAAAAAGCCTTTTTTTATCCTAAAAACGCCTAAATCTTTTAATAAAAACGGAATACACTTTGGCATTATACTTGTAAGTATATATGAAAAATTTAAAAATGAGGGTATAAGTTCATGAAAAAAGAAAACACAAGCGTAAAAGAGCAACTTTCAAGATTTGACGTTAGTTTCTTCGTAATACTGTTCGCACTGTTTGCCATGCTGGTTGCAGGTTTCATCGTAAAGTAAAAATATTACACGTACAAAGACAAATGATAAAGAACGCGAAAAAAATATTGCTGATAGATGATGACGAATCGACACTTGAATCAATTTCAAGTTATCTCGAGGAATCAGGTTATACGGTTTTCACAGCCAGAAACGGAATCACCGGTCTGGAAGTAGTCAAAAACCTTGAGCCTGACGTCATTATTAGCGATATTAGAATGTCAGGGCTTAGCGGAATCGAGTTCGCGTACATTATCAAGGGTTTACGGTACGATATACCTGTAATATTGATTTCATCCTTCGATAACGACGAGAGCAAGTTTATTGACAAATGTTCATTCGGTTTCATACCGAAGCCGCTTGACATTCATAAACTGAACGATATGATAAATGACGCTCTCTTGAGCGGAATGATTACTCGTCACGAAGCGGTGAATTTCTAAAGCTCATTGTTCTCCCTAATAATGATAGGCAAAGTTGTATTTGGTTTCTGATAGCCTCCTATTCCCCAAATCATGCGCTTTGCCTATTTTATTTCTTTTCCCCCGCACGGAACAAAATTTAATATCTTTTAATCCCTGAATAAATTTTCTATTTTCTGGAAAATAATTATGCGGCTTTTTTTAATTCCTGTTTTGATTTTCATTCTGCTTTCAGCCGGGGATTCACGGTCTCAGGAAGCCCGCGATTATTATGAACGCGGAATCCGGAAAGCGGAAAAACACAACCTGAAAGGAGCGATAATAGATTTTACAAAAGCAATAGAACTCGACACGAATTTTCAGGATGCGTATTACAACAGAGGACTCCTATTCTTCAAAACGAACAGGCCTGAGAACGCGCTCGCGGATTTTTCGAAATCAATATTGCTAAACCCCCGCGACTTCGATTCGTATATAATGCGCGGTCAGGTTTTTACCGAACTTAAGAAACCGGAACTCTGTGTAAATGATTTTACCGCCGCAATTCAATTGAAACCTGATTCGAGGGAAGGGTATTTCAGCAGGGCAGCCGCATACACGGAGATGAAATTCTATGAAGAAGCCCTTGCGGATTACAGGAAATGCATCGAACTGGACGGCGCGGACTCCGAGTCTTTCTACCTGTCAGGCAACATGCTTAGAATGACGGCGAGAAATGACGAAGCGCTGATTTATTACGAGAAGGCGGTGGAACTGAAGAACGATTTTGCTGAAGCGTACCTCGCGATAGGAAACATTTACAGGTCAAGGAAAAGCAATGAGAAGGCGATGCAGTACTTTAATAAAGCGATAAAACACAACCCTGAACAGTTTGAGGCATACAATAACAGGGGAAACATTCATCTCGACAACGGAAATTACTCCGAAGCGGTCGACGATTTTTCATGGGCGATAAACCTTAACAAAGAGTACGCTTACGCGTACAATAACAGAGGATATGCTTATCTGCTTCAGGGAGAAACTGAAAAAGCAAAATCCGATTTCGACACGTCGTTGAATCTTAATCCCGTCAACGCTTATTTGTTCAGGAACCTTGGGCATTATTATTACGCGGTTAAAGATTTCGAAAAGGCGAAAGAGAACTGGGAAAAAGCGGTCCTGCTGGATTTCAAACTCGAAAAGGAACTCGGAAAATATTTAAACGAACTAAATAAAAAATAATATGAAAAAAGTAATATTAATTCTGCTCTTGATGGCGGCCGGGACGCTTGCCGCGCAGGTAAAATTCGACGACTATTTTACCGATAAGACAATGAGGCTGGATTATGTCCGTGCGGGCAACGACAAGGGCTGTTCGATTTATTTCGAGCAGTTGAAACAGGAGCCGTACTGGTCGGGAAACAAGAACAGCCTTATCGACAGATTCGAGTACGGGCATTACAGGTACTACGTCTATGATGTCGCATCCGATAAACTAATTTATTCGAGAGGATACAATTCCCTTTACGACGAATGGGAAACGACTGAAGAGGCAAGGGTAATTTCAAGAAGTTTCTATGAGACCGTGATATTTCCGTATCCGAAAAACAAGGTGCGCGTTGAACTTCACGGAAGACTCCGCGACGGCAGTTACGTCAAGCAGTTCGAAATGATTGCCGACCCGAACGATAAGTTCGTTCGAAAGGAAAAACCTCTCGATTATCCCGTTACTAAGGTCGTGGATAACGGAGAGCCGATGAAAAGCGTGGATATAGTTTTTCTGCCCGACGGATACACTTCCGCGGAAATGGACAAATTTCTGAAGGACGTGAAGACGTATGCTGATTATATTTTCGGATGCTCGCCTTTTAAAGAGTTTAAAGACAAGATTAACATCTGGGCGGTGCAGTCGCCTTCGATGGAATCTGGCGTTGACAATCCCGGAACGGGTACCTGGAAAAACAACATACTCGGAATGTCGTATTTCGCGACGGACGTTGACAGGTATTTAATGACTCTGGATATCAAAACCGTGCGCGACCTCGCAGGCTTGGCTCCTTACGATAACATATGCATTATTTCTAATTCCTCAAAGTACGGCGGCGGAGCGATTTATAATTATTACACTTCGTTCCCTAACGAGAACAATAACGGTGCTTATCTTATAGTGCACGAATTCGGACATCACTTCTGCGCTCTCGGTGACGAGTATTACACTTCGGAAGTCTCTGTTGAAGAGTATTATAAGACGAACATCGAGCCTTACGAAGCGAACCTTACCACGCTTGTGGATTTTGACAGGAAATGGAAGGGTATGATGGACAAAAATACGCCGATACCGACACCTTCAACTTCTGAGTATAAAGGCACTCTCGGAGTTTTTGAAGGAGGCGGTTACGTGGCTAAAGGCGTTTACAGGCCGATGCAGGACTGCACGATGAAAACTATTTCGTACGACAACTTCTGCCCCGTGTGCAAAAAAGCGATAGTAGATATGATTAAATATTATTCAGATTGAAATATGCATTAAAAGGATAATGGAGTCCCCTTTATGAGGGGACTCTTTTTAATTACAAAATGTTCTATTAATGATGTATATCGGTGAAATATCGGCGCTGCTTACGGCGTTCCTCTGGGCGTTGAGTTCGTATTTTTTCGCCGCCGCGACCCTTAAGGTCGGTTCGGTGACTGTCAACTTCACGAGACTGCTGTTTTCTCTCGTGCTCTTCTGCATTACAATTCCTTTGTTTTCTTTGCCTGTTGACCTGTCTGCATATCAGATTGTTATGCTTATGGCGAGCGGTGTCGCGGGTCTCGTTCTCGGCGATTCATTTTTCTTCAAGTCGCTTGAATACCTGACGACGCGCGTTAGCGTTTTGATTACATCTTTCTCTCCGGGAGTATCCGCTCTGCTCGCCTTTATTTTTCTCGGCGAGAGGCTTCCTTTTCTGAGTATTCTCGGTATGGTGATTTCTTTAAGCGGGATATTGTTAGTTGTTTCATCAGGTAGTTCTCACGAAGAGGAGCATCCGAAACCCGGACACGTAAAAAAGGGAGTGGCGCTCGCGTTTCTTTACACTCTCGGACAGGCAAGCGGGCTGATACTGCTGAAGTTCGCGAATGAGGAAAGCGAAGTGAACAGTATGACGGCAACCGCCGTGAGGATATTTCCCGCAGTAATAATTCTTCTTCCGTACTTTCTTATGAAAGTTAAAACTGTCAATCCGAAAAAAATATTCAACTACGACAAGAAGGCGTTTTACAACGTCTCGGCCGCGACAGTGTTGAGCGCCTACGTTGGAATGGCGCTTATGTTCGTAGCCGTAACTAAGACCAAAGTCGCGATAGCCTCGATGATAATGGCATCGATTCCCCTGATACAACTCGTGATATCGAAATATCTGTATAAAGAAAAACTCACCTGGCGTTCCATCATCGGCGCGTTCATAACCGTGGGAGGTATGGTCCTTCTGTTCTGGAAATGATTTTTGATAGTTGAACTATACTGCTGTCCGGCATCGTTTCAGGGAAATCCATGGCTTTAAGAAGGACGGTGCTATTATTTTCAATTACATCTGAAGGACGTTCGAAAAGATGTAAAAAAAGAGGTTTGGAAACCAAACCTCTTTTTTCAAAAACGGATAAAATTTACTTTACTTGATAAGAATCATTCTTTTCGTTGAGATATAACTTCCGGCTTCGAGGCGGTAGAAGTACGTTCCGCTCGGATTGCTTCTCGCGTCGAGCGAATATTCGTAACTGCCTGCTTCGAGTTTCGAATTCACGAGTGTGTAAATCAGTCTTCCCGTAATGTCATATACTTCGAGTTTCACGGGAGAATACTTCGCGATGTCGAATTTAATCTTCGTCGAAGGATTGAACGGGTTCGGATAATTCTGGAACAGGTCAAACCTCGATGGGACTTCGCTTCCAATCTTCGTGATACCGACATTAATCGTGTCGAATACAGCAATCTGAGTAATGGGATTCGCAAGCGTTACCTGGAACGAAGGATTGTTTCCCGTGTATGAGCCGTTTCCGACGCCTACCCACCTGTTGAAATAATAAGTCTTGCCGTTGTATTGTACGGTTGTTGGATTAATCGATATTGTCTGCGTTGAAGCGGAATCGTAGAATGTATTCCCGCCTGTTACTGTCGCAGGGATTCCGGACGGTTGAATTGTCCCGAGAATCCTGAACTGAGTCTTGTAATTTGCCGTGTAAGTCGATGTGTTCGCATTTACTGTGATAGTATGCGTCGTGTCTCCCGAATCGCTCCAGTTCGTGAACACGTACCTCGTGGCGGAAACGGTATAAGGTGAAACAGCTTTAATTGTGTGCGTCGAATTCACGTTCCAGTTAAATAATTTCGATCCGGTATAGGTCGTGTTATCAACGACTATATTCGGCAGATTGTTGTTCGTCCGTATCGTCACGTAATTTTTCCCGACGAGAAGGTCTGCGCCGATTTTGTGAACCTTACCGCTCGCGCTTGTTCCTGTCAAAACTATCTTGTATGTCCCCTGGGGAACCGCCGCGGAAGAACTTACCTGAACTGTAAGCGAATCAGGGAAGTTCGAGATGGTAGTTCCTGAAGGAAATGTTGCCGTAACCCCTGCAGTTACAGGCTCGACGGCTGCCGTGAACGTAACGGGCGAATTGTATCCCGCTGCGACGTATGGGATTTTAACCTTGAAATTCTTTGTAGATGCTTCTCCCTGCGGAACGGATAAGAATGAAGTGCTCGTAAGGAGCGAGAAATTTGAAAGCGTCTTTGCTGCATTCAGCATTTCTTTCGTTGATAACTGCACATACGCGATGTTTTTGATTTTGTTGGCAACCCAAATCGGATCCATTTTGTAACGGAAAGTGTATTCGCTGTATGTTCCTGGTATAAGGTTTATGTTTGTACCACCCGCTGAAGGAAGCATCTTTCTCATTACCCAGTGAAAATCTGTTTCACCGTTCGTTCCCGGAGGCGATGAATAATGAATGTTATCTTCCAGAACTCCTACGTAAAGTTGTGCCGTCGTATTTTCAAGGTAAGTCTCGCATAGCACGCTTACCCGAACGAGCACACTGTCTCCGTAAGTACTGTCACGGAGAATCAAGGTTACGGGACTCAGAAGGTCTTTCCTCGCATCGTAATAACCCTGTAAAACGGACTGGTTATACGGAAGCGGTATGCTTATTGAACCGTCGAAAAATCCTGCCGGTATTGAATTAACGCCGTAATAATTCCTTCTCGTAGTGTTGTCGGTCGTATTGTATAAATACATCGGGTCGTTACCCGGCGCCGGCCAGTTCATGTGGAATCCTATCGCGGCGAGTTTTTCCGGATTCTGCGCGTTTATGAACGCCGTCATAGTCGGATTGTTCGATGCGCAGGGTCCGCACGTTGAACTAGTGAAGAATTCTATTATCATAACCCTGTCGCCCGCGAATGACAGAGACGATAATGAAATCGTTATAATAACCAAAAGAACAGAAAATAATTTTTTCATGATTTATTTATATATTTATGAATAATTGTATTTTTCTCTAAAAAATTCAAGTATAAATTTGAAATAGCAAATAAAATAAGGGGCGGTTATAACCGCCCTTAAATTCAGTGTTTTCCCTTTGGCGCTATGAATTTCGCGTATAATAAAAGCCCTATGATAGTCGCGACGCCTATCAGACTGAACATGAACCATAACGCTGACGGATTGTTAAGTTTATCAACGAAATGAACGTATGAAAAAGCCCCGAGCACGCCGCCGATAGCGCTGCCGATTACACCGTATAGAAATGAGTAACCGAGATAAAGCGCTTTCTTATCCTCCGGCGCTATCAAGCCTACGTAACTGATGAATTTCGGATGAGCCGTCATTTCTCCTATGGAGAAAATTATTATTCCTGCCATGAAAACCCAGGCATGTGTCGAAATTCCTAGTATTGCCATTCCAATCGTGCCGAGTCCGATTCCGAATATCATAGTCGGAAGAGCCTTCGTGTTTTTCACGATGGAGGAAACAATCAATTGAAGCAGGATTATTGTTCCCGCGTTCATTACCGTAACGTGCTCGGCGTCGAATTTCCAGTTTGGATTGCTTATGAACACCCCCAGAACTCCGTTAACGAACTTATCAACTGGCGTCATATCCATGTGGTCCTTCAGGTACCAGAGAACCGTGTCGAACATCTGGAAGTAAAGAATCCAGAAGCCCGAGTATATTACTATCATTAGTATGAACCTCCAGTCGGTAAGCACCTTCACCATTCCTTTCAGCACTTCGCCGATTGTCTTCGAACTTTCGGGACGTTTCGGCTCTTTGTACACGAACAGGTTTAAGAAAAACAACCAGCCCGTACCAATGGCGGCCATGAAAAAAATGTATGACCAGGAAATATCTTTGAGTATCGGTATGAGTATGAGAGGGAACACGAACGCGCCAAGATTAATTGACCAGTAAAATATTCCGAACCCGAGGGTCGAATTCGATTCGTTAGTCGAGCGCGCGATGGTTCCGGAAATTATCGGCTTGAAACATCCGGCGCCGAGTACCATGAAAAGAAGACTCACGAAAACGAGCCCGTAACTCGTTACAAGACCCGTGAAAAAATACCCTAAACTCATTACACTAAACGCGAACATCAGCATTTTTCTGTATCCGAACCTGTCGGCGATTGCGCCCGACAGTATCGGCAGGATGTAAAGCATCGGAGTTATAACGCTCTTTATGACACCGACGCTCTCCTTTGAAAAACCGAGACCGCCTTTATCGGCGGAGAGAACAAGATAAACCGATAGAACGGACATTACTCCGTAATAAGAACCTCTTTCGAAAAACTCCATCAGTATAACTACCCAAAAGTTTTTTGGAAATGACTTGATAGAAGCCTTTTGTTTTTTTTCTTCCGTCAATTTAACTCCTTATAAAAATTTTCAAATTTTGTTGTCGTCTGGGTGAATCGTTTCTGTTAAGTTAATACACCGGAAGCAAAATGCTCGTTCTTAGAGGCGGGCTGTCTTTAATCGCGGAAGGGGAGAGATTCGAACTCTCGGTACAGTTTGACCCGTACGACGGTTTAGCAAACCGTTGGTTTCAGCCACTCACCCACCCTTCCGTGCGTAACTGAATTTTTTAAATTTAATGTTATATAAGGATAATATCAATTCTAATAATCGAATACAAGCCGCGGAAAAAACATCCGTTTTTAACGCCTTGCTAATTCGCTTTAAATAGGATATATTTGTCTGATTATAACATTATACATGAAACGAACCGTAATAAAAATCGACGAAGAAAAATGCAACGGCTGCGAGCAGTGCGTCAACGGCTGCCATGAGGGCGCGCTGCAGATGATTGAAGGCAAGGCGAGGCTCGTAAGCGAATTGTATTGCGATGGGCTGGGGGCTTGCATTGGGGAATGCCCTGAAGGAGCCATCACGCTGGAGGAAAGGGAAGCCGAACCCTATAATGAAGCCGCTGTCATGGAGCGAATCTCGAAGCAGGGTGAGAAGGTTATTCTCGCTCATCTGAAGCATCTGAAAGACCACAACGAAATGGGATTTTTCGCCGAAGGCGTGAAATTTCTTGATGATAACGGAATAACAATTGACCTTGCAAAACTTATGAATAAAGAAATATTACATATTGAACAGCCTTCCGCAGGGCATTCGGGCGGATGTCCCGGCTCGAGAGAAAGAGCCTTCGTACCGGAAGGAGCAGGAACTCAGGTATCGGCGCAGTCTGAACTGACGCACTGGCCTGTGCAGTTGCACCTCGCTAATCCGTCAGCGGCGCATTTTCAGAATGCCGATGTGCTTCTTGCAGCCGATTGCGTGCCGTTCAGCATCGCTGACTTTCACAGCAGATTCCTCAAAGGGAAGAAACTCGTGATTGCCTGCCCGAAACTCGATTCGAACAAGGAAGTTTATGTGGAAAAGTTAAGGGTGATGATTGACGAATCAAGGGTTAATACTCTCAATGTCGTGATTATGGAAGTGCCCTGTTGCAGCGGGCTTCTTAAATTGGCGGAACTCGCCGTTGAATCGTCTTCGAGAAAGGTGCCCATAAAATGCACTGTCGTGGGAATTCGAGGTGACGTTATCGAAGAAGAGTGGCTTTAGAATGACTGACAATTCGGGGGCTGGCAATAGATTTTTTTAATAAATGTCAGGCGTAGGTATCAAGGTTTCCCAGTCCTTGCCTTATTACAGTAACACCGCCGTCCGAGCAGTCAACAACCGTTGAAGGCTTTTTATGTCCGAAACCTCCGTCTATCACTATGTCCACGAGATTTCCGAACTTTTCATAAATTATTTCAGGATCGGATATGTAATCGTCAGGGTCGTCAGGCTCGTGAATCGATGTTGATGTTATAGGATTACCTAGCGCTTTTATTATTGTACGGCTTATTAGATTGTCAGGCACTCTTATCCCTACGGACTTCTTCTTGCTCTTGAATATTTTCGGAACGTTGTTATTTGCTTTAAGTATGAATGTGAACGGACCAGGCATCGATTTCTTCATTAATCTGTAAAGAGGCGTATCTATGCTGAATACAAAGTCCGATAAATGACTTAAATCATAGCATACGATTGAATAATTCGCCGTTTTGGGGTTTATATTTTTTACCCTTCCCGCTTTTTCTATCGCGTCATGATTGAACAAATCACATCCGAGCGAGTACACCGTATCCGTCGGATAAATAATTATTCCTCCGCTCTTAAGGCAGTCAATTACGATTTTAATTTTTCTCTCTTCCGGATTAACCGGATGAATGCGCAGAAGCATTTATCAGAAATTTGTTTTTTAATGATGCAATTTAACGATTCGGCCGGCTTGTTTAAATGAAATTATATTTCCTTTAGTACCTGTGCTCGTTAATGTCATCCTTCAGGAGGAAAATAAGATTCTCAATTTCAGGGCTGTCGGGCTTTAGCGGTTCCGCGCTAACATTCGCGGGCTGGGAGGTTTCATTTATAAGTATATTGTTAGTATATCCGGTTGCGGTATACTTCTCTCCGTCAAAAGTTACCTGTATCAAGTAAATTTTGCCGTCTTTTTCCAATATTTCTTCCCTTATAACCTGTATCATATTGTTTTACCACTATTTAAAACGATAGTAAGCATAAAAAAGTTACAAAAAAAGCAGAACTTTTGTTCTGCTTTTTCTTGCATTGCCTGTAATTTTATTTTATGACTTTAAAAGGTATTCCGACCATATCCGAAGCGAATTTTGAAACATCGTTATCATAAAGCGATTCCCGCGTTGATGCGCTGAAGTACGCGTTGAATGCTCCGAGACGGTGATTTCCGTAGATGTTGAACGTCTTTGTAAAAACTCTGTAATAAGGTCCGCTGCCTGTTTCACTTTCGAGAGAGAAGGGAATCCTGTGAAAACCAAATGAATTCTTTGCCCAGTGGAAAGCAGCGTAATCAACCGGCGCAAGTTGTGAAGTCGTGAAAATTTTAATCTTAACCTGTTCGTTTCTGTCGATTTGAGGTATGCCCGAACCGCCGAAAAATTTCGTCGTGAAATAAATTGTTGAAAAATCGGGACCGTTAAAAGTGTACTGCGGTGAAGCGGCGTTATTAAGATAAATTTCGAGTTTGGTTATCTGAACAAGCGTACTTCCTGTTTGCGGCTGTGTCGTTTCGCCGTCCAGCCCTGAGACGCGGTAAAGTCTCCAGTTGCGCGCGGGATAAGGTGTATTGTTTACTCTTTTAAACCAGACATTTCTCTTAAGAACTTCAGTGTAAGGTTTTACGATCGTATCAAGCGCGCCGTTAACATAGCCCAGAATTATAAAATTTCCCGACAGGGTCGTTGTAACGACGACTTTTTTAAGTGAATCACCTTCGCTTGTAACATTGAAGTTTCTGTTCACCCCGGTTATTCTGCGCCCCCATTTATACAGTGAGTCGATAGGGGAAAGGTTCATTCCGCCTTCATAATCGAAATACGGACCTCCGTCGTTCAGGTCCTCGTATTCCTGTTTCATAAGGTTGTCCTCATTGCTGTAATCGTTGTCGTAACCTGAACTTATGACGGTTTGAATGTATTCGTCATCAGTCATATTACCGGGCTCGGTTGCGTTCTTTTCGCACCCTGACAAAAAAAACGTTGCAGCCGCTAGAATGAAAAAAACAGTGAGAGATTTAAAGCGCTTTGGTAATTCCATCACATTTGCCTTTGATTTATTAAAATGATTTTAAGTAAGACAGTGTAAGCGAAAAAAAGGTTTAATAAAAAACCCCGCGTGCGCGGGGTTTATATCTGAATAAATATTGTGCGTTATTTCAAAACAATCATTCGTTTTATTTCAGTATAGCCGGGGGATTCGAGCCTGTAGAAATATACACCGCTGGAAATGCCGCCGGAATTAAATGACGTGCTGTATCGGCCCGCCTGAAGTACTTCATTTGCCAGCACCTGTATTTCCTTTCCGAGCAAGTCATAAACCGTTATTTTTATCCTGCCGGCGCGGGCTACGTCAAAGAGAATGTTTGTAACCGGATTAAAAGGATTTGGGAAATTCTGGTAAAGTTTGAACTCTTCGGGAATTTCCGAACTTATATTTTTAATCCCTACGACTTGCTCCCATCTTGCAAATTCCGCGATTGAGTTTTTCATGAAGAATGTAACCGCTGTGTCATTCCCTGTACTGTCGGGACTGGTATATGCTCCTGTCCCTGAACCTGTCCAGCCGCGGAATCGATACAACTGCCCGTTGTAATTCACGAATTTCCCGGTAACTCCGAAATTAAAACTCGCGGCGGAATCATAATATATGTTACCGCCGTAAGTATTTCCTATTGTTGAACTTAAATTTAGTTTGTATGCGGTCCTGTAAAACGCGGTCAATGTCATCGGAGAGTTCACGGTAATTGTCTGCGACGTGTCGCCGTTGTTGCTCCAGTTACGGTATATGTACATCGTTCCGCCTGCTAACTTTGGACCCAGCGCTTTGAGTGTTACTGAACTTCCGTTAGATATCAGAAGGTTCTGTCTCGAATTGTAAGTTGTTCCGTTCACCGTGAAATCGCAGATGGTTTCCCTGTTAGTGCCTACATTGAGATATGATGAATTAACGATGAGCGTTAAAGTTCTCCTGTGAACCGGCAGGATTGATTTTGCGGAAGCGACTACGTTAAGCCTGTATGCTCTCGGAGTAACGTTTCCTACGGTTTTTGCTTTTACTATGACTGAATCGGGGAAAGCGCTAATGCTGTCCTTGCCGTTTGCAAAACTGAATTGAATTGACCCGGATGACGGCAAGGTATCGAGTGAAAGTGTGAACTTTACTCTTTCATTGAATCCGCCTCTTACTCCCGGGATTACAATTGTCATGCTTACGCTGTCGTTGTTGTTCAGATACGATTGCGTTAAATTTGTTTTAAGAGCGAAGTCGGGACCATATGAAACGAAACTGCCGAAAGAATTGAATCTCGAATCCATGTAAGAATTTAATGATGTATTGCCTGTTACGGAAGAATTGCCTATGTAATCCCCCATGTATTTCTCTCCGCCGGGTTGTCCGACTGCCATTGTATTCGGATTGAACTGCGCGTCCGATACTCTGTAGTTCGGAACAAAACTTGCCCCGCCGTTCGTGGAATGGGTTCCCCACATTTCGGTAAGCAGATTTCCCGACGGGTCATTTCTTGAATCGAACCAGGTAATGTACACGCGCCCTGTCTTTTTATCGGACGTTATGCACGGCATCCACTGGTCAGTAGTTGTTGCGTCGTCGTTTATTCTTACCGGTAATGTCCAGTTCGCGCCGTAGTTCGTTGAGCGAACCATGTATATGTCGGCCTTATCGCTTGTACCGGGATTAGCCGCGTATGTTATGTAGACGTAGCCGCGTGTCGAAGTAAAACTGTTGTCCGCTGCCATTCTCGGAAAGTAATCCGTTCTAATGCAGTTCTTCACCGTAAATCTTCCGGCGCAAATTGTACCCGGACCTGAGATTGAGATTATTGCGTTTACTGCGGAGCCGAATGTAGCGCCGCCATCCGTTGACTTATAAACTCTTATCGCTCCCTGATATGTGCAGGCCAAATAAACACAGCCCCCGGAAATGTTTCCGTTCGCGCCTACGCTTACGTAAGCTCCCTGATCTCCTGCAAACGATAGAGGCGATGTGTACGACTGGCCGCCGTTCGTGCTTCTAACAAACCTCATCCCCGAGGCTCCGAACTGTCTCCAACCGACGTATATGTTGTTTGAATAAGGCCCCGCCGTCTGGTCGCAGGTCATCCACGGCTTATCGCCGAGTCCGTTATTAAAAGAATATGCCGATACCGGTGTTAGGAACGAAACACCCTTATTAGTCGATTTTGTAACCCATGCTCCGTAAAGACTTCCTATCTGGTACATCTGAAGGTAGTATAGATTTCCAAGACTGTCATAAGAGAGAACAGGATCGCCGATTGCCGAACTGCTCGGAAAGGATACTCCTATCTTTGTCCAGTCGAGCCCGTTCAAAGTTACATAGTATCCGGTATTAATATTATAAGCCGTCGCGGCATTCAGAGGGTCCGTCGGGTTTATGGCTACGTGCGGTTCGCCGAAATCCGTACCGAGGTAAATATTGTCGTAACCGTCCGCTGATGTCGTGATTATACTGGATGTACCGAGCGGCGTCGGGTTTAAATTTGCCGGAGGAGTCACGCGCGAGAACAATTTCGAATAATCGGGTTCTATGGTCTGCGTCATTGAAATTACCGGCAGGAGTAGAAATAGAACAACAAAAGTAATTTTGAATTTCATACAATAAAAAAGTTCAATAAAAGATTGTGTAAAATATCAAATTGAACGCATAATTACAAATCTATAATTGGCTATAAAAAAAGCGGATCCTTGTTTGAACCCGCCTTATAAAAATTCGCTTCTTGTTTATTCTATTTCAATTAGAACGTCGCCCTCGAGAATGTTATCCCCGGGCTTCACCTTTACGACTTTAACCTTTCCTTCTCTGTCTGAAGTGAGATTGTTTTCCATCTTCATGGCTTCCCACGTCAGAAGGTTAGTGCCGACTTTAACTTCGTCGCCGACCTTGACAAATACTTTTATTATCGTGCCGGGCAGCGGGGATTTAATTACGCCTGCGCCTTTTTTCTCAGTCGGGCTGCTTGTGAGCGCGTTTGCTTTCGACGTATCGGTTGAAGGCTGGCTCTGCTGCCTAACGAGTGTCGGTGTTTTCGACACTTCTCCGGAATGGTCTATCAATACCTCGTATGCCTTCCCGTTAACTTCGATCTTTGCTTTATTGCTTTCGTAACTTAATACGTTTACTTCGTAATTGTTATTATTTATTGTAAGTTTAAAATTTTTCATTTTGTTTTATCTTTATTGTTTAACGGGGCCATTTTCTCATCATGTAAATTTTTGAACTCCACGGAGAGTAAGGCCTGTCGATTCTTTTTATTGTCATTTTCGAATCTATCTGCTCGTAAGAACCCTGTGAATACGCCGCTATCGCAGTTGCGATTGCCGCAAATATTTCATCTTCCTGAACGTTTTTCTTCGTCTGGGCTTTAGGAGCGGGCTTTGTTGCCTCTGTTTTTTTCTTCGTATTTCTCTTTAATAATGCCATCATTCAGTCTCCTATAAAGGTATGTTTGAGTGTTTCTTAGACGGATTGGTCGCTTTCTTTGTCGCAAGCGACTGAAGCGCTCTTATGACTCTGAAACGAGTATTACTCGGAAGAATGACGTCGTCGATGTATCCGTATTTCGCCGCTTCGTAAGGTGTCGCGAATTTTTCCCTGTATTCCTGTTCCTTTGCTGCGATGAATTTTACTTTCTCTTTTTCATCCGCTATTTCCTTCAGTTCCTTGAAATAGAGAACCTCTATCGCTCCTTTAGGACCCATCACTGATATTTCTGCGGACGGCCAGGCATAGTTTATGTCTCCTCTCAAATGCTTGGAACCCATTACGTCGTACGCGCCGCCGTATGCCTTCCTGAGAATGATTGTAATTTTAGGTACGGTCGCCTCGGCATAAGCATATAAAAGTTTAGCGCCGTGAAGTATTATGCCGCCGTATTCCTGAGCCGTTCCTGGAAGATAACCGGGAACGTCTACTAGCGTGAGTATCGGGATATTGAACGCGTCGCAGAATCTTACAAACCTTGCTGCTTTCCTGGATGCGTTTATGTCGAGCACGCCGGCGAGATATTTGGGCTGGTTCCCGACTATGCCGACGGGCATTCCGTTCATCCTTGAAAAACCGGTTACGATGTTCTGCGCGTATCCTGATTGAACTTCGAGAAATTCTCCGTCGTCAACGATAGAATCTATAACGTCGATTATGTCGTAAGGTTTATTCGCGTTGTCCGGTATTACATCGTTGAGCGAAACCTCAACCCTGTCTATCGGATCAGTACACGGATATAGAGGCGGATCTTCGAGATTATTCTGGGGAAGATATGAAAGGAGTTTTCTTATAAGTAAAATTCCTTCCTCTTCGTTATTGACAGTGAAATGCGAAACACCCGATTTTGTGCTGTGAATATACGCGCCTCCGAGTTCTTCGTCAGTCACGGATTCTCCGGTAACAGTCTTAACAACTTTAGGTCCCGTTATGAACATGTAACCCGTTTGCTTCGACATGATGATAAAATCAGTCAATGCGGGGGAATAAACTGCGCCTCCCGCGCACGGTCCGAACACGGCTGAAATCTGCGGAATTACTCCGGACGCGAGTACGTTTCGCTGAAATATTTCCGCGTAACCGCCAAGGGATTTAACACCTTCCTGAATCCTTGCGCCGCCGCTATCGTTAATTCCGATGACAGGTGCGCCAACCTTAGTCGCCATATCCATTACTTTGCAGATTTTCTGCGCATACATTTCGGATAATGAGCCTCCGAAAACCGTAAAGTCCTGTGAAAAAACGTATACGAGCCTGCCGTCAATAGTGCCGTAGCCCGTTACAACACCGTCAGAAAGATATGATTCCTCTTCGAGTCCGAAATCTATGCATCTGTGGGATACAAACATGTCGAATTCTTCGAAACTTCCGTCATCAAGCAACAGGTCGATTCTCTCGCGCGCCGTAAGTTTGCCTTTTCTGTGCTGGGCTTTAATCCTCTTCTCGCCGCCTCCAAGCCTCGCTTCGTCCCGAAGTTCGGTCAGTTCCTTGATTTTATCATGTATTGACATTATTACTCCATTAATGTTTAAAATTTATCAATTTTATATTGTAATTATTTCTTTACCAGTTATTGTAGAGACCTTCGAGAAGAATTGCCTTCTTTTCGTCAGTTGTAAGTTGATTGTATTTCTCCGCTTCCTCGTGAATCTTCCTTATCTCAATCTCTTCCACTGCTTGAATCTCCGCGAGCATTTTCTTGTATTCAACCTCACGCTTGTTTTTCAGGAATCCGGCGGCGACGGCAGGGAAGAGTTCGAGAAGCAGTTCTTCCTTTTCGTTCTTTGCCAGCCTGACATCCTCGAACTCGGGCAAAGTCGGATTTTCCTGCTTCTTATATTGGGAAACATCGTAGGGGATTTCTTCCCTTATCCCGCAGATTTTCTCCCTGAAATCAGGGTCGACCGGATAAGGTGTCTTGCCGTAAACTCCCTTAACCAGATTCACGAACTGTGTCGATGTGTTGCTGTAAAATTCATCGCCTTTGTTTTCGGATACAACGCAGTAAACTGCCTGCACGCCTACTATCTGGCTCGTAGGAGTTACGAGCGGAGGAAGACCCGAATCAAGCCTCACGCGCGGTACGGTTCTTAGAACTTTCTCGAGCAGATGGTCGAGTTTCAACTGCTTCAACTGCGCCAGCATGTTAGTATACATTCCACCCGGAATCTGCGCTGCCTTTACGATTTCGTCCGGCGCGCAGAAGTTATATGCCTTCTCGATCTCCTGACAGAGCGCTGTGGTTTCTTCTATCCTGTCGTTCTTCGCGGCGTCAATCGCCTTGTCGAAAAGCGCGTTTATATCATTCTCAAGTGTATAGTTCGCGATATCTATATCCTCAGGGAATTTTTTCATCTCGTCGAATTTGTCGAGTTCTTTTCTTATGTGGAAAAGGTCGCGGTTTATTTTTGTCACCTGTTCGAGATTAACGCCCGTATCAATTCCAAGTTTATCGCAGAAAATCTGTACGAGTTCGAACGCGGGAGCAGCCGGACCTCCTGCGAAATTTCCTATTACTGTGTCGACTATGTCGACCCCGTTTACGATTGCGACGAGTACGCAGGCAAGTCCGTAGCCCGGAGTGCAGTGCGTATGCAGGTCAATGGGAATTTTTATTTCGCTTTTCAATCTCTTGGTAAGGGGCGACGCTACACCCGGAGGAATAAGTCCTGCCATATCCTTGATTGAAATAATGTCGGCGCCCATACTTTCCAGTTTCTTGCATTTCTCGACGAAATAATCAACTGTGAATATCTTGTGCGGGACTTTCTTCCCGGAAATCATACCCTTCATCCTGTCTGCAAACGTAAAATGCGGATCAACAGTGTAACACACAGCGCAGTCGGCGAGTCCGCCGCTCGCTTTTACATAATCAATTGTGGTCTGCATGTTGTCAAGGTCGTTCAGCGCGTCGAAAATTCGCATGATGTCTATTCCGCCCTTTACTGCCAGTCTGTTGAATCCCTCAAGAACATCCTCGGGATACGGCGAGTAACCGAACATGTTCCTGCCTCTGGATAGCGCGGTGAGTTTTGTCTTTCCCCCGAATCCTTCTTTTATTTTTTCAAGCCTGTCCCAGGGATCTTCGTTAAGGTAACGCATTATTGAGTCCGGGACCGCTCCGCCCCAGACTTCTGCGGCATAGAATCCTGCTTCCTTATAATGCGGGAGAACCTTGTCTATCTGCTTTTGTGTCATTCTTGTCGCGAACGATGATTGCTGTCCGTCTCTTAAAGTCAGGTCTCTGATTAATAATTTCTTTTTCATTGTGCGGTAATCGAGAAAATTTTATTAAAAATTAGAAATGAAATTCCTTCGAGTTGCCTATAACCAGAACATGAGTTGCAGTTACTTTTTCTATATACAATATGTAGATTTTGTATCGAAGGGTTCATAACAATACTACAAATATAGCAAGTAAATGCACGAAACAAAATGAAATAAAAAATCGCCTGAACGGCTCATTTTATGCGGAAATTTAGACTTTTTAATAATGAAAAAAGACTAATCTGTTTTCATTAATCTGATTCAAAAAGAGACAGATAAAAATTGATATTGAAAGGAAATAACCGGCAAAATTTAAGAAGAGAATCTATAAAAAATGTCATTACGATTTTCTGCTGCCGGGTTTCGTTACAGGTATGTTTTCAAGCCAATCGGGAACATCTGTTGCAGGAAACTTGACGACTTCAAACTTAGCGAGCGACATCTGCTTCGTTTTAAAATCTACTCCGCCGCTTCTGTCAATAATAAAACCTACGCCTGCAGGAATGCAATCTGCTTTTTTTATTATATCAATCAGTTCAAAAACGCTTCCGCCTGTTGTAACAACGTCTTCGACTGCAAGTACCTTTAGCCCTTTGGACAGGCAGAATCCACGCCTGAGAGTCAGTTTGTTGTTCTCTCTCTCGGCGAATATTGTCCTTGCATTGAGCAGGCGTCCGATCTCCGTTCCAAGAACAATACCGCCGATTGCCGGGCTTAGCACGACGTCAATATCATCGTCCTTGAAATAATCCGCAATTACCCCGGATAATTCCGTAAGGTATTTCGGGTATTGGAGTACCTTCGCGCATTGGAAATAATGCGGGCTGTGGAAACCCGAGGTTAATATGAAATGACCTTCGAGCAATGCTCCCGTCATTCTGAATATCTCAAGTACTTCCTGTTGTGTCATTGTTACGATGAATTAATACAGTAATGATTTATAAAAATATACGAAAAAAATATCGGGTAATAAATAGAATCAGTATGATATAATAAATGTCCGGGAACAACCGTTATCTTGAAAATGAATTCTGCCCTGCCAGCAGGAAGATTTTTGCGGCTTTGTTTGCGATGTCAATCAGGTCGAATGCGTTTTCGATTTTGTCGGATACGGAAATGACTCCGTGCTTTTTCCAAAGGACCGGATTATGTGCCTCGAGTGACTTGATTGTCTCAGCCGCAATTCGGGTGTTCCCCGATTCCTGCTCCTTTATAAGTCCAAGACCTCTGGGAAAGAATAGTTTGAATTCAGCGTGTGCGGAAGCAAGCATCCTGTTCATCCTTTTTTCATTCGAGCATTCCTTGCGGTGTGATAACGAGATTAATTCCGTTGGATGAGTATGCAGTACTGATTTGAGTCCGGGATTTTTCTTTTTAATGAATCCGTGAATGAAAAGATGAACGGGCAGTTCCGAACTTGGAATGTCTTCGGTAATAAAATAATGCCGCCTGCTGTTTAGTTTGTACTTTGAAAAAGAGCCGCCTTCCTTGTCGAATACAAGGAAAATGAGGTGATTCAATGGTGACCTCTTCATGTCTCTCATCCTTGACCCTGAGGATGAAACAAGCAAAACACAGTTGGCAAGAGAAGGGATTTTCATCCCGAGTTTAAAAGAGTATAATTTCACTTCAGGAATGTGTACAAATTCCGTTACGTTCACGGATAAATTACCTGCGTTTCTTTCCGCCCATCCCTTTTCCCAGAGGTATCCTGCAACCGATGATATTTCTTTAATTATATCGAAAATCAAAACGAGAGAAATTTAATTCGGCAGTCATTTTTTATTTTCTTCCGGCAGGTCGAACGCCTCTTCCGTGCTGTTGACCGCGGATGCCTCGTTCATCTTGCAATGTCCGATAAACACTGCGCCGTGTTCCATCACCAGGTGATCTACGACTATATCCCCGTAAATCTTGCCGCCTTTCTTAACCTCAAGTTTATGGGCTTTTATGTTGCCCTTTACAAGTCCGTAAACCGATACTTCGATGGAGGCTATGTCTCCTTCTATAGAACCCTTATCACCGATAATAAGTCCGCTTTCACCCGAAAGATTGCCTCTTACGATGCCGTCAATTCTGGTGTAGGCAGGAGAAAAAAGATTGCCTTCAAACTTGCACCCTTCGCTTATTAGCGTCCTGATCTGGGCGGGAGCCGAACGGAACTGTTGATTGTTGCTTTCAGCCGTTTTCGATTCATTTTCCTTTTTACCGAACATGTCTGACTAATTTTTTAAATTTAAAAATAGTTGAGGATTCACGCTTTCTTCTTTGTACCTGATTTCATAGTGCAGGTGCGGTCCCGTCGACCTGCCCGTCGAACCCACGAGTCCTATCAGTTCGCCCGCGGTAACCGTATCGCCGTTCTTTACTTTGATTTCCGAAAGATGACCGTAAATCGATTTCAATCCGTTGCCGTGATTTATTACCACGCATTTCCCGTAACCTCCGTCATAGTCCGCTTTCTCTACCGTGCCTGATGCTGTGCATCTCACGGGATTTCCGGTTTCGCCTTTTATGTCAAGCCCTTTGTGAAACTCCGAACCGCGTCCGCTGAAAGGATTTGAACGGTATCCGAAAAAAGATTTGAATTCACCTACGTGGGGATTTCCTATCGGAACGTTCTTTATTGACTTAAGTATCAAATCGGTTTTATCCTGATAATAATTGTAAACGGAGATGTCCAATACTCCTGATGCGTCTTCCGGACCGCCCGCGTTTTCCTGCTTGAATATGCCTCTTTCGTTCAGGTACTTGTTTATATCATTAATGTTGTTTTCAATCTCGTTTACCTTCTTCTTTATTTCGAGGCTGTCGAGAAGTTTTAAATCGTTCTTGAGCGAAAATATCCTTTCGTTAAGAGTTCCTATTTCGTATCTGGCGGAAGAAATCAGAAAGAACAAAACAAGGCAGGTGATTACTATTGCCGTAAGCGTAACTGCTGAAGTGGTCAAATATGTCCTGAACCGTTCAACGTGCTTGGTATTTACAGTGTAGAAGTTAGTGTCACGGTTGTCGCTGCTTACAATGAAAATTGTTGTGAATCTCTCTTTCATGGCGCCCTCTTGAATTGCAAATATTAAATATAAGTGTTTTAATGGTTTAATGAAAAGAAAAAATGCGAATATTGCGGTCGTAATCATCGATTCAAGAATTTTTACAGTTTCAAATAAACTAAATTTTTACGATTTTTAAAAATGGTTAAAAGCATAGGACAAAGCGAGCACGTCTGGACGAAGGAATGGGATAATCTGACACCCGTTTCCGAGATACGGATGTGGGATTATTTCGGGCTCAGGCAGTGGATTTCAAAATTTACTCCGAGGTTCGGTAAGACAATTGAAGCCGGCAGCGGTCTCGGCAGGTATGTCTTCTATTTCTCGAGAATGGGTGTAGACATCGAGGGCGTCGATTTTTCCGAACCGGTAATCGAAAGTCTGAACAAGTGGAAAGATGAAAACGGTTTCGATACACGGTTCATCAAGGGTAATATTTTAAATCTTGATTATCCCGATAACTCCCTGAGCGGATACATATCGCTCGGTGTCGTCGAGCATTTCATCGAAGGTCCGAAAGCCGCTCTGGAGGAGGCGTACCGGGTTCTTCGCCCGGGCGGCATAGCAATTATCTCTACTCCGTCTAAATCGTTTTATATATTGTACAGGGATTTTATATCTGCCATCAAGAATATTGTAAAAAAGTTGATTCTTTATAAAAAAAAGGAATCGCCGTTCTTTCAATACTGGTACAGGCCGAAAAAACTCAGCAGGTTCGTTAGAGAAGCGGGTTTTGACGTACGGATAAGCAGAGGCGCTGACCTGATGTTTGTATTCTGCGAACTCGGCCGCTTTACCGATAAGTATATTGGAAATGGGAAATTCGGCTATAATTTTTCCAACAGATTTGAAAGTTCATTTCTATCAGCATTGGGAGCTCAATCGATTACGATTTCGGTTAAACGCGCTCCTGTTATGCACTGCTTTTTTTGCGGTGAACTTAAAGCAGACGAGAAATCACTTGATAAATACCAGATTCCTGTTTGTTCCGGCTGCGCGGAGAAAAAAATCTCCTCCTTTTACGAAAAAACCGGCGTCGCGAAGTATTCAAAACCTTATGAAATAAGCCCGCCTGTAAAATTGCCCGAATCATGCAAATGCAGTTTCTGCGGAAATGAATACACGAGCGATATTATTTTTGAGGATTATGGATTTGACAGACTCGTTTGTCCCGTTTGTCTGAAAAAAAGTGAAGTCAACTTGTTACTCGCGAATGAAAATGTAATGCCGGTCTGGAGAAAGAGAAATTCCGGATTGCTTTAACTTTTCTACATCGCTTTTTCGAGACTTCTGATTTTTTCAAGAATTAGTTTGAGCGCTATCTTCATCCCTTTCTCATTCCAGTGCGTGTCGGTGGGATAGTAAAGAATCTCCTCAGATGATTTAAACGCGTCGTAGACGTTTACTGTCTCAACGCCTTTCTTACCGAGTTCGGAATTCAATCTCGGTATGAAATCGTTGTACTTATCCTCGTTGATAAATTTATGGTAAAGAGTGTATTTGTTGGGAATGATGAGAAAGAGCAACTTCAGGTTATAATCATTATAAAGTGATTGTTCCAATTTTTTTATATTTTCAGCCAATATTGAAATTTTTGAGTCACTGTATTCATAATAGAAACCCGAAGTACCTTTAACATCCTGATAATAAAAAAGCCAGTCGGGATTCGTTCTGTAAACCGGAGTTTCATCGGAAATCAGTCCGAAAGCATCAAACTTAAACGACATTATCCGGGAATAAATACTGCCGGTTATTCTTCCTTCTTTCAGAAGGTACAGATAATAATCGTCTTTCGCTTCTCCTTGAAGTATGCTGTTAATTCTTGCGATGGATATTGCTGACTGCTTTTTAACAGAAACCGTGTTGCTGAAAACAGCCTGTACTCTGCGCTCTATCATCTCAAGCAGGAGTACCTTTGCCGCTCCTTTTACGTATTTATTCGACAGGATATTCAACGGATTTACTTCATATATGAAATAGATATTTGTATTCAAAGAATCGGAAATGATTTCAGGAATGGTCTTGCCACAACGCGAGTTTCCAAAAAAACTATCGCCAAAAATCATAATCCGGCTATCTTTTGAATTGATATCGGGATTATTCTGGAACTCGTATGTCGTGAGTTCAGGAAGTTGCGCCTTGAAATGGTCCGCTCTGCACATATAATAAAGGTCTCCGTATGTGTGCCGTTTCCTGTTTTCAAGCAATGCTTGGTCAAGCATTGCTTCAGGAAGTTGTTTCAAGTGTACTATGCATGCGGTTGCTATAGCAAGAATTCCGGATGCTGCAATTAATATCTTCAATAATCTGTTCAACTTCAAAATTTAAAATAAATAAAATCAGTGGCGCCGAATTTTCCGAACAATGTTATTAGGATAATCAAAAGTATTATTACCGGTATGTTAAGTGTATTATGTATTTCATAACTCCCGTCGGATAAATTTCTACGATAATATATCGTCTCGACAATGATCATGAAAGCAATTGTTGTCAAAGCAATGTATGTGTCCACGCCTATAAAGAATAAACCTGATAAATCGAATGATGTCCAGGGTCTGAATATTGAGTGAATTACTGAAAATGCTTTATCAGGTGTATCCGACCTGAAAAATACGAATGAAAATATAATCAGGGTAAGAACAAGTATCGTTCGAAATATCTTCAGGGCTGGATTATTTTTATCTTTAAACAGTTTTTTAACAATTTTCTTCCGCTGTTTTTTAGTGATGAATCCTATTGATAGAAACAAACCATGTAAGACTCCCCATAGAAGCATAGTTATCTTCGTTCCGTGCCATAATCCGCAAATTGACATTGTAACGATAGAAGCAAATGCATAAATAAAATTCTCGTTATTGAGAAAATTGTTGCGATTCTCAAACGTTCTGCTCATCTTAATCGACAAAGGAAGAAAAATATAATCTCTTAACCATGATGATAGTGTGATGTGCCACCTTGTCCAGAATTCGCTGATGGATTTCGAGAAAAAAGGAGCGCGGAAATTGTTTGTAAGTTTAATGCCAAGCATGGCCGATGTTCCAAGAGCCATAAAAGTATATCCGGCGAAATCTGTGTATAATTGAATCGTAAAAAAAATTGCCGATATGAAGACCTGAAAAGACGAGAAATCAGAAGGAGAGAAAAACACTTTGTCAACAGACTCAATTAGCCTGTCTGCAATAACCGATTTTAGAAAAAAACCCCAGATAAAGATTTTAAGCCCGTTCAGAAATATTTTGTAATCAAAATTATATGTATGCTTCAACTGATGCAAAAAGGACGCCCCTCGTTCAATAGGCCCTGACAGTAATTTTGGGAAATATAAAATATAGAGAAGAAAATTTATCGTGCTCTTTTCGGGTTCGATTCTTTTGCTGTTTACATCCGCGAAGTATGAAATTAATTGGAAAGTTATATAGGAGATGCCTAACGGAGTAAATCTGCTTATAGTCGAGGAAAAACCCGAATCGGCAAGTAAATTAATACCTGATGTTAGAAAAGAAGAGTATTTAAACAAGGCCAGAATAAGCACTAAAAATACAATAACGAATGCAAAAAAAATCTTTCTCCCAACTTGTTCCTTAAACCTTACCAGTATGAGGTTAAATACGGAAAAGATTATAAGATATGCCAGGAATGTGATAAAGAAGAAACCAGAAATAAACAATGCGAACAAAACGCTGGCTGCGAGTAGAAAAAAATCCTGAATCTGTTTCGCAGAAATGTACCGCCAAACAAAATTATTAAAAAAAATACGGCGAAACTGAGTGATGTAAACTGCATATATGTGTTTTAACAAAATAGCAAAATCAAAAATAAATTAATATCGAAATCTAAACTGTCCCTTCAGGATTTCAATCAATCTTAGCATTTGCTTCATAAATCTGATTGTTCGTACAATAATAGTATGGATAACTATTAATCTTGTTGCGTTGTTTAGATACCGGATTTTATTTAATTTTATAAATGGAAGAAAAGTATATCTCAATAAAAAACCTCAGAAAGGAATTTTATTCGGGCTCGGGATTGTTTTCGAAATCAAATGCGCTTCTGAAGGCGGTGAACGGAGTCTCGTTTGACATAAATAAGGGAAAGACGCTTGGACTCGTTGGAGAATCCGGCTGCGGAAAGTCAACGCTTGGAAGATGTTTATTAAGATTGATTGAACCGGATGGAGGACAGATATTATATAAAGGTACGGATATACTGAAATTCAACTCTGACGAAACGAAAAAGTTCAGGAAGAATTTCCAGATTATTTTTCAGGACCCGTATTCCTCGCTTAATCCGCGAATGACTGTAGGTGATACGCTCAGAGAAATAATAAAATTCCATACGTCGGCCGGGTATAACGGCACGGAAAAAAGATGCCGCGATCTGTTAAGCGTTACCGGAATGCCGGCAAGCAGCATCAATAAATATCCGCACGAGTTTTCCGGCGGTCAGAGACAGCGAATCGCGATAGCCAGAGCGCTCGCCGTCGAACCGGAATTTATTGTCTGCGACGAGCCTGTATCCGCGCTTGACGTTTCAATTCAGTCGCAGATTATTAATCTGCTGAAGGAACTTCAGTCGGAGTTAGGTTTAACGTATCTGTTTATCTCTCACGATTTGTCGGTCGTCAGGCACATATCAGATGATGTTGCGGTGATGTATCTCGGTTCCATAGTTGAATATTCGTCGAAAAACAATCTGTTTGATTCTCCGTATCACCCTTATACAAAGAGCCTTTTAAATGCGGTGCCGGGTACAGAACCTGGCGCACGAACTGGGAGAGAAGCCCCGGAAGGCGAGATCCCGAATCCCGCGAATCTTCCGGCAGGATGCCCGTTTAGCACGAGATGCCCGGATGTACTTGAAGAATGTATTCTAAATTATCCCGGCAGGCACGGAACGGACGGGCATTACGTCTTCTGTCATTTATACGAAAACAAATATACAATAAAAGTTTGAAGAAATTTGCAATACTGATAATATCGCTTCTGTTTTTCTCCGACTTGGCTCTTCCTCAAAACGATACTATGATAGTTACCGTAAAGGGATCAGTAGTAAACCAGAAAGACAGGAAACTTGAAGGTGTGAACGTTTCGGTTCTGAATAAGAAATCGCAGGATGTTTATAGCGGAAAGACAGATAATTCAGGCGCTTACTCTATAAACCTGCAAAAGGGCGTTTACAAACTTTCAGCATTCCTTTACGGGTATATGATTTTCGAGGAAGATAATCTTGAGATGATTAAGAATGAGACGATAAACATAACATTAACGGAAAAACTGTTTTCGCTTGATGAGATTGAGGTTATTGGCAACCAGAGACAAAGCCAGAACGATCTCCGGACTAGTTGGTTCAATCTTCCGCCTTTAAGTATCAAAGTGCTGCCGGGAGGTCTCGAAGACGTTATGCGTTCTCTTAAATCGCTGCCCGGAGTCACATCGCCGAACGATTTCACATCTCAACTCGTGATAAGAGGCTCGGGACCTGACCAGAACCTTATCGTAATGGATGAAGTCGAGATATTCAATCCTTACAGGCTGTACGGACTCGTAAGCATGTTCAATCCCGAAACTCTGAGCGACATTAACCTTATTACCGGGGGGTTCCCCGCAAAGTACGGTGACAGGCTGTCCGCCGTTCTCGACGTAACGAACAGGGAAGGTACGACGGAAAAAAGTTTCGGAATGATTTCAAACATCAACATCGCGAGCGCGAACGTGATTTTTCACGGAAAGAATCCGTTGCGCATACCGGGTTCGTGGATAGTGTCTTCAAGAAGAACTTACTACGACCTTATACTCGGACCGTTCGCGAAGAGTTCAGGTTTGATTACCGACGATTCCTCGTTCCCTTCATTCGAAGACATTCAGGTCAAACTCGCCTTCGGTCCATTCAACAAACATAAATTCGTAGTGAATGGTATTTTTTCAAGAGACGGCGTTGACATAATATCGGGCAGCGGAAGAACGAATCCTGACAGCGTTAACGTTGACGACGTTACTACTAACAATGTCGTATCCCTCGGCTGGCATTACAATCCCAACCCCGGATTCCTCTCGAAGACTACTTTATCGTGGTACAGAAACAGCGGCGACAATAATTTCGACGGAGATATTATCGATCCCTTAATCGACAAGGAAAACCTGACTCTCGGTCAAAGAGACAGTCTTAAAGCTATCGGCGCCTTGCTCGGATTTGATTTTAAATCCAGGTACGCGTTCAGAAAATTCTCCCTCGGTAACAGGTCCGTTCTCGTGCGCGGTGCAAACAAATACGAATTCGGTGGTGCGATTGACGTGATACGAAACGACCTGTCATATGCTCTCGATCTCGACGAAAATTTCAAGGCGTTCATCAGGTCATTCCCTAACGCGGCGGCGCTGCTCGAGGATTTCGAAATACAGGGAAAGGACAATTACCGCGGCAGCGCCTACGGACTCGCCCGCTTTGAAATTGGAAAGCGTTTCTTTTATCAGCCTTCCCTCAGAGTCGATTATTATTCGTTCCTTAAGAAAATATATTTATCGCCAAGATTCAATGTAGGTTATGCCTTTAATCCGATTACAACTCTCCGCGCATCCGTCGGTCTGTATTATCAGTCTCCGGGTTATGAAAAATTCATCGATAACCAGACATTTTACGATTTTACGAGCCCGCAGGTCAATGACCTGAAAGCAGAACGTTCAGTCCATTTCATACTCGGACTCGACAGATGGCTTGACAATTTCTGGCTGCTGAAAGTGGAAGGGTATTATAAAATATTCGACAACCTTATCGTGCAGCAGAAACTAACCGGATATAGATATCAGTATTTTCTCATTGACCCGAACAATACCGACCCCGAATACAAAAAGAATCCCGCTAACTGGGTGCGCTCGTCTGAAAAACTTCCTTTCGATTCGCTTACCGCGATACCGACTAACAACGGAACAGGCAATGCATACGGCTTTGAGATAAGTCTCGAAAAAAAATACACGGGTCCTGATACAAAATTCTACGGGTGGGTGAATTATTCTTACTCTCACGCCGTACGTCAGCGCTACAATCTTGAAAACCTGTTTAGGTTCGACCAGACTCACAACATAAACATTGTGTTGAATTACAGAATTAATCGGTGGCTTGAACTCGGAGTGAGATGGAATTATTCAACGAACTTTCCTTTTACTCCTCCTGTAGGAGTTACTCCCCGGATTGCATTCGATTCGCTCGTCGTCAATCCGTTCACCAATCAGGTTATATTCAATCTGGATTACGGTTCGGATGAAAACAGATTTTCTGATAGAAAGCCCGCGTATCACAGGCTCGACTTAAGGCTTTCCGCGTACACTAAATTCTGGGGAGCCGACTGGTCCTTTTATCTTGACGTGATTAATGTTTACAACAGAAAGAACGTGTTATCATACTCTAATTCCATCTCAAGCGACTTGACAATAAAAAGAAAAATCACAGGTATGATTCCAATACTGCCGACTCTCGGAATAAGCGCAAGATTTTGATTATTATAAGTTTATTCAATATATACTTTTTTACGTGATTTTTCTAAAAATTGTAATAAAATTAATGATTATGAACGTATTTTCTTTAATTTTCAATTGTTTTTTCCTATTTTTGTAAAACAAGCGTATGAATTGAATATTTGTGTATTTGCATCCGGCGGCGGTTCGAATTTCCGTGCCATTCTCGAAGCAAGGCGGAATAACTTTATTCATTCCGGTATAAAACTCCTGATTACGAATAATTCTAATTGCGGCGCAGTGCAAATAGCAAAAGAATTTGGCATAGACTTTATGCATATTAGCAGAAAAGTTTTTCACGATGTTAGCGAAGATGATTATCAAAAAATATTTCTGAACAAACTCAGAGAATACAATATAGATTTGATTGTCCTTGCCGGATACATGAAAAAGATTGAACCGCTTGTCTTAAAAGAGTACAGAAACAGAATTCTTAACATCCATCCCGCTCTCCTGCCGTTATTCGGCGGACAGGGAATGTACGGCATTAACGTTCACAAGGCAGTCATCAGTTCGAAAACGAAAGTTTCCGGACTCACGATACACCTTATTGACGAAGAATACGACAGGGGCAGAATCCTGTTTCAGCGGAGCGTTAATGTCGATGAAAACGATGACGAATTCATATTGCAGAAAAAAATTCTGAAACTTGAACACAGGTATTATCCTTACATAATAAAAAAAATCGAAGAAGGGGAGATAGCGCTCGATGAGTAAAAAAACAGCCTTAATAAGCGTTTACTACAAGGACGGTCTTGAAGATTTTGCGAAACAACTGGTGAAGAGAAACTTTGAAATAGTTTCGACGGGAGGCACGTACAGGTTCTTGAAGGAAAGAAACATTCCCGTTACGAGCGTGGAAAGCATCACGTCTTTTCCGGAAGTCCTCGACGGAAGAGTAAAGACGCTTCATCCCGCTGTGTTCTCCGGAATACTCGCTATGAAGAACAATCCCGGGCACATGAAGCAAGTCAGCGAACACGGACTCAAACTTTTCGATCTTGTCGTGGTAACACTTTATCCCTTCGCCGAAACTGTCGCGAAACCTGATGTAAGCCGTGAAGACGCTATTGAGCAGATTGATATCGGCGGAGTTAGCCTCATCAGGGCGGCGGCGAAGAATTATTCGTCGACGAGCGTGCTCGTAAAAAACAGCCAGTATGAAAAATATCTTGAGGAGTTCGACCGGGGTGATGGAATAATCTCAGAAAAGTTTTCGACATTACTGGCGTTCGAAGCGTTTCAACTCATAGAGGAATACGACGGAGACATAAAAAATTATTTTATTAAAATTACAGGCGGCGAAAGCGGTCTCAGGTACGGAGAGAACCCCCATCAGAAAGCGTTCTTCGAAAAAACGAATTTCGACGAACTTTTCGAAGTCCTGCACGGCAAGGAACTCTCTTACAATAATCTTCTCGACGTTGACGCGGCGCACTCAATAATCGAAGAATTTAAAGACGGAAAGCCTGCCGCCGCGATAATCAAGCACGGCAATCCCAGCGGAGTCGCTGTCCGCGATACTCTCATTGATGCGTTTAAAAAAGCCTTTGAGACGGATACAGTATCTCCTTACGGAGGAATCGTAATCTTCAACAGGACTCTCGATATGAATACCGCAATGGAAGTCGATAAGATTTTCACAGAAATTCTTCTCGCGCCCGATTTTGACGAAGGAGTGCTCGAACTCCTTATGAAGAAAAAGAACAGAAGACTTTTAAAATTCAGATACGGCAAGACGAAATCCGAACTACGCTCGGTTTCAGGCGGCTTGCTTCATCAGGAAAGAGACAGCGTGATATTCAAAACCGACGAACTGAAATACGTAACAGGGAAAAAACCCGATAATAAGCAGTTGGAAGACATGGAATTCGCGTACAAGATTGTAAAGCATACAAAATCTAACGCTGTTGTGTTCGTGAAGAACCTTCAGACGCTTGGAATCGGAGGCGGCCAGCCCTCGAGAGTCGATTCGACTAAACTCGCTGTCTGGAAAGCGAAACAGTTTAATCTTGACCTGAAGGATTCCGTCGTTGCTTCGGACGCTTACTTTCCGTTCGCCGACGGTCTTATTGAAACCGCAAATGCCGGAGCGACTTGCGTTGTTCAGCCGGGCGGGTCAATAAGAGATGATGAAGTTATTAAAGCCGCTGATGAGAGAAATATGTGTATGGTATTCACGGGTTACAGGCATTTCAGACATTAATCAGTTTTTCATTTAATGTTTATTTTAGTTATATTTATTGTTTAATTCGTAAAATTTTATAATTTTTTTATAATAAGAGGTAGAAGATATGCCGTTTTTTGGAATGTTCTCGAATGACATAGCAATCGATCTGGGAACTGCTAACACTCTGATATACATGAAGGGCAAAGGAATTGTTCTTAATGAACCGTCAATAGTGACTTATGACGTTACGTCGAGAAAGATTGTCGCGATAGGGGAAGAAGCGAAAAAGATGATGGGAAGGGTTCACAAAGAACTCAACACGATAAGACCGATGAGAGACGGGGTTATCGCGGATTTTGAAATTGCCGAAGGAATGCTTAAAGAGTTTATAAAGAAAATCACTTCGGGATTCATGCCCGCTAAGCGGATTGTTATCTAGATCGGAAGAGCACACGTCTGAACTCCAGTCACGGCTACATCTCGT
>CALGII010000263.1 GCA_937915485.1 uncultured Ignavibacteriota bacterium | reverse complement strand
CATTCGTAATGGCGTTCATGGGCTCGGCAATAAACATAGCCCTTCCTCCGATTGGCAGAGAATTCAATTCGAGCGCTGTCCTGCTCAGTTGGATGGCGACGGCGTACCTGCTGACAACCGCGGTGCTCCTCATTCCCGTCGGAAAGGCATCGGACATTTTCGGGCGCGCGAAATTTTTTAAAACCGGATTCACGATTTTTACGGTTTTTTCGTTGCTCTGCGGTCTCGCGGTTTCAGACGTAATGCTTTTGATATTCCGCCTGTTTCAGGGCGTTGGCTCCGCGATGGTTTTCACGACTTCGACCGCGATAATTGTTTCCGCGTATCCCGCGAGCGAAAGAGGAAGAGTAATCGGCATAAATACGACTTCCGTTTACGTCGGACTTTCCACGGGTCCTTTTATCGGAGGTTTGATTTCAAATCACTTCGGATGGAGATACATCTTTTTCACCGTATTCGCGCTGTGCTTCATTACAGCAGTGATGATATGGCTTAACCTGAAGCAGGAATGGACTGGCAATGAAAAGGAAAAACTCGACGTGCCCGGCTCCGTCTTCTATATGATTTCTCTTACGCTGCTTATGCTCGGATTCACGTTCCTTCCCGGCATACCGGGCATCACGCTCTTGGTGACGGGGTTAGCCGCGTTTTACGTTTTCATAAAACTCGAATCGAAGAAAGAATTCCCCGTTTTTAACGTGAATCTTTTCAGGGCAAGCAGGACTTTTCTTTTCTCGAATCTCGCCGCGCTGATAAACTACAGCGCCACGTTCGCAATCGGATTTTTAATGAGCCTTTATCTTCAGAACGTCAGAGGAATGTCGCCGCAGGACGCGGGATTCGTACTAATCACGCAGCCGCTGCTGATGGCATTGTTCTCGCCGTTCGCGGGAAGGATATCCGACAGAATCGAACCGAGAAAAGTCTCGTCAATCGGAATGGCGATACTCACGGCGGGGCTCGTCCTGGTCATATTTCTCGGCGAAAGCACGGGCGTAGCGCTAATTGTAATTAACCTCGCGGTAATCGGGTTCGGATTCGCGATGTTCTCGTCGCCCAACGCGAACGCGATAATGAGTTCCGTCGAAAAGAGTTATTACGGAGTCGCCGCCTCGACTATGTCGTCGATGAGAATGGTAGGACAGATGTTCAGCATGGGAATCGTGATTGTTATATTCACATTGATAATCGGCAAAGCGGAGATAAGCCGCGAAAACATTCCCCTGTTCATTCAAAGCCTGCGCGCGGCGTTCATACTGTTCAGCGCGCTCTGTTTCCTCGGCATATTCGCCTCGCTCTCCCGCGGAAAAATACACAGGGACTGATTATCGCCCTCCG